>CAZJAA010000030.1:0-39676 GCA_964544055.1 uncultured Lachnospiraceae bacterium | reverse complement strand
ATCCTTCCCACTACTAGGGCGGATTTGGGACTTTCACCCGTTAGAACGTGCGCCCAGCGGGCGCACGTAAAAGAAAGGCGTGTCCAAACCATGGACACGCCTTATAAATTCTTATTTTCTGATTACCAGTTCAGGTTAAGCACTACAGATAACACCAGGAAAAGAACCGCAAGAACTTTTGTACCTTTTTCTAATGCACCTTCCATAGAACGACCCTTATTTTTGCCCCAGTAGGTTTCAGCAACACCGTTGATAGAACCAGAAAGACCCTGAGTCTTACTTTCCTGAAACAGAACTACTGCAACTAAAGCTATGCAAATAAGAACATATAAAACTGTCACGATTACTCTTAAAACTTCCATTTATCACACCTCCTAAACCTCAGGAATAATCAACTAGAGTATATTATATAAAATAAAATGCTTTTTGTAAAGTGTTTTTTTACTTTTATCAAAAAAATACGGTAAAAAACGCAAATTCTACTTTCTGACTAATAAAGATTTGCCGGTCATCTCAGCAGGCTGCTCCATACCCATCATTTCAATTAAGGTTGGAACGATATCTGCCAGGCAGCCGCCTTCTCTTAATGTATAGTTCTTGTCATAATTAACCAGTACAAAAGGAACCGGATTTGTTGTATGAGCAGTAAACGGAGCACCTGTCTCGTAGTCCTTTAACTGCTCTGCATTGCCGTGGTCCGCACAGATGAACATCTGACCATTTACTTCCATTAATGCACCATATGCCTTGCCTACGCACTCATCTACAGCTTCAATTGCCTTTACGGCAGCTTCCATAATGCCGGTATGACCAACCATGTCCGGATTTGCAAAGTTTACAATAATCACATCATACTTGTCGGACTTGATTGCATTTACTAAATTATCTGCCACTTCATACGCACTCATTTCCGGCTGCATATCAAAGGTAGCAACCTTTGGAGAATTTACAAGAATACGTTCTTCTCCTTCAAACTGCTTTTCTTCTCCGCCATTGAAAAAGAAGGTAACGTGGGCATACTTCTGCGTTTCTGCCAGACGAAGCTGTGTTTTTCCGTTCTTTGCCAGGTATTCACCAAAGGTCATTGTCAGTTCTTCCGGAGGGAAAGCAACTAAAACATTTGGCATTTCTGCATCATACTGTGCCATGCAGACAAAGGTTGTTGTAAAGAAACCATTCTTTCTTTCGAAGCCCTTGAACTCAGGGTCAACAAATGCTCTTGTAATCTGTCTTGCACGGTCCGGACGGAAGTTAAAGAACACTACGCTGTCATTTTCTTTAATCATACCATCTTTTTCTACAACTGTAGGAAGCATAAATTCATCGGTTACACCATTTGCATATGAATTTTTAATTGCCTGTACTGGACAGGTTTCCTCCACTCCTTCTCCAAGCACCAGTGCATTGTATGCCTTTTCTACTCTGTCCCATGCGTTGTCACGATCCATGGCATAGAAACGTCCGGCAATGGTAGCAACCTTGCCTACGCCGATTTCATCAAGCTTTGCTACTGCTTCTTCCATATATTCTGCTGCGGAAGAAGGCGGCACATCACGTCCATCTAAGAAGCAGTGAACATATACCTTATCAAGACCATTCTTTTTTGCCATCTCCAACAGACCGTATAAGTGCTCCATGTGGCTGTGTACGCCACCCGGAGACAAAAGCCCCATAAGATGAAGTGCAGAACCGTTCTTTTTGCAGTTTTCCATAGTAGCAACCAGTGCCTTGTTTTCGAAGAAATCACCGTCTTTGATAGACTTGGAAATCTTTACAAGCATTTGGTATACAATTCTTCCTGCACCCATGTTGGTATGACCAACTTCGGAGTTACCCATCTGTCCATCCGGAAGACCTACGGCAAGACCGGAAGCCTCACCCTTCACAAAAGGATACTCGGACATTAATTTATCCATGACAGGAGTTTTTGCTTCTGCAATTGCATTTGCTTCTGTCTTATTGTTTAAACCATAACCATCTAAAATCATTAATACCGTTGGCTTTTTACTCATGTTTTATACCAATCCTTTCCATATCGTTCGTAATGTCATTTCACACCGATATATTCTCTCACAAAAGAGTAAAATTTGCAAGCAGTAAATTATCTTAAGTTTTCCCTCAACTGTAAAATTTCTTGTACCATTGGGCAAATCTTCTTAAACCTTCTCTTAAGTCTGTTGCTGGTTTAAATTCAAAATCCCGTTCCAGAGCACTGGTGTCTGCATAGGTTACTGGCACATCTCCCGGCTGCATTGGTACAAGTTCTTTATGTGCCTCGAAATCATAATCTTTTTGAAGAACTTCGGCTCTCACCAGTTCTTCCTGCAAAATCTGAACAAAATCCAGAAGATTTTCCGGGTGATTATTGCCGATATTATACACCGCATAAGGTGGAAGCGGCAGTCCGTCTTCTCCGTTTTTCTTTTCCGGTGCTCCCTGCATAACACGTTTGATTCCCTCAACGATATCATCCACATAGGTGAAATCACGTTTACAGTTACCATAATTAAAAATCTGAATTTTTTCTCCTTTTATCAGCTTGTTTGTAAAGCCAAAATACGCCATGTCCGTGCGTCCTGCCGGCCCATATACCGTGAAAAAACGAAGACCTGTCGATGGAATATTATAAAGCTTGCTGTAAGCGTGTGCCATCAGCTCGTTGGATTTTTTTGTGGCAGCATACAGGCTGACCGGATTATCCACCTTGTCATCTGTGCTGTAAGGAACCTTTTTGTTAGCTCCGTAAACACTCGATGAACTGGCATAGACCAAATGTTCCACCCCACTGCCCGCATCATAGGAATGACGGCAGGCTTCCAGAATATTATAAAACCCTATCAGATTCGACTGAATATAGACATCCGGATTTGTAATAGAATACCGTACTCCGGCCTGTGCCGCCAGATTCACCACAATTGCTGGCTGATAGCTTTGAAATATATCCTGAATCAGGGCTGCATCCGCAATATCCCCTTTAATAAACGTCCAGGAGGCTTTTGGATGCTTTGCCGCTTCTTTTTTTATCTGCTCCAGTCTCCATTGTTTCATTTCTACCGGATTATAGTCAGACATAATATCAATACCAACAATACGAACCGATTCTACCGTGCGGAGCAGCTCAAGTACCAGATTATTTCCGATAAAACCGGCTGCACCGGTAACAAGTACCGTTTTTTTTGTTAAGTCAATGTTCTGCAACTGCTTCTTCCTCCTAGTTTCTCCTTTGATTTTAGTAACTCATATAATGACAGAGTAAAATAATCCCACAATTTTAATTTACTGTTCATCATTTCAGATGCCTCTATCCTGGATACATCAAATGACATATCAACTATTTTCTCAAGCATCATTTATTTCAAACAGCTTTTCATCATTTTCGATGCTTTTTATTCTGTTTAAATCCAGAATAACAAGATTTCTTTGGTTCATTAAAGTCTGATATTGTATCCGAAATGTATAGAATAATTTATCAACGAAAATCTATATTGTTTCGTCAACCCTTTCTCCAATAATCATATTTTCCATACGCTTCCTGACAACCCAAACGAGCAATACTAATACCATTCCCATTCCTGCAATAATGGATGCTAACATGGCAACTAAAAAATAACTTTTTTCTCCTGTTCTCATATTTGTAGAAACAAAAGAACCTGTTACCTTACAATAAACCGGAAATATCACAATAAAACCTATAACTACAGCTAATAACATTTTCTCAAATATCCATAAATTTTGAATGCCTCTCCTATTCTTCCGATTCAAAACCTGCACATTCTTTTTTAAATCATTATCAACAGTTATATTCATAATCCACTTCCTAGTCTCTCCGGAATACGTCACGGGTATACACTTTATTGCTTACGTCATCCAGACACGAATCATAGCGATTTGCAATGATTGCCTGTGAAACTGCCTTAAATTCGTTTAAATCACCAATCACACGGCTTCCATAGAATGTGGAACCTGCCGGAAGTGTTGGCTCATAAATAACAATGGTTGCGCCCTTCGCCTTAATACGCTTCATAACTCCCTGAATAGAACTCTGACGGAAATTGTCAGAATTACTTTTCATTGTCAGACGATATACACCAATAATAACTTCTTTTTCCCTGTTGACATCCCAGGAGCTGTTTGCTTCATAAGCACCTGCCATTTCCAGCACACGGTCCGCAATAAAATCCTTACGGGTTCGGTTGCTTTCCACAATGGCAGACATCATATTCTGCGGAACCGATTCAAAATTTGCAAGAAGCTGTTTCGTATCTTTTGGAAGGCAGTATCCTCCATATCCAAAGGACGGATTGTTGTAATGTGTACCAATACGAGGATCCAGGCAGACACCATTGATGATTTCTGCAGTATTTAAGCCTTTAGACTCTGCATAAGTATCCAGTTCATTAAAGAAAGAAACCCTGAGTGCCAGATAAGTATTGGCAAATAGCTTTACCGCTTCTGCTTCTGTAAATCCCATAAATAAGGTATCAATATTTTCTTTTATGGCTCCCTGCTGTAAAAGTGCTGCAAACGCATGTGCCGCTTCTTCGGATTTTTCATCACAGGACACAATAATGCGGGAAGGATACAGATTGTCATACAGTGCCTTGGATTCACGAAGAAATTCCGGACTGAATATAATATTGGAGGTTTGATACTTTTCTCTTACCGAAGCAGTGTACCCAACCGGAATCGTTGACTTTATAATCATCATTGCCTTCGGATTTACCTTTAAAACAAGTTCAATCACGGACTCAACAGCAGACGTATCAAAAAAGTTCTTTTTACTGTCGTAATTAGTCGGTGCAGCTATAATGACAAAATTTGCTTCTGCATAAGCAGCAGCCCCATCCAGTGTGGCTGTCAGGTCAAGCTCCTTTTCAGCCAGATATTTTTCGATATAATCATCCTGAATCGGAGAAATATGCTGATTTATCATATCTACCTTTTCCTGCAAAATGTCAACAGCAACCACATGGTTATGCTGTGCCAGAAGAGTAGCCAGCGAAAGACCTACATAGCCGGTACCGGCTACCGCAATTTTGTAAGGTCTGTCAAGTACGGTGTGGACAGACGTTTTTGGGGTTGTCGCAGCTGTATCTGTTTCTGTCGCATTTTCATCTGCAAACATATCAACAACTTCAAATCCAAGCACTTCACCCAACGTTTGCAGCTGCTCTACGGATGGTATGTAATCTTCATTTTCAATTCGACCAATCATTGCCCGGTTGATTCCTGTTGCCTCCGCAAGCTGTGCCTGGGTAAGACCTTTTTCTTTCCGGAGGGTATAAATTGTCTTCACTAATTTGTTTGTTGACATTTTTTTCATTTTTAGCGGCTCCTTTTCTGTTTTTAATTGAATTTTTGCGGTTGGTTTTGCATTTTAAAATGTCATTTTCATAATTTCATTGTACGTCAATCTCTTTGTAAAGTCAACAAAATCCATGTGATTTCGTAAATTCTGTTTTAAAAAGAATTGTTTATTCAAAGCGGAGTGTTTTGATGTAATAGGAAATCGCAATTTTCTAATTACATTAAGAAATAAATTTCTTATAACCTTTTTAATCAGAACAACAAAGCCCGGCTTTATTTTAGAACAGACACGCATCAAAACTCATGAAGAAATATTCCACTGCGAAGCTTCGGCTCAAACCAGGTAGATTTTGGTGGCATTAAACGTCCCGCATCCGCAACTGCAAACAATTCCTGAATTGAGGTCGGACAGGTAGAAAAGGCAATTGTCATGTCGGTTCGTGTTCTACGCTCTAATTCTCCAAGGCCACGGATGCCTCCCACAAAGTCAATCCGCTTATCCGTTCGCGGCTCACCAATGCCAAGCACCGGTGCCAGCAGATTTTCCTGTAAAACAGAAACATCCAGTGCTTTTACCGGATCTGACGTTTCAAGGAACTCCGTCTTAGCGGTCAGCCGATACCACTGTTCTCTGAAAAACATTCCGAACTCACCTTTTTTTTCCGGTCCGACCGGCTCATCCGAAGGCTCCACTAAAAATCGTTCTGAAATCTTATCCAGAAATTCATGGTCAGAATGTCCGTTTAAATCCTTTACAACCCGGTAATACGGTAAAATTTTTAACTCATTTTCCGGAAATAATACCGAAAGAAAGTAATTGAATTCCTCTTCTCCTGTATACTGTCCTGCTGCTTCTCTTCTATTTAATCCAACCTTCACTGCAGAAGCCGCACGATGATGACCGTCCGCTATATAAATCTGCGAAAGCTTTTCAAATTCCCCTGTAAGAGCCTCTATGACATTTTTGTCGGAAATCACCCAGACTCTGTGTCCGATTCCATCCTCAGAAATAAAATCATACACCGGAGTCTTTGCTTTTTCTATGGCCACGATTGCTTCTACTGCCTCATTTTTTCTGTATGCAAGAAAAATCGGTCCGGTCTGCGTGCTGCAGGTATCGACATGGCGAATTCTGTCTAGCTCTTTTTCTTCCCTTGTATTCTCATGCTTTTTAATTACCTGATTGAGATAATCATCTATGGACGCACAGGCTGCCAGACCGGTTTGAGAACGTCCCTCCATCGTAAGCTCATACAGATAAAAGCACGATGTTTCCTCCTGCACATAGATTCCCTGTTCTTTTTGCTCTTTCAGCATAGCAGCCGCCTTTTCATACACCGCAGTGGCATACATATCATAATCTTCCGGAAACTGCGTTTCCGGGCGGTCAATGTTCAGGAAAGACAACGGTTCCTTTTTTGCCGCCTCTCTTGCCTCGGTGCGATTATACACATCATACGGTAAGGCGGCTACCTTCGATACAAGTTTTTTGTCCGGACGGACTGCCCGGAATGGTTTAATGACTGCCATAAAATCCTCCTTTTCTTCCTGGCAAATTGCTTTTTTTCTGCAACCAAACGGAATTTTCTTTCTGTTTTGATTTTCTTTATCCGCAGTTCATGAAATTCATATTTTTTTCATTTTTCTGTCACAAAGTGAACACAAATTCCAGTTATTATTAAATCATCAAATGAAGCAATTCATTTGATACTCTCCCCTACTTATTTACTTTTTTAGATTTTTCATAACTCCCCCTCGAAGCCCAGCCACTCCCTAAGGCTGGGCTTCTCCCTTTGTAAAAAAGTACTGAAAAGAAAGATACTGTCTTCTTATAATTATAATGAAAACAGAGATAGAAATCAACAGCCGAATAAAGAATCCAACCATTTTCCATAAAAAAAGAAGTATTTTGTGAAAACATAACGTCCATCAAAATACTTCTTTTTGTTAATTTGAATTTAGCTGCGTATTAAACACGCTTCATGTATTCACCAGTTCTGGTATCGATCTGGATTCTGTCACCCTGCTCTACGAATAAAGGAACGTATACCGTAGCTCCGGTTTCAACAACAGCCGGCTTGGATGCACCGGTTGCAGTATCGCCCTTGAAGCCTGGCTCTGTGTCTGTGATTTCAAGCTCTACAAAGAGAGGTGGCTCGATTGCAAATACTTCCTTGTTGTGGGACAGCATCTTAACCATTTCGTTTTCCTTAACGAACTTTAAGGAATCACCAATCTGATCCTCAGTCATGGCAATCTGATCGTAAGTTTCTGTGTTCATGAAGTGATATAAATCACCATCGCTGTACAGATACTGCATATCAGATCTTTCGATGTGGGCAGCCGGGAACTTTTCCGTTGGACGGAACGTTTTTTCTGTAACGCCGCCGTTTTTGATGTTCTTTAACTTAGTTCTTACGAAAGCTGCGCCCTTACCCGGTTTAACGTGCTGGAATTCGATAACCTGTACTACATTTCCTTCAATTTCAAGTGTGAGACCATTTCTAAAATCGCCTGCAGAAATCATGTATAAAATCCTCCTTAATGTAGCAGTTTTTTACTGCGTGCATAATATACTTATCATAGTGTAACCTAAAACATGAAATTTTTCAACACATTTTTTTATAATTCTATCAATTCTTTCTCAGAATGTGCCAGATTTTCATATCCGTCCTCGGTCATAACTACCATATCCTCAATTCGGACACCGCCAAACTCCGGAATATAAATGCCCGGCTCAACTGTCATAATCATTCCAGCTTCAATTATTTCCTCTTCTAACACAGAAAAGCGGGGATTTTCATGAATTTCCAGTCCCACACTGTGACCAAGTCCATGACCAAAGTACCCCTCGTAGCCGGCACCATAAATGACATCTCTTGCCACTTTATCATATGCCTTACCGGGCAGGCCCGGCTTCAGCATCTCAAGAATCGCAAGCTGTGCCTTTAAGACCGTATTATAAATTGCTTTCTGTTTTTCGTCTGCTCTGCCGACTACGACGGTTCTTGTCATATCCGAGCAATACCCCTGATACACACAGCCAAAGTCCATGGTGACAAAATCCCCGGATTCAATTTTTTTATGTCCCGGCTCCGCATGCGGCTTGGAAGAATTTACACCGGAAGCAATGATGGATTCAAAGCTTAATTTATCTGCTCCGTTCATTTTCAAGATGTATTCCAGCTTTGCCGCAACTTCAAGCTCTGTCACACCCGGCTTTAATTCCTTTAAAATCTCTTTAAACGCAATATCACCAATATGCTCTGCCTGACGATGCCGTGCAATTTCTTCCGCTGTCTTAATCTGCCTAAGTCTTTTCAGTTCCTCGGTAAGCGGAACAAGCTCCTTTACAGTAAGCCGCTCTTTGAACTGCTCATATGTACTGTAGCGTACCTGTAATGCCTCAAAGCCAAGCGTATCAACCTTTTCCTCATCCAGCACCTTGTTGATCACTGCGCAGTAATCTCTTGCGGCATCCACCTCCACTACCGTATAATCCGGTGCCTGGGCGGTTGCTGCAAGCGTATAGCGGAAATCCGTAAACAGATGCCTCCTGTTTTTTGTAATCAGCAGATAGCCGGTTGCTCCGGTAAATCCGCTGAGATAGCGCATATTGTAGCCATCCGAAACTAAAATGGCATCTAGTTTTTTCTCTTCCAGCAGTGCTTTCAGTTTTTGATATTTCACCTGCATGATACTCTCCATTCCGAAGCGTTTTTGCGCTCCTCCATTCTGAATCTTTTTTATGCTCTCAAATGCAAAACTTTTGAAATCTGACAATTTCTTCACCATTTAAAGCCTTGCTCTTTACCAATTTCTTACCGGCATAGCTCTTTCATGGCATCCATGGCAAGTGCGTAACCCTGCAGACCAAGTCCTAGGATTTCCCCGGTGCACACCGGAGTAATGACAGATTTGTGGCGGAATTCTTCCCTTTTGTACACATTGGAAATATGTACCTCTATTTTCGGCACCTCAATGGAAGCCAGTGCATCCCGGATGGCAATGCTGTAATGAGCATATGCACCCGGATTGATAATAATGCCGTCCACCTTGTCGTAGTATGCTTTCTGGATCCGGTCAATGATTGCACCCTCGCAGTTATCCTGGAAGCATTCCAGCTCCATTCCGTCACGCTCGGCCTTCGCCTGTAAGTCAGCCACGAGGCTTTCATAAGAAGCACTGCCGTAAATTCCCTTTTCCCTGATTCCTAAAAAATTCAAATTTGGTCCATTGATAATTAATAATTTCATGCCAATCCTCCTTTTGTTCTCGATAACAGATGAAATTTTCTGTTCTATTACGGAGTGAAAATGCGAGCTCTGCGATCAGAGGATTTTCCTCCCTTTCGTTCTTATAATCTCTTGGAATTTTTATTAGTAAATACAATTATGCCTCTTATAACTTCAATAACCGTTCTATCTCACAGATGATTTCATAAAAAGACATTGTATCCGTCTGCAAAACCACATCCGCACAACGTTCGTATATCGGTCCGCGAACTGCCAGCATTATTTCGATTTTCTTGCGCAGATCTCCCTGTTGCAAAAGCGGACGTGTCGCATCTCCGGACAGGCGTTTTAGCAGAGTATCGGTTTCTGCTTTTAAGTAAACAACAGTACCAAGCTGCTTTAACAGCCCAGCATTTCCCTCTTTCATGGGAAGACCGCCGCCCGTGGCAATGATCTTTCCTTTGGCTTCCGTAAGCAGCTTACCAATTGTTTCCGTTTCCTTTTTTCGGAAATAGACCTCTCCCTTTTCTTCAAAAAGCTTCGAAATTGTCATGCCCTCTTCCTGTTCAATCAGGGCATCTGTATCCAGAAACTGATATTCGAGTGCCTTTGCCGCTTTGCGTCCGACGGTGCTCTTGCCGCTGCCCATATAGCCAATTAAAATAATATTTCTGTTTTTATCGATTTTCATTCTTCTTTTTTCTCCGGTATAAATATAAGATTGGTTTTTCCAGTAAACGCTTCAGCACAATCTGGATTTCCTCCTGCTTATCGATTGGCTCCACCAGCCAGGATTCCATACCCATGCGCTTTGCTCCCCATACATCCGTAAAAAGCTGGTCTCCCACAAACACGGTAGTTTCTCTTGTGCTGCTCATTTTTTCCATGGCACGCTCATAACCGCTGCGTCCGGGTTTTCCCGCTTTATAAATATAATCCACCTGAAGCGGTTCATTAAACATTTTTACCCGTGCTTCTTTATTATTGGACAGCAGACACACCCGGAAACCAATTTTCTTCAGCCTGTCCATTAAAGCAATCGTCCGGTCTGTTGCCGGTTTTCCATGCTCAGTCAACGTATTATCAATATCAAAAATCAATGCCCGGATGCCCCGCTGATACAGTGCTTCATAAGGAATCTCATACGCCGAAACACAGAACTCATCCGGATAAAAGGTCTTAAACATAGTGTTCCTCTTTTCTAATTTTGTTTACAAATAAGCCTTACTTTATAAAACATTAAAAAATAAGCATCTTTCCTCTATCGTTATCATTTGATAATATATGTCGATTTCTAACGTAACATATTCCTTAATAATATGCAATTACAAATTATTCGTCTTAAATGTTGAATAACCTTCATAATAGTAACTGTGATCAATACCTTTCATATAAACCTCTCGGTCATTCACTTTATCAGTGAGTGCCTGTTTTAATATATACTTGATTTCAATATCTTTCACAGGACTTCGTTCCATTGCAGAAAGATAATCTTCCTTATCAACCATACTCCAATCAACAACCTGACCTAATTCTTTTTTTAAAATTAAATCCAACCAAATTCTTGTGCTTCTGCCATTACCTTCACGAAAGGGATGTGCAATGTTCATTTCTACATATTTTTCTATAATTTCATCGTACGTTGATTGTGGCATTTTTTCTATATTTTCAAGTGCTGTTTGCAAATACATAAGCGGTGCAAATCGAAAGTTTCCTTTTGCTACATTAACCGTTCTTATTTTACCGGCAAAATAGTAAATAGAATCAAATAAATATTTATGAATTTCTGCAAGGGAATGAAATGTTCCTGCTTCAAGACTATCCAAATATCCGCTTTCAAAGAGTTCGATTGCTCTTTTTTTGCTTAGTTTTTCCTCTGTTTTGGCTAATTCAACCGAATCAGTAATACCGAGTTTATTTTCTAAGGTCATAATTATTTTCCTTTCTAAAATTTATCGCACTTACGATTCATAATCATATCTGCAATGTCTTTAATATCAATCATAATCTACAATAACTTTCTTTATTGGCTCCAAGAATTCTTCTGGTGATATATATAGTTTTTGAAGTATCGGTACTAGATCAATATACTCTTATTGCTCAAAATAGCATAATTCATGGTAACCTCTCTTTTTTATATCTATAATGTACAAATATAACAAGCACGGCATTTGCGGGTTTAGCGGCTAAAAAGTCGATATTGGAATATACTCATCGTGAAAAAAACTACCGCCCCATTTTCTAATACTATACCTCTAAATACTTCCACTTGGCAAGAACTTTACACAAAAATTTCAAGCATTCCATATTTTCAATACTTCTTTTCAACACTTTTTTCAATACTTCGGAATAATAGCAATATGATTCTGACAGTTCCATATTGTTTGTTAAAAGATAAACGAATTTTATACTTGTACAAATCGGAAAATACTGTTATAATGCCTATGTAAACACTTACATAGTGTAATAACAACAAGGAGGACTATCATGGACTACTTAAATAAGTTTTCCCTCGAAGGAAAGATTGCTTTAGTTACCGGTGCATCCTATGGTATCGGTTTTGCCATCGCAAGTGCCTATGCAAAGTGCGGAGCTACCATCGTATTTAACGACATCAAGCAGGAACTTGTTGACAAAGGACTTGCTGCTTACGAAGAACTTGGCATCAAGGCTCACGGCTACGTTTGTGACGTAACCAACGAAGAACAGGTTGCAGAAATGATCGCACGCATTGAAAAGGAAGTTGGTGTCATTGACATTCTTGTAAACAATGCCGGCATCATCAAGAGAATTCCTATGTGCGAAATGACCGCTGCAGAATTCAGACAGGTAATTGATGTAGACTTAAATGCTCCTTTCATCATGGCAAAGGCAGTTATTCCTAGCATGATTACAAAGGGACACGGTAAGATCATCAACATCTGTTCCATGATGAGTGAATTAGGCCGTGAAACGGTTTCTGCCTATGCAGCAGCTAAGGGCGGTTTAAAGATGCTCACCAAGAACATCTGCTCCGAGTACGGTAAGTACAACATCCAGTGTAACGGTATCGGACCTGGCTATATTGCTACTCCACAGACTGCTCCTCTCCGTGAGATTCAGCCTGACGGTTCCAGACATCCATTTGACCAATTTATCATTGCCAAGACTCCTCAGGAGCGCTGGGGTGAAGCAGAAGACCTTGCAGGTCCAGCAGTATTCCTTGCTTCGGATGCTTCCAACTTCGTAAACGGTCATATTCTTTACGTTGACGGCGGTATTTTAGCTTACATCGGCAAGCAGCCGTAATAAAACAGCTCTGACTAAAATTTCAGAACGCTCATTCTTTCCCGGGACATAGCTTCTGTGAAAGAATCAAAACCTCCGGTCACAGACTTTTTCTCTGCCGCCGGAGGTTTTTTATACCTTTACCCTACTTTGTTTTTCTCATTATTTCTTTTTATGCACGTTGCGGATTGTTTTTTTCTTTTTTCCTTCTGCTTTTTTTCCGGCATTTCTGCTGTTTCCGCCATTTTTTTCCCTTCCTTTGTTTCCGGTGGCATAATTTCCGCCGCCATAGCCTCTGCCCTCCTTTGGGCGAATCAGGCAGCGTTTATCATAGCCAATCAAATCTTCCCGTCCGGCAAGTTTTAATGCTTCCAGAACCAAATCATAGTTTTTGGGATTACGATACTGAATCAAAGCACGCTGCATTGCCTTTTCATGCGGAGATTTTGGTGTATATACCTCTTTCATGGTACGAGGATCCAGTCCTGTATAATACATACAGGTGGAAATCGTGGACGGAGTCGGATAAAAATCCTGCACCTGTTCCGGCATATAGCCAAGATCTCGCAGATATTCTGCGAGTTTTACAGCCTCCTTAATGGTCGAACCCGGATGGGAAGACATTAAATAGGGCACGACATACTGCTCTTTACCAAGCTTTGCATTGGTCTGCTTATATTTTTTTATAAAAGACTCATAAACCGAATTTTCCGGTTTTCCCATCATGGAAAGCACTTCATCGCAGATATGCTCCGGTGCTACCTTAAGCTGTCCACTGATATGATGCTCACAAAGTTCTTTAAAGAAGGTATCATCCTTATCTGCCATCAGATAATCAAACCGGATACCGGAACGGATAAACACCTTTTTCACCTTCGGTAATTCACGCAGTTTTCGCAACAGCTTTAAATAATCCGAATGATCGACCTCCATATTGGCACACGGCTTAGGAAACAGACACTGCTTATTTGGACAGACACCTTTTGTCAACTGCTTTTTGCAGGCAGGGGCCCTAAAGTTTGCCGTCGGACCGCCAACATCATTAATATAGCCTTTAAAATCCGGATCCCACTGAAACGCCTTTGCTTCTTCTATGATCGACTCATGGCTTCTGGTCTGGATGATTCTTCCCTGATGGAAGGTCAAGGCACAGAAGCTGCAGCCGCCAAAGCAGCCACGGTTGCTGACAAGGCTGAACTTTAATTCCTGAATGATTGGAATACCGCCCTTTTCCTCATAGCTCGGATGATAATTTCTCATATAAGGCAAAGCATAAATTCGATCCATTTCTGCCTGAGTCAGCGGCTTTGCCGGAGGATTCTGTACCACATATTCGTTTTCCGCATACTTTTCTACCAAACGTTTTCCTGAAAACGGATCCGTATTGCAGTACTGCGTATAAAAGCTTTGGGCAAACGTTTTTTTGTCAGCCAGAATTTCCGGAAAAGACGGAAGCGTAAGTGCATCATACACCGATTCCAGCGAATTTGTTTTATATACCGTTCCGTTGATAAACGTAATGTCCTGAATTGCCAGACCACTGTCTAATGCGTCCGCAATTTCTACAATAGACTTTTCTCCCATTCCATAGGAAAGCAGATCTGCCTGCGAATCCAGCAAAATGGAACGTTTTACTTTATCACTCCAGTAATCATAATGTCCCAGACGGCGCAGGGATGCTTCAATACCACCGATAATAATCGGCACCTGCTTATATACCTTACGGATTAAATTGCTGTACACAATGGTTGCTCTGTCCGGACGTTTGCCAATTTCGCCACCCGGCGTATAGGCATCACTCTGACGGCGTTTTTTTGCCACGGTATAATGATTTACCATCGTATCCATATTTCCTGCACAAATCAGGAAGCCAAGACGCGGTTTCCCAAGAATTGTAATGCTTGCTTCATTCTTCCAGTCAGGCTGGGAAATAATACCTACGCAATATCCATGACTTTCCAGTACGCGGCTGATGATTGCTGGAGCAAAGGAAGTATGGTCTACATACGCATCCCCAATGACAAAAACAAAGTCGCACTGTTTCCAGCCCCTTTTTTCCATATCTTCTTTGCAAATTGGTAAAAAATCTTTCATATTTCCTCGTTTCTGCCGCACTATGCGGTCTTTTCATTGCTGTTCCGATGAAAACCGTTTCGTTGCTCTGCCAGCAGTTTCTTTACACTTCATTTTCTACAATGTTGTTCAGCCAGATTCCTTTCTTTAACAGAATAAAGCCTAAAATACTTTTCAAAATTTCTATCCCCTGACAAAGGGCATAAACAGCTTCTATCGGCAATGCCGTATAACGGCTGATGATAAAGGCAAACGGAATAGATGCCACCCACATAAAGCCACTGTCAAATAAAAAGGTAATTACCGTTTTTCCGCCGGAACGAAGCGTAAAATAAGCGGCATGCAAAAAGGCATTCTGCGGCATAAAAAGCGCTGCAATAATAATAAAGTGCTTTGCATATTCCCGAACCTCCGGCTCTGTATTATAAAGCTCTGGAAACAGCGGTGCAAGTACAATCACAATAGCGGCTACCACCATACAGCTTGCAATTGAAAACACAATCAGTTTCCGGTCGGTATCCTTTGCTTCCTCCATCTTTCCTGCTCCAAGAAGTTTTCCAACCACAATGGACACGGAAGTTCCAAGTGCCATAAAAGTAACATTAAACAGGTTCACAATCGTATTGGAAATATTCATGCCTGCAACCACACCAAGCCCACGGACAGAATAGCACTGAAGCAGGGTTGCCATTCCAAGTGACCATAACGCTTCATTGATAAGCAGTGGCGTACCCTTTTTGATGATTTTCTTCATTAAATCTGCCGGAATTTCCAGACTTCTGTAAATTCCTACAATGTAAGGATTTTTCTGCTTATTCCGGTGTGTCCACAGCACAACAATAAAACATTCGACAAATCGCGAGGTTACGGTAGCAATTGCAGCACCTTCCACACCAAGTTCCGGAGCTCCCCAGTTTCCAAGAATCAGCATATAATTCAAAATAAGGTTTACGGCAACAGCTGCAATTCCGGCAAGCATTGGGAGCATGGCTTCCCCAGTTTCACGCAGGGTACTGGCATAAATCTGCACAACGACAAACGGAAGAAAACCTACCAGCATAACTTTAATATACTGCATTGCATATAATAAGGTTTCTGCATTTGCAGCCGCAGAATTACTCTCATCCAAATATAGGGAAATCAATGGTTCCCCATACATAGACATGACTACTGCTGCTATTGCGGTCAGCAGAAAGCCGATGACAAGCTTAAAGCGGAACACAGAACGCAGTCCATCATTATTTCCCTGTCCAAAAAACTGGGCGCCAAAAATTCCGGCACCGGACATGCCTCCAAAAATGCAAAGGTTGTACACAAAAATAATCTGGTTTGCAATGGCAACACCGGACATCTGGTTTGTTCCAACCTGTCCTACCATAATATTATCCAACAGGCTGACAAAGTTTGTAATACCGTTTTGCACCATAATCGGCACTGCAATCAGTAATACCATTTTATAAAATTTTTTATCTCCGATATATTTTTTTAAAATCTGTTTCATAACTCTCTCCATTTTTTTCTTTTTTCCACACCAGTATACACTGAAACAGCTGCTCTTTCAATCGAAATTTCTTGTTCTATGTTGCGTTAATGCGCAACGCTTTAACGCAGAACTATGTTGACAAACCACCCTCTTTGCACTAAAATAGGGACAAAAGAAAAAAATTGAAAGGAGTATTTTCCTATGTCCACAACACACTTCGGATTTATCGGCTTTGGATTAATTGGTGGCTCAATTGCCCGTGCTTTAAAAGCTTTTTTGGCAGAAACTCCTGTTTTAACAGCCTTCCAATACGGTGCTTTGCCATCCCATTCTCTTATATTGGCAAAGGAAGACGGTGTACTGGACAATATCTCCACAAACCTCACTGATTTTTCTGCCTGTGATATGATTTTTCTCTGCGCCCCAGTGCAAAAAAACATAGAATATCTGGAAAATCTGAAAGACATTCTTTCACCGGGCTGCCTTCTTACAGATGTCGGCAGTGTAAAAGGTGATATTCATCAAAAAGTTGCTGAACTTGGGCTGGAACACTGCTTCATCGGAGGACATCCCATGACCGGTTCAGAAAAAACCGGCTACGAGCATTCCGATACACTTTTACTGGAAAATGCCTACTATATTTTAACTCCGACTTCCCAGACAGAAGCCTCCATGCTGGAACGCTACACCAAGCTTGTACGGCTTATGGGTGCTATTCCCATTGTTCTTGAACCAAGGGAGCACGACAAAATCACTGCAGCCATCAGTCACGTTCCGCATATCATCGCCGCACAGCTTGTCAATATGATTCAAAATTCCGGTTCCCTGGAACCTAAAATGCGTCTTCTGGCAGCCGGTGGATTTAAAGATATTACACGCATTGCATCTTCTTCCCCGGAAATCTGGGAAAATATCTGTATGTCCAACAAAGAAAGCATCTGCGATATACTCACCCAGTACCAGAATTTGCTGGAACAGGCTCGGCAGATGATTCTTGCGGATAATACAGAGGCTTTATATCATATGTTCGACATTGCCGGAAACTACCGGAATTCCATTTCATCCAGTTCCAAAGGTGCCCTCATGGCGTCCTTTGAGCTGTATGTTGACATCAAAGACGAAACCGGTGCCCTTGCACTGCTTGCTACCCTGCTTTCCCTGCATGGCATCAGTATCAAAAATATCGGCATTATCCATAACCGTGAATTCGAACAGGGAGTTCTCCGAATCGAATTTTACAACAAGGATGCTGTAGCAAAGGCGACCCACGTTCTGGAAACCAATGGTTATTACATATACCTAAAAAATTAAAAATATGCCTTGGCACATTCTCACGCCAAGTGCAGTCACCTGCGACTATTTTCTTTTCGTGCGAGTACACATCCAGAGCGGAGCGTTTGAATGTAATAAAAAATTCCCCCAGTTCTCTGCCCGGCAGTTTACACATCCGATGAGCAAAGCATACATGGGGGAAATTTTTTATTCTTTTTCCAGATAGTTCTGCACCTTTTTTGCAGCTTTTAACATATCCTTTGGATGTTCCTCCGCCATATCATACAACTGCTCTAAAAGTTCCCGGTGAATATCCTCTTTTTCTTCCCCTTCCGGTTTTTCTTCTAAAAAAACACGGTACAACATACAAATATCTTCTAATGACATCTCATCATAGTTCACTTCCAGATAATCTGTAATTGTATTAATATCCTCCTGTACAAATTCCATCATTTCGTCATACTGATCTCTTGTCATTATATTATCCTCCCGGTTTTTAATCTTACCTATATCCAAAATAGCTTCTGAAGCTACGCCTGAATTGTATAAAATTCAGACTTTGCCTTACTGCTCGCTTGTAATGAACATGGCATCCCCAAACGAAAAGAAACGGTAACGTTCTTTCACTGCTTCATTATATGCAGCAAGTATGTGTTCTCTTCCTGCCAAAGCAGAAACAAGCATTAAAAGTGTAGATTCCGGCAGATGAAAGTTCGTAATCAGCCCGTCCAACACTTTGAACCGATATCCCGGATAAATAAATATGCTGGTATCATCTTCCTTTGCCTGCACTACCCCATTTTCATCTGCTGCTGATTCTATTGTACGGCAGCTCGTTGTTCCGACACAAATAACCCTGCCGCCATTTTTTTTGGCATTGTTTATCTTCTCCGCTTCTTCCGGAAGTACCTGATACGATTCGGTATGCATATGATGATCCAGAATATTCTCTTCTTTTACCGGGCGGAAAGTTCCCAGACCGACATGCAGGGTCACATTGGCAATGGTAACTCCCTTTTTTTCTACTGCTTCCAGCAATTCCTTTGTAAAATGCAGCCCCGCAGTTGGTGCTGCCGCTGAACCTTCATGCTTGGCATACACTGTCTGATAGCGGTTTTTATCCTGTAATTTATGTGTGATGTACGGTGGCAGCGGCATCTGTCCAAGCTTATCCAGAATTTCTTCAAAAATGCCCTCGTAATGAAACTTTACCAATCGGTTTCCTTCCTCTACAATTTCCAGCACTTCTGCTGTAAGCAATCCGTCACCAAACCGGATAATTGTGCCCGGTTTTGCTTTCTTTCCCGGTTTTACAAGCGTTTCCCAGATATCATTTTCTCTTCTTTTCAGCAAAAGAAGTTCTATCTGGGCACCCTTGGTTTCTGTGCCGTTGCCCTTTTTTTTCGACAGCACTCTTTCTCCAATCAAACGTGCCGGAATAACCTTGGTATTATTCAGAACCAGGCAATCTCCTTCTTTTAAATAATCCAGAATATCGGTAAAAATCTGATGCTTAATTGCACCGGTTTCTTTATTCAATACCAATAATCTGGAAGAGGAACGATCCTGCAAGGGATCCTGTGCAATCAGTTCCTCCGGTAAGTCAAAATAAAAGTCCTGTTTTTTCATCATCTTACACATGCTCCTGTAAAGTAATATTCCAAAATTTCTTTGTATGTATAGCCGGCCTCTGCCATTCCCTTCGCCCCATACTGACTTAAGCCTACACCATGCCCATAGCCCATGCCTGCAAATAAAATTTCATTTTCGTCCTGCGGCGCTGTACGAGGATAATTCAACAGATTTTCAGCTCCCTGAACAATATATTGCTCCAACTCTCCGGATGCTTTTGCCACTCCATCCACAGATGCCACATACATATCACTGATTTTTCCGGAAGTCAGACCCTCTGCACTCAACACTGACACCTGATCCGGCACTTCTCTCTGCCTGACCACTTTAAACTTTGTACTTGGCAGATTAAGAATGGTTCTTATAGTGGTACCCTGAAGCGTCAAAGATGCATTAGTTCCAAGCAGCTTTAATGCGGAAACTCTTCCATTTTCCGACTGTGCAGAAACAAGAAGGGTATCCATGCTTTCATCAGTAATCCCCTGACTTTTTAACAGCGAATTAATCTTATTTAAAGAAATCTTTGTCTGCCACACCTGATACTCTGCGGCCTGTTCATACAGATCCGGAACACTTCGCAGATATGGCAGGTCGGCACCCCATACTTCCAGCGAAGACTCTGTACGTCCGCCACTTGTGGAAAAATAATATGCTGCCACAACTTTATTGTTATAGCATAGCATTTCGCCTTTTGTAGCATTCACTGCCCGGTTTGCTTTAACAGACTCAGCCAGATATCCTTTATACACCTGTGAAGAGACTGTGTCAACTATTTTATAACCTTTTTTTGCATTAGAGTCTCCACCATAGCCTGCTTTTATCAAGGCAAAGCTTCTTGCACACACTGCCTGTGCCTTTAATGCCTCTTCATGCCAGGTAGAGGACATTTCCGATGGAACAACACCGTATAAATACTCTTCCATATCAACAATGTTCACCGCAGTCAGCGTTGCTTTTCCATAACGACCGATTTCTATTCGTCCACGGTATATCCGGTCTCCCATATCCACGCAATAAGCTTCCTTTTCATACACAGTCACCGGTCTGAACTGCGGATAAGCATAACGTTCCTCCACATCAATCAGCAATTTTCCAAACGTACCGCTTACTTCAATGCGATAATTATTTCCCGGTAAAAGTTCAAAATTGTTTTTTCCGGTCAGCTCTGTAAGCCTTGCCATAAAAGTTTCTCCCTCGGAATATTGGGACACACTGCCAAAGTAAACTCTCCAGCTACATTGATAACAGCTTCCCGGATAAGCTTCCACGCCCAGCTGCTGATATTTTTCTGCTGCCAGACTGGCTGCCTGATAGCTTCCGTAAAAGTTTTTTTCAGAAATAAAATAGCCGGCTACCGGTACAAAGGAAAAACCGGACGCACTCTCCAATACCGTTTCCTGAAGATATCGATTGTTGATGCAATATCCATACCCCAGCTTCGTATTATAAATGGTAATCTGCTCTTTTCCGGCATACATGGAAGTGAGCCCCACCCGTATTTCGTTCTGATTTAAAAAAAGTTCTGCCCGTACAGGAACCGTTTCCAGCACCTTAAGACTTAGCAGAAGTAATACAACAAACAGCTTTCCCCTGTATTTTTTCATTCTTACTTTCTTCCTTCCGTATTCATCATTGCCACTTATACCCGTTTTTCTACAGTCTTTACCCCTATCTTACTTGATTTTTCACCAAAACTCCACTGTTTCCTGAAAAAAATTTCAAAATTAATATTTTTTTCATTGTATCTGTTTCCATCGTGAGTTATAATAAACCTAATGTGGTTTTCAATACTACATGAAAGGAAGATACCATATTATGCCAAATGATAAAAAAAAATATACCCTCGGAATCGACATTGGTTCCACAACTGTAAAAACCGCTTTGATAAACGAAGCCGGAGTTCTTGTCTTTGCAGCCTATGAACGCCATTATGCCGACATTCAGGGTGCGCTTTCCAGTATTTTAAAAAAAATCCGTGAACAGGAAGGAAACTGTCTGCTTTCTGCAGCCATCACAGGTTCCGGCGGTCTGACCCTTGCAAAACATTTAAACATTCCGTTCATTCAGGAAGTAGTTGCCGTAGCATCTGCGCTTCAGAAAACAGCTCCTCAGACAGATGTTGCCATCGAGCTCGGCGGTGAAGATGCAAAAATCATCTACTTCACCGGTGGAATTGAGCAGCGAATGAACGGTATCTGTGCCGGTGGTACCGGTTCTTTTATTGACCAGATGGCATCCCTTTTAAAAACAGATGCCGCCGGTTTAAATGAATATGCCAAAGACTATAACACCATTTATCCAATTGCAGCCCGCTGCGGTGTATTTGCAAAATCCGATATTCAGCCGCTGATTAACGAAGGTGCCTCCAAACAGGACTTGTCTGCCTCTATTTTTCAGGCAGTTGTTAACCAGACCATCAGTGGTCTTGCCTGTGGCAAACCAATTCGTGGCAACGTTGCTTTTCTAGGTGGTCCTCTGCACTTTTTAACAGAGCTTAAAAAAGCTTTCATCCGTACGCTAAACCTGACACCAGAACAGGTCATCGCACCGGAAAATTCCCATCTGTTTGCTGCCATGGGTTCTGCGCAGAATGCATCCTCCGAAACATTTGATCTGGATGCTTTGATTGAGCGGCTGCAAACCGGAATTGTCATGGATTTCGAAGTTACCCGTATGGAACCACTTTTTGCCGATGAAGCCGATTATGAAGAATTTACCAACCGCCACAAGGTACATACCGTAGAAAAGATGCCGCTTGCTGATTACCACGGGCGCTGTTATCTTGGTATTGATGCAGGTTCTACCACAACCAAGGCAGCCTTGGTTGGTGAGGACGGCACCTTACTATACTCTTTTTACCAGAACAATAATGGCAGCCCATTAAAAACAGCCATTAAAGCAGTCAAAGATATTTATGCCAAGCTTCCGGCAGATGCCACCATTGTCCGCTCCTGTTCCACGGGATACGGCGAAGCTCTGATTAAAGAAGCTCTGCTGCTGGATGAGGGAGAAGTAGAAACCATTGCCCATTACCATGCCGCCGCTTTCTTTGCACCGGATGTAGACTGCATTTTAGACATTGGTGGTCAGGACATGAAATGCATCCGCATCAAAAACGGCACAGTAGACAGTGTCCAGTTAAACGAAGCCTGCTCCTCTGGCTGTGGCTCATTTATTGAAACCTTTGCCAAATCCTTAAACTACGAGGTTGCCGATTTTGCACGGGTTGCACTGTTTGCCAAAAATCCAATCGACCTTGGCACACGCTGTACCGTATTTATGAATTCTAAGGTAAAACAGGCACAAAAGGAAGGGGCTTCCGTTGCAGATATTTCTGCCGGACTTGCATATTCCGTAATCAAAAATGCCTTATATAAAGTAATCAAAGTATCCGATGCCAAGGACTTCGGCAAAAAAGTTGTTGTTCAGGGCGGTACTTTTTATAATGATGCCGTACTACGCAGCTTTGAACGTATTTCCGGCTGTCAGGCAGTCCGTCCGGACATTGCCGGCATCATGGGAGCTTTTGGTGCAGCATTAATTGCCAGAGCCCACTATAACGGCGAGGCAACTACCATGCTTGATTTACAGCAGATTACAGACTTGACTTTCCACTCAGACATGACCAGATGTAAGGGCTGTACCAACCACTGCCTCCTTACCATCAACCACTTTTCCGGCGGCCGCAAATTTATTTCCGGCAACCGCTGCGAATGCGGTCTGGGCAAAGAAAAAGCCAATAAAGATATTCCAAACCTGTTTGCCTACAAATTAAACCGCTATTTTTCCTACAAACCGCTGGAAGAATTCGAAGCCAAACGAGGAACCGTCGGCATTCCGCGTGTCCTGAATATGTATGAAAACTACCCATTCTGGTTCACATTTTTTACAGAGCTTGGCTACCAGGTTGTGCTCTCTCCTCTTTCTTCCAGAAAAATATACGAAATGGGAATTGAGTCCATTCCAAGCGAATCCGAATGCTATCCTGCAAAACTTGCCCATGGACATATCATGTGGCTGTTGCAGCAGGGCTGTAAGTATATCTTCTACCCTTGCATTCCTTATGAGCGCAAAGAGTATGCCGATGCCGGCAACCATTATAACTGTCCAATTGTTACTTCATACGGCGAGAACATCAAAAATAACGTAGAAGAATTAAAAGATGCTTCTATTGATTTCCAGAATCCTTTCCTTTCTCTGGAATCCGAAGAAATCGTATGCAAACGTCTAATAGAAGTTATTGGAGAACATAATCACATTCCTGCAAAGGAAATTTCCTCTGCGGTACATACTGCGTGGGAAGAACTGAACAATGCCCGCCACGATATACAGAAAGCCGGAGAAGCTGCAGTGGAATATATTAATACTCAGGAAGGTCTTGGTATTGTTTTAGCTGGTCGCCCATACCATATTGATCCGGAAATCAATCACGGTATTCCGGAAATGATTACCTCTTATGGTGTTGCCGTTCTAACCGAGGACAGCATTTCCCATTTAGGCAAAATTGACCGTCCAACGATTGTCGTTGACCAGTGGATGTACCATTCCCGATTATACGCTGCCGCCTCGTATGTGCGCACAAACCCACGTCTGGAACTGATTCAGCTAAACTCTTTTGGCTGTGGTCTGGATGCCGTAACCACCGATCAAGTTGCAGATATTTTAAACGGTTCCGGCAAGATTTACACCACCTTAAAAATTGATGAAGTCAACAACCTAGGACCGGCACGCATCCGTGTTCGTTCCCTGCTCTCTGCGGTTCGTGAACGTCAGAAAAAAAATGCACCGCCGCAGATACACAATGCTGCTCACAACCGTGTTGTGTTCACGAAAGAAATGCGAAAGGATTATACCATCCTTGTTCCGCAGATGTCACCGTTCCACTTTGAAATCATGGAAGCTGCATTTGCCTCCTGCGGCTATAACGTCGAGATTCTGCCAAATCCGGCACGTTCTGCAGTAGACACCGGATTAAAATATGTAAACAATGATGCCTGCTATCCTTCTTTAATCGTAGTCGGACAGCTCATGGAAGCTCTGGCTTCCGGCAAATATGACAAAAACAAGGTTGCACTTTTAATTACCCAGACCGGCGGTGGCTGCCGTGCTACCAACTATATCAGCTTTATCCGCCGTGCTCTGCAGAAAATGGGCGAACCGCAGATTCCAGTTGTGTCCTTAAGTGCCGGCGGCATCGAAAAAAATCCTGGTTTTTCTCCGGATTTAACCCTGTTAAACCGTGCTTTGCAGGCTCTGGTCTATGGCGATATTTTTATGCGTGTTGTATACCGTACTCGCCCTTACGAAGCAGTTCCGGGTTCTGTCAATGCTTTACACCAAAAATGGGCTGAAATCTGCAAGCAGGCAGTCCGTACCGGAAACAGAAAAATCTTTAAGAAAAACATAAAAGAAATCATTGAAGCCTTTGATACCATTCCACTGTCAGACATTCCAAGAAAACCACGTGTTGGAATTGTCGGAGAAATTCTGGTAAAGTTCCTGCCTGCCGCCAATAACGACCTGGTTGGTCTGTTAGAAGCCGAAGGAGCCGAAGCCGTTGTTCCGGACTTACTTGATTTTCTACTCTACTGCTTCTATAACAACAACTTCAAGCACGAAGCACTCGGCAAGAGCAAAAAAGATGCCATAGTGGGCAATATTATCAACAGCTATCTGGAATATATGCGAAAGGATGCTCGCAAATATTTAAGCGAAAGCAAACGTTTTGACGCACCTGCCCACATTGAGGAGCTTGCCAAATATGCTTCTTCCATTGTCTCAGTTGGAAACCAGACCGGTGAAGGCTGGTTTTTGACCGGTGAAATGCTAGAGCTCATCCACTCCGGTGTCAGCAACATTGTCTGCACCCAGCCGTTTGCCTGCCTTCCAAACCATGTCGTAGGCAAGGGCGTTATCAAAGAGCTGCGTGCCCGCCACCCGCTCGCAAACATCGTTGCGGTCGATTATGACCCTGGTGCCAGCGAAGTCAACCAGTTAAACCGTATCAAACTGATGCTCGCTACAGCAGAAAAAAATTCAAAAAAATAAACCACCTAAAATACCAGATGCCGGTAAGCAAACAGAGTTATCACTCCATGTTTGCTTGCCGGCTGTTCTTTTTCTTCGGTCAGAAAAAAATTTACTCCAGACCTCCCACTTCATAATCTTCGAAAATACTCTTCGATAAATCGTAGCGGATGACATCGCCCGAAACATAGTTCCAGCCGGATACTGCAGCATCTGCTGCCAGCTTTGTATTTTCCCACTGTTCAAACGTGTACCATTCTCCTGTTCCCGATTTCCAGCATATCTTGAAATTAATGACCAGATACCCATCCTTCCTGATAACGCCGTCTTCTTCTGTCACACAGCATACATTCGCTGGAAGATAACCACTTCCCTTCCAGCAAAAAAACATGGTCTCATCCAGTTCTGTGACCTCCGGCTGCTGAAATTTCAAGCTGCAGTACGTTTCCGTTTCCAACCTTTTCTCTTTTTGATACAACACTGCCTTTTTCCGTGTCTGCTCCTCAGACGATATCCAGTAAAGTTCCGGTGTGATACTTAGCTGCACCGTATCTTTATCCGGTTCTGCCAATGTCAGATAATCAAAAGAAAAGGAATACCCTTTCTTTAGTGTTAATGCCTGAAACCCAGACAGTAAAAGTTTCTTTGCCAAAAGGTCATCTGTATCCGTCAATATAAAATTCTGTTTCGTACTGTTTACAGTTATCTTAATGCTGTCTGCTGCAACATAGCATGATGGACTAATATTGGCTCCTTCTTCCATTTTCAACAATGCATAAGTATTATCTGCATTTTTTGGACAATTCACGGCAATCGTACGGAAATTAGCAAAATAACTTTCAGATGCCTGCAACGACGAAACATAAACGGTAATATCCTGTTTTCCAATCGTTAACCATGTTCCTGCTTCCAGCAAATAATCTCCGGTCAGGTCGTAGCTGCCGTCCTCCTTTCTGGAATTAGCTCCGACATCCACATACACATCAAAAGAAAAGCTCACCTGATTCAAATACCTGTCATTTTCCATGGCGATATTACTTTTACCGGATAGTGCTCTTGTAAAATCCCTGGTTCCATAGCCAAGACTTTTCCGATGCATTCCTGTATTTTCTATTCGAAGTGTAAAAAAGTGAAACGGTTCCTCCAAATCCAAAAGAGCTCCCTCGTCTGTTTTCAGCATTCCTTCTGCAATCACTCCATGACATGCTACCGGAGTATGTATGTTCACCGCATTTACATCCGTCAGTGCTTTGGTTATTACTGCTGTTTTCTGTCCGGAAACTTCCCTGTAAGCAACAATTACCGTTGTATTGTAAACTCCGTTGGGCTGATATTCATCCAATTCTATTCCGGTCAGATAAGTTTGCGGATAATCCGTCGTTGTCACGCTTTCCTTAAGTTCCACATAGTTTTCCTCCACTGGTTCTTTTCCCATTCCGCTTTTTTCAAGCGTGTCCGACAATAATTCTATCCCGGCAACACGGTATAAATCACTCCTTACCTTTGCCTGCTGTTCATCTTTCCATGCAGCATTTCTACATACAGTAACAAGATGTCCGGTAACCTCCGGCAATTCACCCAGTTTATCCGAAATAATATATTGCTCCTCCTCCAGATCAATGCGTAGTACCGGCATCTTATCAGAATCGTATTCCGGCCAGAATACATGTTCTTCCTTTTCTCCATATACGGTCATTTCATAAGAGGGATCGGCTATGCTTTCTTCGGAAGGATTAACTGCTACCGCAACGCTTCTTTCTTTCAAAGCAGCGTTTTCCACAATAACACGTTCCGGATAATACATTGTACTTTCCGCTATTTCCCAATAACTCCATACCTTGGGTACTTCAAAAGAATACGTTTTTATCTTACGTTCACTAATAACAAGTGTTTCGTCTTCCTGTTCATACTGCGTACGATACGGCACCGTAACATAAATGCGTACCATTTCGGTTTCGGAGCAGTTTTGAAAGGTGTAGCTTAATAACCATGCTGCAACTCTTGCCCGGAACGAAAGCTGTTCCGTTCCGGGAATCCCACCCCTCATTCCGGGTGTGTCATACGTCAGATAAGGCTGCAAATCTGTCAGCGCTCCGGTTTCTGGATTATAATCATCCGCATACAAAAGTGCCTTCCCTTTGTTTCCATAAACCTCTCCCTTTACCTCGTCAAATTCTGCAGGGGTTGGAGTTGCAATCTTATCCTCAGTTGGAAGCACCACCGGATTCTGCGTCCAATATGCATATAATGTCGTTTCTTTCGGTATCGTCCAGGCTTTGATGCATTTTCCGGCTTCATCATAATATTTCGTGCCATTTCCTCTGATTTCAGTATAATAACCTTGAAACGTATATCCTGTTTTGGTTGGTACAATGATGGAAGAACCGGTCTCATCAAAGGTCATTCTGACTGATTTCGTATGCCCGGTACTCGTTGCTCCCCGGTCATCCAACGCAACCTGATAGGTTAACGCTTCCCATGCTGCATACAGTGTAGTTATTTCCGGCAAATCTTTTTGTGGCTGGTAATCAGACAGATACGTCATACTGCTGTCTTGATTTTCCGTCCAGCCCAGAAATTTGTATCCGGTCATTTCAGCACGCGGCAGAGTGAGCCAGCCGATTTCACCAAAGGTCGGGAACAGGTAAACATGTTCATCCTCTGTGGTGGTTAATTTTCGGGCAGCTGCTCCCGCTTCTATGTGGAGGTTTTGATTTATAAGAATACCGTTTATTTTCTTATATACATCCCATCCTGTCCACTCAAATTCCACGTATTTGTGAACTTCATCAGACTCGTAATAGCTATAGTAAGCTTCCTGCGTCTTGCCCACATCCACCAGGCGATCATTTAAGCTATATTCCACCATCCGGTATTTTTTTAAGGTGTCGGCAAAGGCATCAACCTTTGGCGGCGTGTGCTTTGTATCGTCATAGGAAACTTTGTATTCTTCATAAATAACCTGGTTGTCATTATTTGCAAACTCTTCGTTCCATTCCCGGTTGGAATAGTCAATATAATATTCCACCGCTTTCCAGTGTGCATATAATGTCACGTTTTTATGATATTCCCACAATAAGGCACTTCCTCCGTTTACATATTCCTTGTATACCCAGAACGCCGGAGTTTTATAGGTTTCCCCATTCTTCGGTGACTCCACGGCAAGCAAATTTTTATCATATACTGCAACACTGTCCGTTTTATACCGGAACAGACCAAGCAGATTATAACCCGGGCGTTTTAATCCGATGTTCTGAATATCCGTACCTTGTGACGTGTCACAGCTTACGGTAACTGTGGAGGTTTGAATCGTAGCGGGATCTGCAGCCGTATCATTCGGCTCAATAAAAACCGTGTGGATATCTGCTGTCCATCTTGCAGTAACCACGGTGTCAGCTGTTATCTTTACCAGACTTTCTTCCGTGACTCTGGTTCCATCCGGAAGATACCATCCGTCAAAATGATAGCCATATTTCTGGACTTTAGGCAGTTCGGTTTCCGTATAGCTGCTTCCTTTTTTTAATGCCTCATCCACCGGGACGGATTTTTCCGTATAAGCATAACCATATGGTTTATCATAAGCAACAATCCGGCTTAATTCTGACGTTGGAACAGAGCAGGTATCGGCTCCGTTTGTATAAAACGTTATTGTATACTTATTATTACCCCAGTAAGCATAAATCGTATGGTTTATAAGTTTTGTTACTGTAGTATTTTCTGTTATTGCTGTTTTATAATCATCTGTCTGTGTCCAGCGCAGAAAGGTGTACCCTTTTTTTGTGACAGCCGGGAAAGTCCGGGTGCTCTCCATGCCGTTTGATTTATACCATCCGTAATCTTTGGAATAAGTAACATTCCATACTCCCGGATTGGTACTCCATATGCCGCCATTCCGGTTAAAGCTGACATTCATGCCTATCAGAGACATGGTAGCATATACGGTATGGTCAGAATAGCTCTGCAACTCGTATTCGGTTGTGATATATTTTTTTGTCCCATTTTCCAGTACATACCACAGTCCGGTAAACTGATATCCGGTATTGCAGGCTACGATTGGAAACGTATCATAGGTAACTCCGATCGCCTGTGGATAGGTATAGCCTTTGGTAAATGTATCTATACCGGAGGTACCATTTAGTGTAAGCGTTGCCGAGCCGCTGATGTCAGTCTGGAACGTCACGGTTGTTTTTCCGTTTCTCCATCCGGCATACAGGGTATGGTTTTCCGTGTTTGTCACTATCGTGTTATTATATACACGTCTGCTATCGTCATAGGACGTTGCCGCTTCCTTACTTGTGTACCAGCCGGTAAAAGCATATCCTGTTCTTACCGGTTCCGGCAGGGATGCATTCATCCCATAGGATGTATTATACTGGACGATTCTGGTACTTTCCTTGCAGGTACCGCCGTTTGCATTAAATGTTACCGTCAAATTCTTTGCTTCATAATATGCCTGAAACGTCAGGTTTTCTTTCCATCCGAACAGTCCACTTGTAACCTGATAGGTAATATTGTTTTTAATCAGTCGCCAATACTTAAATTCATAGCCGATATCTGCTTTTACGGCACGCAGTTCACCAATTTTCTTACCATAATAAATGTTCTGATAAAAATACCGCTGTCCATTGGTTAACATTCCATGGGCACTATCCTCTGGTCTGGCATCCCAAGTAATTGTATAGCCGCCGTCCGGTTTTTCCGTATAATATGCGTACAGCACATGATTATGATAATCCACCACATTTGCGCCGGCTTCTACTTTGATACCGGCTCCATTGGCTTTGGTGTACCAACCCACAAACTGATAGCCTGTCGGTGCGGTCGGACTTGGCAGACTTCCGTAAGATGAGCCGTATTTATAAACTTTTGTAGGCGTGTTGACTCTTCCAAGTCCGGCATCAAACGATACCGTCACATTGGAATCAATCGTGACTTTCATTGTCATACTGACAGTTTTTGGTGTTCCGGCATGGGCATCCTTAAGATACCAGCCGCTTCCGCCAAAAGTTAGTGTAATCGTTTGTACGGTATTGTATTTGCTGGTATCCAGTGCCGTATAGCTGCAGTCCGCTTCAAATGGGGACACATAAGAGGTATGCGAGGATGCCAGTACTGTAATATGGGCTCTTGCATAGGCATCCAGTGTCCATCCGTTATCTTTTATGTCCAAAAGCGTTGTGGTAATCTCCGGATATACCGGTTCATATGCTGTGATAATGTGTTTACAGAGTGAGGAACATTCTGTGTTGTTTACATAATAGTTTCCGGCAGTTTTTCCACAGGATAGCTTATAATATGCCGTAGACATATCCGGACAGTTACCATAAGAAGAAGCCCTCCAGCACAGTTCTTTTCTATAGCCATCACAATAAGGGCAAATTCCTTCGATTTTTCCATCACCACCGCAGGTTCCACAGTTAAAGGAATAGCTTCCACTGGAACAGGTTTTCGTTGAATCGTTATAGGTTACCGTCTGGGTACAGGCTACTTTGCCAGTTCCGCTACAGGTTTCACACGTTTTCTTTGTTGATACCTTACAAGTGCCGCTTTGGGTGCTGGTATGGGAACTATCATTGCTACAGACATAAGTAACATTCGAATTGGTATGTGCCGTTGCCGAAGAACTGCTCCAGACTTCGGTATCACATTCCTTACAGGTATATTTTGTTATCTTTTTGCTACCGTTACAATTACTACAATCTTCTAATGTTTTACCATTCCCGCTACAGGTAGGGCAGGCTGTTTTTCCATCCCCATTGCAGGAAGAACAGGTTGTATTTCCACTTCCATTACAGAGATTACATTTTACAGAATTACCTGTACTCGTATGCACCAAAGTACCTAATGTATTACAGTTGCTACAAGAACTTGGTAAGCTTCCCCGCACTGCATCATAGGAGCCAGTGTTACTACAAGTAGTACATTTATAATTCATTATTTTTACAGAATATCCGGTTCCGCTACAACTGCCACAGCTGTCACCGCCACTGCCGGAACAGTCAGAACACTTTCCTATTCTTCCGGTTCCGCTACATGCGATACAGTTCTTTGTTCTTGTTTTTCCAGTACCCTTACAGGTGCCACAAGTTTCGGAAGAAGTTGAAAACTTATGCTTACTTACCTTTTCATAAGTTCCACCACAGTTGCTACCGGTTTCTCCGATTCCGGAACATCTGCTACACTTTACTTTTCCGGTTCCGTTACAGGTGGAACAGGATATTGTATAAGTACCGCCGCTACATTTCGGTTCCGTACAATTATCCACGTTATCCCTTTTTCCGGTTCCATCACAGGAGGAACAATCGGTATCGGACATTCCGTTACCGCCACAATAAGTGCAGCTATAATAGTCTGTATAAGAATAGGTGGTATAACATCCTGTACCGGATGTATTGGAGCCGCTGTGTGTATGCTTATATCCGGTATAGCATTCATACAGGTGTCCGGTGTCATAGGTTGGCACACTGGTCGGTGCCGGTGGCTTTGGTATCGTATTTGTAATCGGCTTTTCCGGCAATACTACATTAGGCGGTTCCAATACTTCTAATTTAACCGGCAACTTTGGTGTTGGTGTCGGTGCTGTGGTTGGTTTTGGGGTTGGTGTTGCTGCCACTCCGACTGTTATCTGATTGGAATAAAAATATTGCTCCTTTCCGTCCACAGTTACTTCTACTACAAGATAATAAGTATACAGGGATTTCACATCGGATTTTGATACGCTTCCGCTGGCGGTATCTGAATTGCTTCCGGCACTTTGATATCCTACTGTTCCGGAAGAATCTCCCGGTGCCACACTTGCCCAGCCAACACGGCAGCTATCAAATTTCCCACCGGTGACTTTGACACGGTAGCTGCCACTAATGGAGTTATTGCCGTTTAAAGAAATGCTTGCACTGCCGTCTACCGTTATTTTTGTTTCTGCCTTGGATGTTTCTTTATAGGTAAACGTGACCGTATATGCAGACTTTGAAACGGTAATGGAAACATCCGCACCATTGACCGTTGCTGTCGGGCTTACACTTCCCTTAGAGTACTGATAAGTTTTTCCGTTATAAGAAAGCTCGGACGGTGCAGTAATTTTCCATGTCTTATCATAGGCACAGGTATATTCTCCTGTTGCTGCAATTTCATTTCCCTTTTCGTCCACATACGATACCGTAATATCCGCATCCTTTGGAAAGTGCTTCTGCGCCCATGTGGCAACCGTGGTTCCTGCTCCTTTAGGACCGCATACATTGCACCAACGGATTGGAACATAGCCCTTGGCTTCTCCGGCAGTTCCGTTGACTTTTTCAATGAGTTCTCCGGTATTTTTATCATAATACTCTATAGAAACCACTTCATCATATTTTTTACAGTCGTATCCGGTGTCACCACAGTTGTAGCAACGGTAATAGGTTTTAATGGATACATCATATGTTTTTCCATCAACACGATTCTCATACGTTCCTCCGGTTTCCAGCATATTTGTACCGGAACCTTCATGGATTGTATTTCCTGAAAAGTATCCATTGTGATTTTTCCACACTTTTTCGTTTTCATAATTATATCCACTGCCCCCACAGGCGGAACAGCCTGCATAACCTACTGTTACCGGCTTGCCATTATGCGGACAGGTCGAGGAGGAATAAGTGGATGCGGCGTATGCTGTTACGGTACAAAATGTACTGATACAACACAGCAACAGAATAAGCCACAGCTTCATCCTCTGTTTTGTTTTACCATTGATTTCTGGTGTTTTTATCCATGCTTTTTCAAATTTTTGCATAGTTTATGCTCCTTTCCTGGATTCTATGTAATCAATGTGCAATTTTCTGATTTTTTCAATTGGGGATTTTTGTTACATGTTATATGGAATTATTAGAATTATATTTTTGAAAAAAGGGGCAGTTTTGCTCTGCCCCCGGTAAAGTTTATTCTTTTGTAATTGTAATCTCATATCTTTCTGCGACTTCCGGGTCGGTCAGTGCTTCAAACAGGTCGTAAATATCTTTTCCGTATCTTTTCCCTGTTCTTGGATGAATCGTTACCGGAGCTGTCACCGTAACGGCAGTATCGCCCTGGTAACAGTGCAGTATTTCCACAGAAAAGTTTGTATAATATGCCACATCCGTTACTGATTTTGGAAGCCACATTTCCTTTACACTAGTCGCACCGGATGCCAGATGGGTTATACCGTCTTCTACAACGACATATTCAATGGAATCCAGAAATGCGTCTGCTTCTTGAGATATTTTTGAATTGCCTGAACGCATCTGCTCCCAGACTTCCGGATATTGACTAATTGCGTCACGTTTACTTATTCCGGCAATCTGTTCACGGAAATTTAAAAATCCAGTATTGTAGTCGTCTGTATAATAGTTCCAATTAAACAGCTCGCCACGGTCTAAAATCTTGCCTTTGCCTTTGATATAAAGATAACCGTTATCCCAAAACTCATAGGTAACATCGCTTCCGGAAGCACCCATCTGATAGGTGTAACAGAGTCTTGGGTTATCCGGGTCCGGAATTGGCGTTGGGGTTGGGCTGCAATAAGGAGGTATTGGGGTTGCTGTAGGTTCTGGTATTGGGGTTGCAGCGTACTGCATGGCATCTTTATAGTTTTCTATGCCTTTAACATTTGTAAAAGAATTATATTCCGCAGTAATGTTTGAAAAATCCAGTCCTATCCATTCCACCGTCTCAATATTATCATTAAACCATCCGATACCAGTATATCCAAAGCCGTTTTTGCCTATGCTCTTTAACGATGATGGGAGTGTTACACTAGTGACATCGCGATAAAAAGCTAAAGCACTTCTACCGATATGAGTAATTCCTTCTTCTACAATAATTTTTGTTACTTTATCATCAATTTTATAACATTGCCAATTTATTCCGTTGTACGGTTCTATAATCATGGTATCACCTGCTTCTTCACGAAGCAAATCAAATTTACCTTTCCATCCTGCTCCCTCTACATATACCATGTCATCATCCCATGTACTCCCTGTACCGGTGACTCGTAATGTACCGTCATCATAATACTTATACCAGACATCATCTCCAGCCTGAAACATTAAAATCATATGGGTATCATCCCACACAATTGGAGTCGGTTCCGGGGTTGCTGTAGGCTCTGGTGTTTCCGTTGGAATGGTGGATAATTCCGGAGTAACCGGTGGCTGTGTAACAGGAACTTCTGTCAGAAGTGGAAGTATCGTTGGTGTCAGTTCTACCGGTGCAGCGGCTTCCGTTGGTGCCGGGGTTTCCGGTAAAACGGTTTCTCCTTCCGTTGGTGTGATTTCTGTTAATGGAATTGTGGGTGACACTGTTTCGGTAATCTCATCCGGCACGGGCGAAGTTGTCTGTGTAATTTCCGGTGTCGGTGTCGGCAGCGTTGTGTCATTTTTTGTACAACCTGCAAGCAGGCTCATGGCAAACAATGCGATTATCACAATTGCAATAATGATTAGGTTTTTCTTTCTCATGGTTTCTTCCTCCGTTTAATTTATGTGATGTATAAAAATCATAACTGTTTTCCATATATAAACGAATACACAAACAGTTCTGGTTCTGCATGGCAGAAATGAAATTGCCTATAATTGTTTTTATTTTACTGCTTATGTATGTACAGTTTTAAAATATCCTTATTTTCTCTCTCTGTCAAGATATTTTTTCTTTTCCATTTACACCGGATATATCGGAACCTTGAAAACAGGCGGACAATCATGGACTACTGCCGCCCATTCATCCGGACAGATTACTCATTGCAGATTTACATCAGTTTTCTTACACTTTCGGCTTCCATATCATAAAAATAAATGCTGTCAGAAAGTACTTCTATAGGATTTACATGAGTTTTATTGATATCGTGAACCATAGGAGCAAAATATTCCGCAGAAAAATCATCTGTTTCCGGAACCAGAATAATTTCATGGACACTGCTTGGCAAAATATAAAAACTTCCGGAAATATGTTCTGCGAAACGCTGGAGTTCTTTTTGAGCCGTCATTATTGAGGCTCCAAACATACCTTTTTTATTTGTCATGATGTACATAAGTCCGCTTTTATCTACTACACTTTCAAATTTTCCATCTTCTATTTTCTGAGGGTATTCTCTTTCTCCCCACATGGAATACAGATTCGGTGGGCAAAAAAGTTCTTCATTCTTCTTTGCCTCTGCCTGCAACTCTTCTAAGGAAATGCCAAGTAGCTTCATATGTTCGTTGGTGATAAGAATGGTTCCATTCATTCCATGGGCAACAGAAAGAAAATAGTAATAAACAATGGACAAATCGAGAAATTCCTGATGCGGGATATTCGGCAGCATATCCTTGTTCCATTCTGTATTGATAAGGCGCATGTAAACGTTATGCCGGAATTCTTCCCATGTGAACGATATCTGCGATGGAAGCCAGCTATTGTTCTTTAATTCTTCTTCGTATGTTTTGCGAAGCTGTTCAAACACTTCATCTAATGTATTAATTCCGCACATCCAGTCAACAAACTGCTTCTCCAGATAAAAATTGGGAGCAATCTGTTCTCCGTCCTTTTTTAATAAAAGCCCTATTGCAGGCACATTATTATTTTTTACAGAAGTGCAAACTTCTCCTGTCACCTTTCCTGCATAATGATTTTCCATGCGTTTAATAAGTTCTGTCAAAAAATCCACATATTCTTTTTCGTTATTCAATGTTTTTCCTTTCTTTGGGTAAGCATTGCACCAGAATCCCTGCCATAGGATTGGGCTAAATTAATAGAATCTCAGAATCACAAGATTTTGAAGCTGACTCTATTGTATCAAAAAAAGAAGCCTGTTGCAAGAGCAGGCTTCTTTTCATTTTGTAGATTTTTTACTACTTTTTTTGTGCAATTTGCACAACTTATCTGGACAAGTATTCGTCAATACCCTTGGCTGCAGCACGTCCGGCACCCATAGCAAGAATCACTGTTGCTGCACCGGTAACCGCATCACCACCGGCAAATACGCTTTCACGGGAGGTCTGACCATTTGCTTCATCAGCTACAATACATTTCCATTTATTGCACTCTAATCCCTTTGTTGTAGAGGTAATCAGAGGATTTGGACTGGTTCCTAGAGACATAATAACCGTGTCTACTTCTAATTCAAATTCCGAACCTTCCTTTACCACCGGTCTTCTTCTGCCGGAAGCATCCGGTTCACCAAGTTCCATTTCCACGCAGGTCATGCCTTTTACCCAGCCGTTTTCGTCTACCAGAATTTCTGTTGGGTTGGTAAGCAGTTTGAAAATAATCCCCTCTTCCTTTGCATGATGTACTTCTTCCACACGCGCAGGAAGTTCTTCTTCACTTCTGCGATATACAATGTAAGTGGTAGCACCCAGACGCAGGGCTGTTCTTGCTGCATCCATCGCAACGTTACCACCGCCGACTACAGCAACCTTTTTTCCTTTAAAGATTGGTGTATCATATGCATCATCAAACGCCTTCATCAAGTTATTTCTTGTTAAAAACTCATTGGCAGAAAATACACCATTGGCATTTTCTCCCGGAATGCCCATGAATTTCGGCAGTCCTGCACCAGAGCCAATAAATACCGCAGAGAAGCCTTCTTCATCCATTAACTGATCAATTGTGGTAGATTTACCGATAATCACGTTGGTTTCAATTTTTACACCAAGTGCTTTAACATTTTCAATTTCGCTTTTTACAACCGTACCCTTTGGCAGACGGAACTCAGGAATGCCATAAACCAAAACGCCGCCTGCCTCATGCAGTGCTTCAAAAATGGTTACATCATAGCCAAGCTTTGCCAGATCGCCTGCACAAGTAAGACCTGCAGGGCCGGAACCAATGATTGCTACTTTTTTACCTTTCTTTTCTACTTCTACCTTTGGCTGAATTTTATTTTCTCTTGCCCAATCGGCAACAAAACGCTCTAACTTACCAATAGAAACCGGTTCTGCCTTGATACCGCGGATACATTTTGCTTCGCACTGGGATTCCTGCGGGCAGACACGTCCGCATACTGCCGGCAGTGCAGAATACTGGCTGATAACGCTGTAAGCACCTGAAATATTCTGATTCTGAACCTCTTTAATAAAGCCGGGAATATCGATGCTGACCGGACATCCCTTCTGACACTGCGGATTTTTACACTTTAAGCAACGTGCTGCTTCCGCAACGGCTTCTTCCATATTGTAGCCAAGACATACTTCTTCAAAATTTGTTGCTCTTACCTTTGCGTCCTGTTCTCTGACAGGAACTCTATGTAATACATCTGCCATAGTACTATGCTCCTTTCCATATTCCGTATCTGTTATTGGCAATTTCCGCAGCCGCCGTGATGGGTAGCACCCTCTTTTTCACGCAGTACTGCCCTTCCCTCTTCTGTTTTGTAGAGTTGCTGACGCTTCATTGCCTCATCAAAATCTACAAGATGACCATCAAATTCAGGACCATCTACACAGGCAAATTTAATTTCATTTCCTACGGTAAGACGACAGGCACCACACATACCGGTACCGTCCACCATAATTGGATTCATGCTGACAACTGTTTTAATTCCAAGCTCTTTTGTTAACAGGCAGACAAACTTCATCATAATCAGCGGGCCAATGGCAACAATATGGTCATATACCTTACCCTCAGCAAGCAATGCCTTTAAGCAGTCGTTTACGTTGCCTTTTCTTCCATAGGAACCATCATCGGTAGTTACATAAACGTTTGCTGCAACCTTTTTCATTTCTTCTTCGAGAATAATGAGTTCTTTATTTCTTGCCCCAATAATCACATCTACATCCACGCCCTGTTCATGCAGCCACTTTACCTGCGGATAAACCGGAGCAGTACCAACTCCGCCTGCAATAAACAGCATTTTCTTTGCTTTTAATTCTTCTGCACTCTCATCAATTAAATCTGACTTACAGCCTAAAGGCCCAACAAAATCACGGAAAGAATCCCCAACTTCATATTCCGCCATCATCTTTGTAGAAGCCCCAACCGTCTGGAACACAATGGTTACAGTTCCTTCTTCTCTGTTGTAATCGCAAATGGTAAGCGGAATTCTTTCGCCTTTTTCATCCGTTTTTACAATGACAAACTGCCCCGGGTAACAATGTTTTGCTGTTCTTGGTGCTTTCACATCCATAAGTACAATATTTGGCGATAAAACAATCTTTTTCACTATTTCATACATGCCAGATTACCTCCTTAAAAAAATAAATGTACTATTACAATTTTACATCTTATGTACGAAAAAATCTAGTCCTGTTTGTGAAGTTTTTGTCAAAAAAATTTTTACAATAAATTTTACGCTTTATTTTAAAAAAGTACTTTACTTTAATTCGTTATAGTGGTAAAATATCAACGTATATAAGGGAGGTGTAGTGTATTATGAGCAAAAATATTAAAACCCCGGCTGTTGACTATTTATTTGATGCCATTCTCAGCTTAAAAGACAAAGACGAATGCTATGATTTTTTTGATGATATATGTACGGTAAATGAACTGCTTTCATTATCCCAGCGTTTTGAAGTAGCTGCCATGTTACGTTCCAGAAGAACTTATCTTGAAATTGCAGAAAAAACAGGTGCTTCAACTGCTACAATCAGTCGGGTTAACCGTTCTTTAAATTACGGTAGCGACGGTTACGACATGGTATTCGCAAGAATTCAACCATTACCAGCCGATCATTTTGAGAAAAAAAAGGAAGACTAACGGTCTTCCTTTTTTATATCCATAAATTTTTCATCAATCAATCGTTCCAACATTTGACGCTTCATGTAAATATCGTAACTTAACAAACAGGCGTAAGCATACTTTCTTAAATATTCCCGTTGTTCGTCATCTTTAATGTCCGAAAAAGTATTTTCGGCTGCCTTTGCTTTATGAATAATGTCTCTGGTAACCGAACCTGCCTGTTCTTTTTCAATTTCATATATTTCTTTATAAATATCATCCAGACTGATTTCACCCTTTCCTCCAAAAAAAAGTTCCGTCATTGGATGTACCAGGGACTGAATGTCCGTAATAGAAAGAAAATTCTTTAAATAGTATATAAAAATCAGCATAACCATATGGTCTTTGGAATATTTTTTCTTTACCGGGGATGGCAATAAATCATTTTTTGTATAATTGTTAATCATGGTTTTTGTCAGCAACTTATCTTCACTGTAACGTTTTGTCTGTTCCAAATGCTGATCCATAAACGTAGTTACCTGATCCATGTATAAATCAATATCAGGGATCTCATTTGGTTTAATATAAGAAATTTTTTTAATATTATCTAAAATGGTCCGTATTTCGGCTATCTCCTGTTTCTTCTCCATTTTTCTGCTTCCTTTACTTTTTATGGTAATAAAAAACGCATAAAGCTTTTAATATAATTATTATATAGTATTAAAAACTATATGAC
>CAZJAA010000029.1:0-40940 GCA_964544055.1 uncultured Lachnospiraceae bacterium | reverse complement strand
AGAGTATGAAACTTGTAGTAACAACGAATGACGAGAAGTCAGCAGAGGTCATAGTCCCAAGACGGTTGCAAGCGTCTTGGGAAGGACTGAACTTTAGGAGATGCCTCAAGGCGGACCAATAAGCCCGTTGCTCAGTAACATCATGCTGAATGAGTTGGACAAGGAACTGGAACAGAGAGGACACGGATTTGTCCGCTATGTAGATGACTGCATGATTTTCTGCAAAAGCAGGAAAAGCGCAGAAAGAACCTTGGAGAATATCCTTCCATTCATCGAGGGAAAACTGTTTCTTAAAGTGAACAGAAAGAAAACAGAAGTGGCTCATATCAGCAATTCGTGAGAGGGTGGGTAAACTACTTCAAACATGCAGATATGAGAAATTTGCTCAAAGAAACTGACAAATGGACAAGGTATCCCTGCTTGACTATTATCTGGTAGTTAGTGAAAACTAAGGAACCGCCGTATACGAGAACCGTACGTACGGTGGTGTGAGAGGTCGGGAAAATTTATTTAATTTTCCCTCCTACTCGATATAAATGCTCCATAAGGAGATGTACTTTGAATGGAAATACGACAAATCGCAGGGTAATTTTGTATGGCATTGGTAATAGTAATGTATCATAGAATATAGGAGAAAAAATGGAATGAAAACAAACAAAATGACAGAAGGAAAGCCGTTTCAGACAATTTTATATTTTGCCATCCCTATGATATTCTCCAATCTGTTCCAACAGCTTTATAATGTGGTGGATACATTGCTTGTCGGAAAATGTCTGGGACAGGACGCACTTGCTGCCGTGGGCAGTGCCAGCAGCATTACGGCGGTGTTTGTACAGCTGGCAACTGGCTTGGCGGCAGGAACTTCCATTGTGATTTCGCAGTATTACGGTGCCGGAAAAACAGATAAAATACGTCTTGGTGCGACAACCTCTGCCTGTTTTCTCACTGCGGTGGGTGGCTTGTCTACGGTGGCTTTGTGGATATTTGCTGAACCTTTGCTACGTTTTGTGAATACACCGGCAGAACTTGTGCCGCTGGGTGTGGAATACCTTCGCTTTTATTTTCTGGGCAGTTTGCCGCTTTTTTTGTATAATTCCCTGAGCAGTGTGTATACGGCGCTGGGAAATTCCAGAACACCATTAAAATTTCTGGTTATTTCTTCTATATGCAATGTGGAACTGGATCTTCTGTTTATTGTCGTATTTGACTGGGGCGTAGCCGGAGCAGCGACGGCAACCGCCGTTTCCCAGTGGCTTGCCGGTATTTTGGCATGGGTAGATTTACCGCATCTGCTGAACGGTTTTCCGGTTTCCAAAAAGAAAAATGGCAGGGGGCATTTGTTTGATGGAACGCTTCTTTTTACCATGCTTACCTTTGCACTGCCTTCTGCTGTCCAACAGTCGGTGGTGTCAATTGGCTCGGTAGTCGTACAGGCAACCATCAACAGCTTTGGAGCGGCTGTCATGGCTGGTACTACGGCTGCTGCTAAGGTAATTAATCTGGCAACTACGATACCAATGAACTATGCTAATGCTTATTCCGGTTACGTCGGACAGAACATGGGCGCAAAGAAGCCGGAACGCATCGGAGCGGGACTGAAGGCTTCCATATTCTGCTGTGGGGCGGTTTCTCTTGGAATGACCTTGCTGTTGGAAATTTTTGCAGAACCTATCATCTCCCTGTTTTTGTCAGAAACGGAACTAGGTACGGTACAGGCTCTTTTGGTGGGAACAAAGTATATCCGCGTGGTGGGAGCCTTTTTGATTATATTTTCCACTTATATGCTGATAAAAGCTACGTTTAAAGGCAGTGGAGATATGGGCTGGTTTTTGTTGACTACGCTTTTGAGCTTTTTTATCCGACTGTTAGTCACCGTAGGATTTGCAAAGACCATCGGCGTGGATGTTATCTGGTGGGGCTTTAATCTTGGCTGGGTGATTGCACTGCTCGTTGCCATAGGGCGGTATGTGCAGGGAGGCTGGAAGAGGAAAGCAGTGTCGTAAACTTTGGCTTGAAATTGGTATGTCAAGGGATTATAATGAAAGCAGAAAGGTTTGCAAGAAAGAGAGGATAAAAAATGTACGACAAATGGTCATTGGAGGTTTTATACTCTGGATTTCAGGATGAAAAATTTTTAAACGATTTTGCAAGGGTGGACGAGCTGATTTCCAAATATCAGGATTTCGCCGAAAGCCTTGGAAGCAAAGATGTGCGGGAAACCGTAAAGCAGTCCCTTTGTTTGGACGAAGAATTTGATCTGCTGCTAGGAAATTTATACAGCTTCTGCTCCCTGCGTCAGTCGGTAGATACTTCTGATGCAGACAGTGTTTCCTATATGGGACGGCTGATGCAGAAAATGGGTGATGTCACCAAGGCATCCACCAGAATAGAAAAATATATTGCCGGAATTGAAAATCTGGATGAAGTAATCGGAGAAGATGAGCTGCTCACTGCTTACAGCGACCGGCTGCACCGTATCCAGAAAAACGCAAAACACACGCTTTCCGAGGATGTGGAGGAAGCGTTATCCAGAATGAACGTCTGTGCCGGCAGTGCATGGAGTGATTTGCAGGGCTTTTTAACTTCTTCGGTTGAGGTGGAGTATCATGGAGAAAAAACCACCTTATCTGCGATTCGCAACAAAGCGTATGATGCAGATGCCACAGTGCGTAAGGAAGCTTACGAGGCAGAACTGAAGGCTTATGAAAAAATCAAGGATTCCATTGCCTATTCCTTAAACAGCATCAAGCTGCAGGATATTACTGTGTCCAAAATGCGCGGTTATGCCTCTCCGCTGGATAAGGTGCTGTACCGCTCCCGCATGGAGAAAAAGACATTGGATGCCCTGTTAGAAGCCATGAAAGAGTATATGCCGAATTTTCACGGTTATCTGCGTGCAAAAGCGGAGGCACTTGGGCATAAAAACGGACTTCCGTGGTATGACCTGTTTGCACCAATGGGAAGCAACACAAAAAAATACACCGTAGAAGAATCCAAGGCATATCTGATGCAGGTATTTGAAACTTTTAATCCGAAAATGGCAGAAATTATCAACCGTGCTTACGAAGAAGAGTGGATTGATTTCTTCCCACGAAACGGCAAGGTGGGTGGTGCGTTCTGTGCCTCCCTGGATGCCAAAAAGCAGTTCCGTGTGCTGACAAACTTTGACGGTTCTTTCAGTGATGTGGTAACGCTTGCCCATGAGTTAGGTCACGGCTATCATGACTTTATGATTTTTGATAACCGTCCGTTAAATACCAGTTATTCTATGCCGGTGGCAGAAACGGCATCGACCTTTAATGAAAATGTGGTAACAAATTATGCCATTGATCATGCTTCGTCAGATGAGGAAAAGCTTTCTTTGTTAGAAGGTCAGCTAAGTGATGTTACCCAGATTATCTGTGATATTTATTCCAGATTTTTATTTGAGTTCCGTGTGGTAGAAAAACGTGGGGAAAACTTCATGTTTGCGGATGAACTGTGTAATATTATGCTGGATGCACAAAAGGAAGCTTATGGTGACGGGCTTGACCATGAGACACTTCATCCGTATATGTGGGCCTGCAAGAGTCATTATTACAGTGCAGGACTTGGCTTTTATAACTTCCCGTATGCATTTGGCGGTCTGTTTGCCAGAGGCTTATACGAAAAATATAAAAAAGAAGGTTCTGCATTCCTTGAAAAATATAACAAAATGCTGCGGGAAACTCCGGTAAGAAGCGTGGAGGAGGCAGCAAATATCTGTGATATTGATTTAACCAAAAAGGATTTCTGGCTGATGAGCCTGCATTCCTATGATGATGCCATTGCCGAATTTAAGCGTCTGGCGGCAAAATAGTTTCGAAGGAATGGATAAGAAGAAAGTGTAAGAGAGGAAGAAAAACAAAAGATGTATGCAAATAGTATCTGTGCGTGGTAAAGCATTTAAAGCACAACCTGGGAACAATTTCAAAACGGTATCAGAAAGCCCTGGATGAAATTAAGGAATTGTTTGAAAAATAAACGAGCTTGCGCAGGAAACGTTTGAAATCAGAAGAGGCTGTTGGAAAATGGATAGCCCATAACAAAGGAGGCTGTGACCACTTGGTCACAGCCTCCTACCCGATTTTTCATAAAAAAAGAAAGGGACTGTCGACTAATGCAAAATGTTGTTTGGTGTTTTATGAATACTGCCCTGACAGATATTTTGGATAGCAAAGAAAACACTGCTTTGGAAATTACTCGGCAATAAATTTTTTGATGGCCTCAAAGCTTTCTACACTAATGACATGCTCCATTTTGCAGGCATCTTCCAAGGCAGTTTCCGAACTGACACCCATGCGCATCAGCCAGTTGGAAATGAGTTCATGACGTTCAAAAATCATTTCGGCAATCTGGCGGCCGGACTCGGTAAGAGAAATAAAGCCAGCATCCGACACCGTGATGTGGTGTTTTGTTTTTAAATTTTTCATGGCAATGCTGACACTGGATTTTTTGAAGCCAAGCTCGTTGGCAATATCAACCGAACGTACTACCGGAAGCTTTTTACTCAGTATTAATATGGTTTCTAAATAGTTTTCTGCGGATTCATTTACTGCCATTTCGCTTCTCCTTGCCCCTTAGTTTGTGTTTGCGTATTTGTTGCTTTCCTAATATTTTATCATATGCCTGGTTTGAAATCAAGCTGTCTGCAAGGCATTTTAAAAAAATATTATTGTTTGTATAAAAACTGTTGACAAACCGATGAAAAAGTATTAAACTCTATCCAGAAGTTAGATAATGCTAACTATGGTAAGGAGTGAATTACATGACATTAGCAGAAGCAAATATCGGTGAAGAATGCATAATCAAAGGAATTACAACTGATGATGAAGAATTAAATTCTTTTTTATTTTCTCTCGGCTGTTATAGTGGGGAACCAATTACTGTAGTTTCCAGAAAGAAAAATAACTGTACGGTTTCCATTAAGGACGCACGTTATAACATTGATAATGATCTGGCTGCGGCCATTTCAATTTAATTGTCCGTAAAAATAGTGATTTTAATCACTATTTTTTATGATAAAAGGTTAGTTGATTCTAACACAAGTTATCTTTAACAACTAAAAGTTAGCGGGAGGAAAGTGAACAAAATGAGAGTTGCATTGACAGGAAATCCAAACAGTGGTAAAACTACCATGTATAATGCACTGACCGGTCGAATTGAACGTGTCGGCAACTGGGCGGGTGTTACCGTCGAAAAAAAGGAAAGCTCAATTAAGAAAAATTTTTATGATGGAGTGGAAGAGCTGATTGCGGTAGATTTGCCGGGTGCTTATTCCATGTCTCCGTTTACCTCAGAGGAAAGCATCACAAGCGGTTATGTAAAAAATGAGCATCCAGATGTTATTATCAACATTGTGGATGCAACAAACTTAAGCAGAAGCTTATTTTTTACAACCCAGTTATTAGAGCTTGGCATTCCAGTGGTAGTTGCTTTAAACAAGAGCGATATTAACACAAAGAAAGCAACAAAGATTGATACAGCCAAGCTTTCCGATAAGCTTGGCTGTCCGGTAGTGGAAACGGTATCCACTGCATCCGGCGAAAACGGTCTGAAAGCAGTGGTGGCTGCTGCAAAGGCACAGGCAGGCAAAGGCCAGAAGACTCCGTACATACAGGCTTCCATCGATTTAACCAACAAGGCAGCCGTAGAAGCAGAAGACAGAAAGCGTTTTGCATTTGTAAATAAAATTGTGGCAGAAGTAGAAAACAGAAAGGTTCTTACCAAGGATAAGAATTTTGGCGATAAGATTGATGCGGTTGTAGCACATCCGATTCTGGGTATTCCGATTTTTGCCGTGATTATGTGGCTGGTATTTTATATTTCCCAGACAACGATCGGCACATGGGTGGCTGACTGGCTCGTTGGAATTTTAGAATCTTTCCAGGAATTTGTTGCAGGTCTTGTGGAAAACGCAAACCCATTTTTACAGTCTCTGTTAGTAGATGGTATCATTGGCGGTCTGATTGCCGTGGTTGGTTTCCTTCCTCTGGTAATGGTAATGTACTTCCTGATTGCGTTACTGGAAGACTGCGGTTATATGGCGCGTGCAACCGTTGTACTTGACCCAATTTTCAAGAGAGTAGGTCTTTCCGGTAAATCCGTAATTCCTATGGTTATCGCTATCGGCTGTGCCATTCCTGGTGTTATGGCATCCCGTACCATCCGTAATGAAAGAGAACGCCGCGCAACAGCAATGCTGACACCGTTTATGCCTTGCGGTGCGAAGCTTCCGGTTATTTCCCTGTTTGCAGGTGCATTCTTCGGTAATGCAGTATGGGTAGCACCATTGATGTATTTTTCCGGCATTGTGTTAATTTTGCTTGGTGCACTTTTAGTAAAGAAGATTACAGGTTATAAGTACAGAAAGTCTTTCTTCATCATCGAGCTTCCGGAATACAAAACTCCGAGCATTATCCGAGCTTGTGTTTCCATGCTAGACAGAGGTAAGGCATATATCATCAAGGCAGGTACCATCATCCTTGTCTGCAACGCTGTAGTACAGATTATGCAGAGCTTCAACTGGAGCCTGCAGTTAGTAGAAGAGGGCATGGAGGACACTTCCATTCTTGCTACCGTTGCTTCTCCAATTGCTTATCTTCTTGTACCGGTAGTTGGTGTGGCTGCTTGGCAGCTTGCGGCAGCAGCAGTAACCGGTTTTATTGCCAAGGAAAACGTAGTTGGTACAATCGCTGTATGTTATGGATTATCCGCAGTTATTGATACAGAAGAACTGGCACTGGTAGGTGATGGAAACATTGTTGCAACGGCCCTTGGAATTACCAAGATGGCAGCACTTGCTTACCTGATGTTCAACCTTTACACACCGCCTTGCTTTGCAGCGCTTGGTGCCATGAACTCCGAAATGCAGAGTAAAAAGTGGCTGTGGGGCGGCATTGCATTACAGCTTTGCACCGGCTTTGTTGTTGGATTCATGGTATTCCAGATTGGAACCCTGATTAGTACAGGAGCTCTTGGTGCCGGCTTTGTACCAGGCTTACTTGCCATTCTTGTTATGGTAGTTGTGCTGATACTGATTATTCGAAATTCCGAAAAGAAGTTTAAAGAAGAGTATCAGTTGGAAAAGTAATAAAGGAGTATTTGTATGACACTGACAGATGTTTTGATTATTGTTCTGGTGCTTGCTATTGCAGTTGCTGCAATCTATTATATCCGCAAGGAGAAAAAGAAGGGGCGCTGCATTGGGTGTCCGTATGCCAAGGAATGCGCAGCAAAAAAAGCAGGTCAGGGTTGCGGCAGTCAGAAGAAATAAAACAGAGAATCGTTGACAACTTCCTTATTATAATAGTGTGCTTCTTGAAAAAAGAACCGTGGAAAGCGGTTCTTTTTTCATTTAGAATCATATAAGAAAACAAAGAAGAATCTTGATGTGTTACTGTTGCTTGTTTGATAAGAAGTATACGGTTCCGAAAAAAATCTTGCATGAAGCGTAAAAAAGCACTATAATATGGAGGAAAAGAATGATAACAGTATGTCTGTCTCGGAGAATCGGAAAAATCAAAAGTTCAGCAGAGTGTTATTGTTGACAGGAAATATACGTTGGTATAAAATGGATAGTGAAGTAATAATAAAAACGAAAGCATGGTCAATGATAAAAGTGAAAATAATATGCAAAGAATAAAAGATATTTTAACTTATATAATTTTTTTCACCCTTGCGGTGCTGACACTCACAGGACTTTTAGTTCTTGCGGCTCAGATTCCACGCTCTGCAATTTCAGAAAATATGCAGAAATCGGCAGAATATTTGTGCGAGGGAGAATTGTTTGACAAGCTGGCAGAAAACGTGGACGGTAGCAAAATAGATCGGTATGCGGACTCAATACTGCTGGCAATTGCATGGCAGTATGATGCGGAGGAACCACTTAGTTCCGTCGTGCACTCTGCTTATTATTATACTCCGTGGCAGAATGAAAATGAAAATCTGCTGGATGCAGTAACACAGGGTTACGAAGCAAATCAGGAATATCTGCGTTATTGGCACGGTGCCAATATAATGGTGCGTCCACTGCTTGTTTTTTTTACACTGCCGCAGATTTATGTAATAAACGGCATTATGCTTGTAATATTAATTCTGATGCTTCTTATACTGCTGATAAAGCAAAAAGCTTTTGCACTCGCACTGGGCGTGGCAACAGGACTGCTGGCGGTTTCTGCATGGTATGTGCCGTTTTCGCTGGAATATACATGGACATTTCTGCTGATGCTGGTGCTTTCCATCATTGCTTGGAAGCTTGCCGGAATCAAGGGCAATCCGTCTGCCATGGAAAATAAGCAGCTTGTCATGGGCAGCAAACATCGGACGTTGGGAATTTTTTTTCTGCTTGCCGGAATGCTTACCAGTTTTCTGGATTTTCTGACAACAGAAACACTTACGTTGCTTGTCCCTCTTTTGCTTGTTTTGTGGAAAGACCAGCGTAAAAATCCCCAAAAAGCATGGAAACGGCGTTTCCTGGATGCTGGACGTGCGGCAGTTTTCTGGGGAATGGGTTATGCTGGTATGTGGGTGATGAAATGGTTGCTTGCTGCGGCAGTGCTGAAAGAAAATGTGCTACCTTACATAACCGGACATGTAGAAGAAAGGCTTGGGGTAACGGTCGGCGGCTGGTGGAACTATATTCCGAAGGTAATTGCCCGCAACGTTGGTTGCCTGTTTCCGTTTGACTATGGCGGTTTAGGTACTGCGGTCGGTTTTATGCTTGTACTGCTGGCAGGATACATTGGTTATGTTTACCATAAAAAGAATATTCGCAAAGAAAGCATTTTGCTATATGCACTTCTGGGATTTGTGCCTTATTTCAGATATTGCGTGTTGCTCAATCATTCATATCTGCACTTTTTCTTTACTTATCGAGCGCAGATGACAACGATTTTGGCGGTGGTGCTTGTGCTGGAAGAATTGACGGATGGGAGGTGTTTTTTTCATGGAACTGCTTGAAAAAGAAAGTCTTGCACTATCCGTCGTAATGCCCTGCCGAAATGAAGAAAATACAGTGGCATATTGCATTCAGCAAGCCAAAAAATTTATGCAGAATCATCACATTTCGGGAGAAGTGCTCGTGGTGGATAATGCTTCAACTGATGCTTCTGCGGCAGTTGCCGCACTGCATGGAGCAAGAGTTGTGACAGAACAAAGCATTGGATATGGAAATGCGTTGAAGACCGGCATCATTCATACCAGAGGCAGCGTCATCATCATGGGGGACTGTGATACCACTTACGATTTTGAACACATGGAGGAAATGTACCAACTTTTGGCAGAAAACAAATGCGATATGGTAATCGGCAACCGTTATGCTGGCGGCATGGAGCCGGGCAGTATGCCATGGTCGCACCGCATGGGCGTGCGTGTGCTTTCCTTTCTGGCAGGAAAACGGTTTCACTCGCAGGTATATGACTTTCATTGCGGCTTGCGTGGGTTTACACGCCAAACTGCAGAACATCTGGAACTTTGCACGGAGGGCATGGAATTTGCCACGGAACTGATTGCGGAAGCTGCCGCCTGCGGACTTGGCATCGGTCAGGTTCCGGTCACACTTGGCAACTGCAGGTTTGAACGAAGCTCCAAGCTAAGAACGGTTCGAGATGGCTTTCGACATTTAAAATATATTTTAAAAAAGGGGAGATAGGAAAATGAGTAAAGAAGTTAAGAAAAGAAAAAAGCGTTTTTGGGCATTTTGTCTGGCAATGTTGCTTTTGCTGTGCGATGCGGCGCCAATAAAGGCATCTGCAGCAGAGTATGAAAGTGATTATAATCAGAATTTCGTACAAGCAGGTACTCTTATATATCCTGGAGATGTGTTTAGGGCGAAAGCTGGACAGTCGTATAATTTCCTTAGAATTACATATATAGGTTCTTCAGATTACGTGGATATTCCTCAGACAGAATGTCATACAGTGAAAACATACCAGCAGATAACTAACTCAGAAAACCAAGATTTTGTATGTTGGAAAGTTAAAGAAGTATTGGGTTCTGCTGGTTATTTTGACAGAATTGTTTTGCAACCTGTCATGAAAGGCAAGATTATCTATAATCTGGATGGTGGAACGGTAACCGTTGATAGTACTGACCATACAGATACTTATACGGAATATTTTACAAGTAATACTACAAAAGAATTATCTGGTGCTCCTGTGCCAACGAAAGCTGGTTGGAAATTTACTGGTTGGTATAGTGATGCAAGTTATACCACACAGGAAACTACGATAGACATTCAGCTTGACGAAACAAAACACTTGTATGCAAAATATACGCAAGAGTTTAATATTAACTATTCAGCTAAGGATTTTGCTGGTGAATCCTATACATCTCCAACTACGAATCCTACTTCTTATACACTTGGTGAAGAAAATGTAATACTTTCTTCGGCTACAAAAACAGGTTGGAAATTTCTTGGCTGGTATGATGTAACGAGCGAGGAAGCAAACAGTGGTACAGAAGTACCAAACCAGACAATTCCAACGACATGGCAGAAGAATCTTTTGCTAAAACCTAAATTTTCCAACGAATATTCCATTCAATATATGGAAGGAACTACACAAATATTGGCTGCAAATATGTCAGCTGGTTATCCAGAAAATCATTACTATGGATATGATACTTCGTTAACCGGTATATCTGCAAACAAGGAGTATTACACGTTTGACGGCTGGTATGATAATCCGAATTTTACCGGAAACAAGATAATTTCGATTTCCGGCGACACAGCAAGCAACGTAATTTTATATGCCAAATTTACACCGAAAAACTATACGATTACCTATGAATTAAACGGTGGAACCAATGGAGAAGGAAACCCAGCCAATTATTCTTATGGAACACAGGAGATTGTGCTGAATGGCGCATCCAAAACAGGTCATACGTTTCAAGGCTGGTATACGACTTCTGACTTCCAGAACGGAACAGAGAAGGAATACATTTCCTCAACGGACAACGAGAATGTAAATTTATATGCTAAATTTATACCGAGTACTTATAACATTTCTTATGACACAGAACACAAGGGCACCAATCCGGCCGAGAATCCGACCCAATTTACTTACGGTCAGGGCATCGCAGCAGGTTCAATCAAGGATGCCGTTGCTGGCACCGGGTACACGTTTGACGGCTGGTATGATAATCTGAATTTTACCGGAAACAAGGTAGCTTCGATTTCCGGCGACACAGCAAATGACGTAATTTTGTATGCTAAATTCAAACCGAAAACGTATACCATTACCTATTATCTGAACGGTGGTGCAAACCATGCGGAGAATCCAACCAGCTATATCTATGGAACACAAGCATTTGACCTGTACGCTGCATCCAAAACAGGTCATGCGTTTGACGGCTGGTATACCACTCCTGACTTCCAGAACGGAACGAAGAAATACTATTTTTCCTCAACGGACAACGCAGATGTAAATTTATATGCCAAATACGAGCCAACTACCTACAGCATTTTTTATGACACAGTGGGCAAGGGCACCAATCCAGTAGAGAATCCGGTCACTTTTATTTACGGTCAGGGCATTGCAGAAGGCTCAATCAAGGATGCCATTGCTGGTACCGGGTACACGTTTCAAGGCTGGTATGCGAATGCAGACTTTACCGGAAACAAGGTAACTTCGATTTCTGGTGACAAAACAGAAAACGTAATGTTATATGCTAAATTCGAGCCAAACACCTATACGATTACCTACTATAACGTAGATGCAACCTCTTTGAACCCAAATACGAATCCGACGGAATATACCTATGGCACAGGTGTAGCACAGTTTTATGACTGCCAGAAAGAGGGTTACACGTTTGGTGGCTGGTATACGTTGTCGAATTATGCAGAAAATGCAAAAGTAACCTCTATTTCGCCAACAACAGTAGGAAATTATTCTTTATATGCGAAGTTTACACCACAGTCTCGCACAATTACTTATGTGTTAGATGGTGGAACAAACAGTTCTGAAAATCCGTCCTCTTATACAATTGGAACAGGGGTATCGGAGCTGAAGTCTGCCACGAAGCTGGGTTACACGTTTAACGGCTGGTATAGCGATTCTTCCTTTACCATGGAAGTAACTGGAATTTCCGGAACGCAGATGGAAAATGTGACATTATATGCCAAATTTACTGCAAATCGTTATCAGATTACTTATGAACTGAATGACGGTACCAATGCTTCCACAAATCCGACAGCCTATGTCTACGGAACAGGAGTGAGCAGCTTTGCTTCTGCCACTAAATCTGGTTACACATTTAACGGCTGGTATAGTGATGCCTCTTTTACAAACCGGGTAACCTCCATCCCTGCGGATCGGACAGGAAATGTGGTTTTATATGCCAGATTTACAAGAAGATCTTCCAGTAGTATGGGCGGTGGAAGCACCGGAACGATAACGGAAGTTACTTATGAAATAGAGTATAAGTTAGACGGCGGCAACAATGCAGCAGTAAATCCGGAAAAATATACCTATGGAACCGGAATCAGGAGTTTTGCGGATGCAAGTAAGAACGGCTATACGTTTGACGGCTGGTACAGCGATGCGTTGTTTACTACAAAGGTAACGCACATTCCTGTTTCACAAATAGGTAAGGTAGTTCTGTATGCGAAGTTCACACCGGATACTTACCGGATTAATTATGTGTTAAACAACGGAATTAATGCGGCAGAAAATCCGTCCATGTACACCTATGGAACCGGAGTGAAAGCTTTTGCAGATGCAGGTAGAACCGGCTATACGTTTGATGGTTGGTACAGTGATGCTTCCTGCACGGCAAAGGTAATCGGCATTTCGAATACCATGGTTGGAGAAGTAACGTTGTACGCAAAGTTTGCGTCGGCTGTTTATGAGATTGCATATGAAACAGACGGTGGCACCAATGATGTGGATAATCCGGCTTCTTATACTTATGGAATAGGAGTGAAGAGCTTTGCAGATGCTGTCAAAACCGGCTATACGTTTGACGGCTGGTACAGTGATGTGAATTTTACAAGAAAGGTAACTGATATTTCTGAGGTGCAGACTGGCAAGATAACGTTATATGCGAAGTTTACACCGGAAACCTATCCGATTACTTATGTTTTAAATAATGGAACCAATGCTGCGGCCAATCCGGCTTCTTACACTTATGGAACTGGTGTAAAGAGTTTTACAGATGCCGAAAGGAAAGGCTGTCATTTTAACGGCTGGTATGCGGATGCCTCTTTTCAAACAAGGGTATCGTCCATTTCGGAAACAGAAACCGGAGAAATGACGTTATATGCTAAATTTACAGGAACAACCTATACGATTACCTATGAATTAAACGGAGGCACAAACGGAGCCGGAAATCCGGAAGGCTACACCTTTGGAACTGGTTTGGAAAATCTTGCGCCGGCAGAGAAGAACGGCTATACGTTTGACGGTTGGTATACAGATGCAGAATGTACGGTACGCATCACATCCATTCCAGAGACTCTGACAGAAAATATAACGTTGTATGCCAAGTTCACGCAGAATACCTATCACATCAACTATATGCTGGACGGTGGAACCAATGCAGAGGAAAATCCTACAGAGTATATTTACGGAGAAGGCGTTGTAGCACTTGCTGCAGCAACGAAGGACGGTTATACCTTTGAGGGCTGGTATACGGATGCGGAATTTACGGTAAAGATTACTTCGATTTCTGATACACAGACCGAAAATCTGACCTTGTATGCAAAGTTTACGCTAAATCCAACGCCAACGCCAATTCCGACCGTGACACCGACCGTGACACCGACTGCGACACCAACTGTAACGCCGACTGCGACACCGACGGAGGCACCGACCGTAACACCGACTGCGATACCGATGACCGATGCAAATAAAGACGGTGGCTTAATAATACCGGCTGCTGTATTATCTACGGTTTTTATACTGTTCGCTGCAGCCTTGTTATTCTTTAAAAAGCGCAAAGAAAACGAAAAAGAGAAAAAGAATGAAAAGCAGAACGGTGCAAACTAGTACATCAGTTTCCACATAACCAGAGAGCAGAAATAACGTTTACAATAGTAGAAGAATTTGCCATTGGAGGAAAAGAATATGCCAAATCCATATTTACCGTCCTGGGAATACATTCCGGACGGCGAGCCGAGAGTGTTTGGAAACCGCATGTATGTGTATGGTTCCCATGATGAGGCAGGCTCGGATCACTTTTGCGATTATGTGTTAAAATGCTGGAGCGCACCGCTTGACAACTTAAACGACTGGACCTGTCACGGAGATATTTTTCACACAAGGGCAGACCGTGACCATGCGTCCGATACGGACTGGACGGATGAACGCTGTCATCTGTACGCCCCGGATGTAGTAGAAAAGGATGGGAAATACTATCTGTTTGCGTATATTGTGAATGCAAAGGGCTGTGTGGCGGTCAGCGACCGCCCGGAAGGGCCATTCCGGCTGATTGCACCGTACAAATATTCGATTCCGGACGACATCTGCTGCAATGGATGGTTTATTGATCCGGGGGTTTTGGTGGATGATGACGGAAAGGTTTATATTTACTGTGGCTACGAGCGTTCCTTTCTGGCGCAAATCAATCCGGAAACGATGTATGAGGTGCTGGATAACACCTGTGTGGAGCATTTTATTCCGGTGGAAAAACGTGAAAAAGACGGTTTTTGTGAGGAAGAAAGTTTTTTCTTTGAAGCAGCCTCACCGCGTAAGGTTGGCGACACCTATTATATGATATATTCTCCAAAGAGGGGCAGCCGGCTTGCTTATGCCACCTCAAAGTCACCAACTGGGCCATTTCAGTACCGTGGCTACATTGTAGACAACGGTGTGGATTATCCGGGCGGCAACAACCATGGCTCCATAGCCTGCATAAACGGCCAGTGGTATGTATTTTACCATCGCATGACGAACCGTACCATTATGTCCAGACGTGGCTGTGTGGAAAAAATTGAAATTCTGCCGGATGGCACCATTCCAACCGTGGAAATGACATCACTCGGCTTTGAAGAAGCGTTGCTTCCATACCGTATCACTCCGGCGGAATATGCCTGTGTGTTAAAAAACGGACCGTATGTGACTGAAAAAAATGTGTTTGACCGTGTAGTAACCAATATTCAGGATGGCAGTGTGCTTGGCTACAAATATTTTGATTTTGGTGTGGATAACTCCAGCAAAACCATGGAATTTTGTGCAGAAATCAATGGTCTAGGCTGTGACTCTATACTGCATATTCTCATTGATGGTGAAGAGGGAGAAGAAATCGGCACCTGTGCCATCGGTCGTGACAGCGGTGTGGTAAAGGCGATTGTGAAAGCAGTGACCGGACGGCATTCCGTATTTTTCAAGGTGACAACGCATTATAAGGAACTTGGCTGGATGGCAGCCTGCTTTGAAGGCAAGATCCTGTTTGAGTTAAAAAATTTTGTATTTATGAAATAAATGAATAAGAGAAAAAAAGGCGGTGGCTTCCTCAAAGAACATTTGGGAAGCCACCGCTTTGCTGAAAGAGAAGTTAGGATTTGGCTGTTTTACGTTGCAAAAGCTTAACGAGCTCGACAATCGGAATGACTAAAATGCCAAGCCCGATGGCAACGAGGTATTCGTCCAGACTTACGCTTGTAAACTGGAAAGCGGCTGCAAGCACCGGAACCTCACAGACAAGGGTGGTTGCCACGAGAGTTCCTGCGGCCGCAAGGAGAAGAATCAGGTTCTGTCCGTTCAGCTTAAAAATGCTGCTTCTCTGGGAACGCATATTAAAGCTGTGAAAGATTTCTGCCATGGACATGGTAAGGAATGCCATAGTAGTGCCGTGTGTGCTGTCGGTAATGGCAAAGCTTCCGGTTTCCATGTAATGCCCTAAGAAGAAAGAAACAAGAACGAGCACGGCAACCATCAGCCCCTGATAGGCTACGTCGAAGCCCATGCCGCCGGCAAATACGCCTGCTTTGGCATCACGGGGTTTACGCTGCATAATATCCGGTTCAGCCTTTTCCATACCAAGGGCAAGTGCCGGGAAGCAGTCGGTAACAAGGTTAATCCAAAGAAGATGTACCGGTTTTAAAATGGTAAAGCCCATAAGCGTTGCTACAAAAATACTGATAACCTCACTCATGTTGGAGCCAAGAAGAAACTGAATTGCCTTACGGATGTTGTCATAAATACGGCGGCCCTCTTCAACGGCACCTACAATGGTGGCAAAGTTGTCATCCGTGAGAACCATGTCGGCAACGTTTTTGGTAACGTCCGTACCTGTGATACCCATGCCAACACCGATATCGGCAGATTTAATGGACGGAGCATCATTTACACCGTCACCGGTCATGGCGGTAACGTAGCCTGCGGCACGCCATGCATTGACAATCCGGGTTTTATGCTCCGGCTGTACTCTTGCGTAAACGGAGATGCTTTCAAGCACTTTTGCAAATTCCTCATCGCTCATGTCATTTAACTGGCTTCCGGTAATTGCACGCTTTCCTTCCGTCAGGATGCCAAGCTCTCTGGCAATTGCCATGGCGGTGTCAATATGGTCACCGGTAATCATGATGGCACGGATGCCGGCACTCTTGCATTCGCTGATGGCATCGCAAACCTCCGGACGAACCGGGTCAATCATGCCGCAAAGACCGGTAAAACAGAGTGCTTTTTCTAAATCCTCTGCTTCATAGGAAGCAGGCTCTGCCGTGTAGCTTCGTTCGGCACAGGCAAGAACACGCAGGGCTCTGTCTGCCATTGCCTTGTTGGCTTTTAAAATTTCTGCCCGGTATTCCTCTGTCATAGGAACAGGACGGTTGTCTTTCAGATAGTGGGTACAGCGGTCAAGAATGACATCCGGCGCACCTTTTGTATACTGGATAAATCCGGCTGCCGTTCGGTGAACGGTGGACATCATTTTTCTGCCAGAGTCAAATGGTGCTTCTCCGCTTCTTGGCTGCTCTGTTTTTAACGTATATTTTGGAAGCTGAAGCTTGTTTGCCCAGACAACGAGAGCGGCTTCGGTAGGCTCACCGGTCACTGTGCCGTCTTTGTCAAGCTCCGCATCACAGCAGAGTGCCATGGCAGAAGCCAGATGCTTTTCGTCCTCACAGAAGCAGTCCACAACGGTCATTTTATTCTGCGTAAGAGTGCCGGTTTTATCGGAGCAGATAATCTGGGCACAGCCGAGAGTTTCTACGGCTGTGAGGCGGCGGATGATGGCGTTTCGCCTGGACATATTGGTTACGCCGATGGAAAGCACTACGGTAACTACTGCGGCAAGACCCTCCGGAATTGCGGCAACAGCAAGAGAAACTGCAACCATAAAGGAGCTTAAAATAGTTTCAAAGCCAAACCCGCCGGCACGAATAATCTGCACGGCAAAGATGATAATACAAATGCCCAGCACGAGCCAGGTAAGAATTTTTGACAACTGGGAAAGCTTTATCTGAAGAGGGGTTTGTCCTTCTTCTGCGTTTGCCAGAGCATCTGCAATTTTTCCCATTTCGGTATCCATACCGGTTGCAGTGATAACGGCGGCACCACGTCCGTACACTACGGTGGAACCCATGTAAACCATGTTTTTGCGGTCACCGAGTGGAATATCGTTTGCGGTGTCGGAAAGCTGGATGAAATCAATAAATTTGGTAACAGGGACAGATTCTCCGGTCAATGCAGCTTCTTCGATTTTTAAGCTGGCATTTTCGATGAGCCGTCCATCGGCAGGAACTGCATCGCCTGCTTCTAATAATACAATGTCGCCGATTACCAAATCCTCACTGCGGACGGAGGTGATTTTTCCGTCGCGTAATACTCTGGAAGTGGCGGCTGACATTTCCTGCAGTGCCTCGATGGCTTTTTCTGCCTTGCTTTCCTGGTATACACCGAGGACTGCGTTGATAATGACAACGGCAAGGATGATAATGACATCGGCAAAGCTTTCTCCCTCTGCCACCGCCAGAACACCACTGATAGCAGCGGCGACCAGAAGAATGATAATCATCGGGTCGGTCATCTGGTGAAAGAACCGCTTTAAGAGAGAATCCTTTTTTGCTTCGGCAAGTTTGTTTTTTCCGTTTTCCGCAAGACGTTGTCCGGCCTCTGCCGAGGTAAGACCGTTTGCGGAGCTTTTTGTTTCGTTCAGTACCTTTTCAATTTCTTCACAATAGAATTTCAAGGTTTGAGTCTCCTTTCTGTGACTGTGATAGATGCACCTTTTTAGTATAGCATGTCTTGGCGTGAAATTTGGTAAAGCTTCAGTAAAGAAAGTATAAACAAAGAAGAAGATTTTTAAACAATAATCAGAATGCCGGGTGTGAAATGTCAAAGATTGGTGTAAAAAACTCACGAACTTTCTCGAAATGCTTGTAATATTTCTGAAAATAGGGTAGCTTTAAGGTGTAGTAAAAATACAGGAAAAGATTCCGGGAACACATTTACAAAAAGGGAGGTTTTTAGAACGTATGGGCAGTTTATTAAAAGCGTTTCGTTTATATGACAATTTTTTTGGAAAATACGAGAAACTGGTGGTGGAGCAGGTAATCCCGTATCAGGAAAAGGCACTGCGGGATGAAATTCCGGAGGCAGAAAAGAGCCACGCTATAGAAAATTTCCGTCAGGCAGCAAAGCTGCTGGAAGAAGGCACCTGCGAGGAAGAATTTTACGGCATGGTCTTTCAGGATTCGGATGTGGCAAAGTGGCTGGAAGCAGTGGCATATTCGCTGGTGCATCATCCGGATAAAGAACTGGAAAAGCGTGTGGATGAAATCATTGCACTGATTGGACGTGCCCAGCAACAGGACGGTTACTTAAACACATATTTTACGGTAAAGGCACTGGAAAAGAAATGGACGAATCTGCAGGAGGGGCACGAGCTTTACTGCTCCGGTCACATGATGGAGGCAGCCGTGGCATATTACGAAGCAACCGGAAAGGATTCGCTGCTTAACATCATGACGAAAAATGCGGACTGCATTTTTCGTCATTTTATCGAAGAAGGGGCAGAGGGTTATCCGGGACATCCGGAGGTGGAGCTTGCTCTGCTGCGTCTGTACGAGGCAACAAAGGAAGAAAAGTATCTGGAGCTTGCAGCTCATTTTATTAATGTAAGAGGCGTGGATGCAGATTATTATGTAAAGGAATGCGAAAAACGTGACTGGGTTGTGTGGGGCATGGATCGTTACGACAGGGAATATGCCCAGAATCAGGCTCCGGTGCGTGCGCTTACCAAAGCAACCGGACATTCGGTGCGTGCGGTATATTTATATACGGGCATGGCACATCTGGCGGCAGAAACCGGAGAGAAGGAGCTAGCACACGCCTGTGAAGTCTTGTGGGACAACATGACAAAGCAGCGGATGTATGTGACAGGCGGCATTGGTTCCACAAATCTGGGAGAGGCATTTACAAAGGACTATCATCTCCCAAATGATACTGCCTACGCAGAAACGTGTGCTTCCATTGGACTGATGTTCTTTGCAAGACGGATGCTTCAGTTAAAAAAGGACAGCCGTTATGCTGATGAGATGGAGCGTGCACTTTATAATACCGTGCTTGCCGGAATGCAGTTAGATGGAAAACGATTCTTTTATGTCAATCCGTTAGAGGTGATTCCGGGTATTTCCGGGGAAGCGGTAACACATCGTCATGCCCTGCCGGAGCGTCCGGCGTGGTTTGGCTGCGCCTGCTGTCCTCCAAACGTGGCAAGAACCCTGACTTCCATTGCAGAGTATGCCTGGAGTGAAACCTCCGATACGGTATTTTCTCATCTGTATGTGGGTGGAGAACTGGATTTCATGGAAAGCAAAGGGGTAAAAATAAAAGTGGAAACTGGGTATCCGTATGACGCGGATGTGGTATACCACATGAAAACGAAGGAAGAACAGACGGCAGATGTTACACTTGCCATTCGTCTGCCGGGCTGGTGCCGGAAGTTAACGGTCAAGAAAAATGACACAACCGTCTGCATGAAGACAGAGGAGCACGGCATCGAAGTAACGAAAGAGGCTCGTCTGGAAAATGGTTATCTGTACCTTTCCGGTGCATTTGCAGACGGAGATGTCATCCGGTGTCATTTCAGCATGCATGGCGAACGTATTTATGCCAATCCGGCAGTCGCAGCCGATAACGGCAGGGTGGCATTGCGCCGCGGTCCGCTGATTTACTGCGTGGAGGGTGTGGACAATGAAGAAGATGTGCTGGGACTTTCCATTTGTGATGGTAAAATTGCCACGGAAGCTTACCAACCGGAGCTTCTGTCCGGTGTCCGCGTTTTAAAGGTGCCGGGAGTACGCACAAAACGCACGGAGGAGCTTTACCTTGATCGGAAACCGGAGACTGTTCCGGTTACTATTACGGCGGTTCCATACTATGCCTGGGGAAACCGCGGCTTGAATGAAATGCGGGTCTGGCTGCCGGAAGCAAACGCTAATTGCTCCAGTAGTAACTAAAAATATGGAAACTCAAGCAGAAGAGGACTTGATTTCTCAAGCCCTCTGTGGTACAATTTAGTCAGAAAGGTATTCGGAATCAAACTCCGATTGCTCTCAGTTAAATGAAAATTAAAAGAAATTTAGCATCTGACATTATGAGGGCCGGATGCTATTTCTTTTTATGACTATCATGGTTATAATGGTTATCCAGGTATGTCAAGATAGCAAAGATGACAAGTATTAAAGTTAATACTTTCATTATGTCCATGGGCATGCCATCAGCTATTTTTACATTGGTTATCTTGCCTTAAAACGGCTATCAGCCGTGCTCTGTACCGCAACGCTCCGATCGTCATTCTGGATGAATCGACCGCAGCTCTTGACCCAGTGGCAGAATATGAGATTTACCAGAAATTTGACCGTCTGGTAGGCGGAAAGACCGCCATTTATATTTCCCACCGCCTATCCAACTGCAAATTCTGTGACCACATAGTCGTGTGACCTGTTGAATTAATGTTGAAAATATGCCCTCAACTTTTCCAGCACATTCGTCCACCTCACTACACATTTGTAAAACGGCAAGCTGCGTCAGCAGCTGCTGGTAGCTTGCTGACAGGTTTTACGAATGAAAGAGAATACCAGTGTATTAGCAAATTTTCGCAACGAATGACTTGTCTTTCTTCCTCTCAGCCTTTATAATTGTGATAATCGGTAACTCTTGCACTTTTTTGTACGGTAACACTGCGGAAACAAGAGCAAATGGAGTTTCTGATAATTTAGACAGAATCAGCGGTTTACACAATGCAGTAAATCCGCGGAACGGAGAAAATATGAAAGCATTAACCGCACCGATGGGCTGGAACAGCTGGGACTGCTATGGTGCAGCAGTAACCGAGGAAATCGTAAAACAGAATGCCGATTTTATGGCAAAGCATTTAAAACAGTACGGATGGGAATACATTGTGGTGGACATCCAGTGGTATGAACCGGATGCCGTCAACAACGAGTACCGTCCATTTGCGGATTTATGTGTGGATGAGTATTCCCGCGTGATTCCGGCAGAAAACCGTTTCCCGTCTTCTAAGGGAGGAAAGGGCTTTGCACCGCTTGCTGAGTATGTACATTCTCTGGGGTTAAAGTTTGGTATCCACATTATGCGTGGTATTCCAAGACAGGCAGTACATAATAATTTAAAGATTAAAGGAACCAATAAGACGGCAAGAGAAATCGCAAAAACAAACAGCATCTGTGCATGGAACATGGATATGTATGGAGTAGACCCGCACAAGGAAGGCGCCAGAGCGTATTATGACAGCATTTTTGAACTGTATGCTTCCTGGGGTGTAGACTTTATTAAGTGTGACGATATTGCAAGAGAACTGCCTCACGAGGAGGAAGAACTTGTCATGTTAAGTGAAGCCCTGCATGGCTGCGGACGAGAAATGATTTTAAGTCTTTCTCCGGGACCTGCCCTGCTTGAAAAAGCCGAGCTTTATAAGCAGGTGTCCAATATGTGGCGCATTACCGACGATTTCTGGGATAAGTGGGAGCTTTTGTATGATATGTTCTCCCGTGCGGAAAAGTGGTGTACCCACAGCGGTGCTGGACACTGGCCGGATGCCGATATGCTTCCGGTGGGTCCAATTCTTCAGGTGTACAATAAGGACAACCGGACAAAATTTACCAAGGATGAGCAGATTACGATGTTAAGCCTCTGGTGCATTTTCCGTTCTCCTCTGATGATTGGCGGTGAAATGACAGGCTTTGATGAGTTTACCATGAACCTGCTTACCAACGAGGACATCTTAAAAATGCACCACAATGCCCGCCATTCCCATCAGGTATGGCGCAAAGAGGTGGACGGTATTGAGCATATTGTCTGGACGGCAGTTTCCGCAGAAGGCGGTCAGTATGTGGCAGTATTTAATGCAGGAGCTGCGGACAGCAGCATCAAAGTAAATCTGGCAGAAATGGAAATTTATGACAAGGTAAGCGGAACAGAACTCTGGAGCGGCGAAGAAGTAACCGCAGAGGGTGAGCTTCCGGTAGAACTGAATTCCCACGGCGCAAAGGTATTTTTCTTTCATTAAAATTTTAAAACAACAGACCGGAAGGCACAGAGGGCTGCATTCCGGTCTGCCATTAGGGTGTATTTGTGACGTTCCACTTTGGATGTACACTTACGCAAAGACACATTTTTTGTTCCGAGTATGAAGCTACCGTACAGAATTTTCAGGGGCTTGATTATAGTAAGCATTCAGAATTTCCATAACAGTATCTTCGTATCCTTTTAAAATAACTCTCACATAGGAACCGTTTTTCTCAAAGGAAAATTTGATATTACCGGCAGCTTGCCTGTTGATTTCTTTACAGAAGAAATCGGACACCTCTGTTGCCGCATGAGAATCTACACACAGATCAAGAATGGTGCATATTTCATTGGCACGTTTTTCGTTCTGGGATAGAAAATCAAAAACGACCGCCTTGTTTTTGGACTGCAGACTTGGTTTCACATACGGATTTTGAAAAAAGTCTGCCAAATCTTCTTCGGTAAATTTCCAGATACCATCGGATTTCTCCCCATTTAATACATTCATCATTAAATAATTTCTCAGAGTCCTTGTGCTTAGTCCTGTCATCATTGCTACTTCATTCAGTGTATAATAATGTTCCATTGTATAATCTCCAATTTTTGTTTTTGGTTAAGCTTAACTTACCTAGAGTATACATGATCCAATTGCATAACTGCAATTGGAAATAAGATAACTTTTTCATAACCGGCAAAAACAAGTACCTGTACAAGTTGCCGAAAAAAAAAATGTGTGATATGATAACAATGTCTGAAAGTTTCAGCTTATTATGCAAAAAGAGAAATGAGGTATAAAGTGATGATTAATCCGGCATCTATGATGAAAATGATGAAGGCAAGAAATAAATTTACAGAAAATCACCCGCGGTTTGTTGCCTTTTTAAGTGCAGCGTTTTCCGGTGGCATTGAAGAAGACACGATTATTGAAATATCAGTGGAAAAACCGGGGCAGAATAAAATTACATCTAACATCAAAGTAAAGCAGAGTGATTTGGAACTGTTAGAGGAACTGAAAAATCTGGCTGGAAAATAAGGAGCTGCTTGTTTCAAACGAAAGGAACGTTGTTCGCTCGTTGTTTCACAAATAATGAAAGTTGTTGGCTATTTGTGTCGGAGCGTCACAAATAGCTGTGATGGCAGAACAGAAATCGCCTGCGCAAATTTCTGTTCGCCCATTGCAAAAAACGCTCCGGAATGGAGAGTAGAATGGCAGAATTATATAATACGCAGGAAGTGGCAGAACGACTGATTTTAGTCGGTGTTGCGACGGACGAAAACGATGATACAAGGGAGTCTTTGGAAGAACTTGCCGAGCTTGTAAAAACGGCAGGGGCGGATACCGTTGCGTTTGTGCTCCAGAACCGGGAAAAGCCACATCCGGGCACTTACCTTGGAAAAGGAAAAATAGAAGAGGTACGTTTGATGGTGCAGGAGCTTTCGGCAGATGGTATTGTCTGTGATGATGAGCTTTCCCCTGCCCAGATGAAAAATTTGGAGGATGCTCTGGAATGTCAGATTATGGACAGAACCATGGTTATTCTGGACATTTTTGCGCAGCATGCTTCCACCAGAGAAGGAAAAATTCAGGTTGAGCTGGCACAGTTAAAATACCGTTCTTCTCGCCTGATTGGTATGGGCAATGTGCTGTCACGGCTTGGTGGTGGAATTGGAACCAGAGGACCAGGTGAAAAAAAGCTGGAAATGGATCGTAGATTGATCCGAGACCGCATTTCCCAGCTCGGAAAAGAACTGGAGGAGGTAGTAAAGGCACGAGAAGTAGCGCGTGCGGCAAGAAATAAAAATCCGATTCCGGTTGTTTCTATTGTAGGATATACCAATGCCGGAAAATCCACACTGCTGAATTATCTGACCAATGCAGGAGTGCTGGAAGAAGACAAGCTGTTTGCAACGCTGGATCCGACCACCAGAAATCTGATACTGCCAAGTGGGCAGCAAATTCTGCTTACGGATACGGTAGGGTTTGTACGGAAGCTTCCGCATCATCTGATCGATGCGTTCCGTTCCACGCTGGAAGAAGCAAAATATGCAGATATCATTCTGCATGTAGTGGATGCTTCCAATCCGGACTGCTACAAGCATATGCATGTGGTCTATGAAACGCTGCGCAATCTTGGTGTAACAGATAAAAAGGTAATTACAATATTTAATAAACAGGATGTCTTCCGGGAAAAAGTTGCGGCAGGAGAACTGGAAGATGAAGCACGGAAAGACTTAAAAGCGGACGAAACGGTAAAGATGGCGGCAAAAACCGGAGAAGGGGCAGAGGAGCTTCTTTTGCTGCTGGAAAAAATTTTAAGGGAGAGCAAGGTGTTCTTTGAATATGTTTTTCCGTATGCGGAAACTTCCAAAATCCAGCTTGTCCGGAAGTATGGACAGCTTTTAGAGGAAGAATACCGTGCAGAGGGAACGTATGTGAAGGCGTATGTGCCAAAAGAAATTTATTTAAAGCTTTTTAAGGAATAAGGGTAATTGTAATGGGCGGTCTGCGTTTGTGCTGAGAGCGTCACAAAAAGCTGTGATGGCAGAACAGAAATCGCCTGTGCGAATTTCTTAAGAAACTTTGTTTCTTTTGCCTCTTTGCGACAAAGTCGCTCAGAAATGGAGATTAAAATGAAATTTGTATTTGATAAAACAGCGTGGACTTCTCTGGAAGAAGGAGAAAAAAACTGTTATTTAATGGCAAATGGTCTAGGCGGCTATAACAGCATGAACCTGTTGGGCGGATTAACTAGAGGGGATCAGGCTTTTTTTATGGCGGCAAAAAAGGCTCCGAATGTGCGCTGGAATATGATTACTGGTCTGCTGGAAACTCTTTATGTGGATGGTTGTGAATATGTGCTGACTTCCCAGAGGATGAAAGGACAGCCGGATTTGGAGGGCTTTTGCTATTTGAAAAGCTTTGTGTTTGATAACTATCCGGAATGGGAGTTTGAGGCAGGTGGTGTCACGGTCAAGAAAAAAATGGTGATGGTACATGGGGAAAATACGGTGGCGGTACAGTACGAAATCACAAATTTCATGGGAAAAAGGGTGATGCTTTCTGTAAAACCGCTGTTGCGTATGACGGCAAAAAATACGCCGTTTGAGCCGGAAGAGGCAAACAGGTTTTCCTATGACAATGGAAAAATAACAAATGGAGAAGCTGCGATTTATGTTGCTTCCAATGGAATCATAACGGCTTTTGCATCGCAGGTATTCGGTACACTTTATTTTTCACAGGATGAAAGGGACGGCAGAAAAGAAAAGGGCGGTACGGTCATGAACCATGAAATTGTGCTGCACCTGTCCGGACGGACGGAAGAAACAGAAGCGGCGGCCAAAACACCGGAACGGACAAAAATGCCAGAAACGTCATTCCAGGCCGGATATCAAAAAGCGGTGCTGGACTGTATTTTTGGTATGAATCCGGTACAAATGGACCAGGGCGGCTTTGAAACACTTCTTTCGAAGCATCAGAAGTATATTGACAATTTGTTGGCAAAATCAAGGGCAACTTCCGAGCTTGGTCGTCAGCTTTCGGTCAGTGCCGATGCGTATGTGTCAGAGCGAGAATCCACCGGAGGAAAAACGATTCTTGCCGGATTTCCGTTTTTTGAGGACTGGGGCAGGGATACGATGATTGCATTGCCGGGCATTACCATGGTTACCGGACGTTTTGAGGCATGTAAAAGTATTTTGCGTACCTTTGCGAAATATGTACATCATGGACTGCTTCCGAACCTGTTTCCGGAGGGCGACTGCAATCCAATGTATAATTCTGCGGATGCACCGCTTTTGTTTATCAATGCGAGCTATGAATATGTAAAATTTTCCGGCGATGAAGCATTTGCGGAAGAAATTTTTCCGGTATTAGAGCAGGTTATGGAAGCATATAAAACAGGCACGGATTTTCACATCTGTATGGATTCGGATTGTTTAATTCAGGCAGGAGCCGGTCTGGAACAACTGACCTGGATGGATGTGCGGGTAGGGGATTATCTGCCGACTCCAAGACATGGAAAGCCTGTGGAAATCAATGCGTACTGGTACAGTGCCTTAAAAGTGATGGAAGAATTTGCAAAACAGTTGCACGATGGAGCCGATACGGTACGAGAGCAGCTTACACAGTCAGAGAAGCAGAAAAAAAATTCGGAATGTGCTGCAAAAATGGAAGAATATCAGGCAAAAGCAGCGGAATATGCAAAGCTTGCAGAACAGGTGAAAGAGTCATTTCTGGAAAAATTCTGGAATGAGAAAGAGCAGTGTCTAAAGGACGTGCTTTCCGGCAACAGTGAAGAAAACCAGGTGCGCTGCAACCAGATATGGGTATTGACGCAACCGTTTACCATGCTGGATACAGAAAAGGAAATGCTTGTCCTTAAAAAAGTGCGGCAGGAACTGTATACAACGGCAGGTCTGCGTACGCTGTCTCCCAAGGATGCAGCATTCCATGAAATTTATATCGGACCGATGCAGCAAAGAGACTGTGCCTATCATCAGGGAACCGTCTGGGCATTTTCGCTGGGCGCATATTACAGAGCCTGCATCCGTCTGATGTTGGAACAGAATTTTCCGGAGAAAACAGACTGGCAGCAGCATATAGCCGATGGCATCCGGTCATTGAAAGAGTGGCTAGCGGAAGGCTGTGTGGCACAGCTGGCAGAAATTTATGATGGTGGAACACCGACCGTTTCACGTGGCTGTTATGCGCAGGCATGGAGTGTTGGAGAACTTTTGCGGGCAATATATGAATATGAACAGTCGGCAGCAGATGAATGATAACGTTGCTGCAATGTATGTGATGTGGAAGCGTGCAAAAATTTTTTGCATGAAAAAACGGAAACAAAATCGGCCGCAATTGCTTGTTTTATTATGGCTTACGTGTGTAGAACAAACACAAGATATAGTAAAAACAAACAAAAATCAAACCAAGATATTGTATAATATGCCCTTGACGCTGGCAAGTTACTTTGCTAAAATGATAACCAGACGGATTTGTTTTTGGCATAAGAAAGAGATTGTTTATCGGAATGCCGTATGACGGACGGTAATGGGAGCTGTGAGAAAGAAAGGAGAACAAGGGTATGATTAGCGTAGTAAAACGGGATGGCGAGGTTGTGAATTTTAATCTGGTGAAGATTTCCAATGCAATATCAAAAGCATTTACCGCAACACAGAAAAACTATAATGACGAGATTATTAGTCTGCTTTCTTTAAGAGTCACCTCGGATTTTCAGGACAAAATTAAGGAAGAAACCATCAGTGTGGAGGATATTCAGGACAGTGTGGAGCACGTTTTGGAGCAGACCGGGTACACAGATGTTGCCAAAGCATATATTTTATATCGTAAAAACCGTGAAAAAATCCGCAACATGAAGTCCACGTTTTTAGACTACAAGGATATTGTCAACAGCTATGTTAAAGAGCTGGACTGGAGAGTAAAAGAAAACTCCACGGTTACTTATTCGGTGGGCGGTCTTATTTTGCATAATTCCGGATCTGTTACGGCAAATTATTGGCTATCTGAAATTTATGACGAAGAAATTGCCAATGCACATCGCAATGCAGATATCCATATCCATGATTTATCCATGCTGACCGGTTATTGTGCCGGCTGGTCGTTAAAACAGCTGATAAAAGAGGGATTAGGAGGAATTACCGGAAAAATCACATCCTCTCCGGCAAGCCATTTATCTACGCTTTGCAACCAGATGGTAAATTTCCTTGGCATCATGCAGAATGAATGGGCAGGTGCACAGGCATTTTCGTCCTTTGATACTTATCTTGCTCCTTTTGTAAAAGTAGATAATCTGTCTTATAAAGAAGTGAAACAGTGCATTCAGTCGTTTATTTACGGTGTAAATACACCAAGCCGCTGGGGCACGCAGGCACCGTTTTCCAATATCACACTGGACTGGACAGTACCTGCCGACCTTGCCAATCTTCCTTGCATTGTAGGCGGAAAAGAAATGGACTTCTGTTACCGCGACTGCAAAAAAGAAATGGATATGGTCAACAAGGCATTTATCGAAACCATGATTGAGGGCGATGCCAATGGACGAGGCTTCCAGTACCCAATTCCAACCTATTCCATTACAAAAGATTTTGACTGGTCAGATACTGAAAATAACCGCCTTTTATTTGAAATGACAGCGAAATACGGCACACCGTATTTTTCCAATTATATTAATAGCGACATGGAGCCAAGTGATGTGCGCTCCATGTGCTGCCGTCTTCGTCTGGATTTGCGTGAACTCAGAAAGAAAACAGGTGGCTTCTTTGGCTCCGGTGAAAGCACGGGTTCTGTGGGTGTAGTTACCATCAATATGCCAAGAATTGCTTATCTTTCCGAAAATGAGCAGGATTTTTTTGCCCGTTTGGACCATATGATGGATATTTCCGCACGCTCGTTAAAGGTGAAGAGAACCATTATTTCCAAGCTTTTGGAAGAAGGTCTGTATCCATATACCAAGAGATATCTCGGCACCTTTGCCAATCATTTTTCCACGATTGGTCTGATTGGTATGAACGAGGTTGGATTAAATGCAAGGTGGCTTGGTAAAGATCTCACGCATAAGGAAACGCAGGAATTTACCAAAAAGACGTTAAATCATATGAGAGAACGGTTAAGCGATTATCAGGAGCAATATGGTGATTTATACAATTTGGAAGCAACTCCTGCAGAATCGACAACGTATCGTCTTGCCAAGCATGACAAAAAGCGTTATCCGGATATTATCACAGCCGGAAAGCCGGGCGATACACCGTACTACACAAACAGCTCTCATCTGCCGGTGGACTTTACCGCAGACATTTTCGAAGCATTGGATATTCAGGACGAGCTGCAGACGCTTTATACTTCCGGAACGGTATTTCATGCTTTTCTTGGAGAAAAGCTTCCGGACTGGCAGGCGGCGGCAAAGCTGGTTCGCACGATTGCGGAAAACTATAAGCTGCCATATTATACGCTGTCACCGGTTTATTCTATCTGTAAAACACACGGATATATTTCCGGTGAAGAATATACCTGTCCGCACTGTGGTGAACGTACCGAGGTCTACAGCAGAATTACCGGTTATTACCGTCCGGTTCAGAACTGGAATGCTGGTAAGAGCCAGGAATATAAAAACCGTGTTAATTACGATATGGCAGCAGCAAGGGAAATGCCGGTCGGTGAGTTAAAAGACACAACACACAGAACCGGAATGACAGAGCTGACTCCGGAGAGCAATGAAAAAGAGAAACTTCTTCTGTTTACAACAAAAACCTGTCCAAATTGCCGACTTGCAAAAGAATTCTTAAAAGATACGGAATATGAAACGGTGGATGCAGAAGAACATTTAGAACTGGTCAATCAGTATGGAGTCATGCGGGCACCTACGCTTATTGTATTAAAGAACGGAACGGTTCAGAAATACACAACTGCCTCGGAAATTAAAGGCTTTGTAGAACGTTCCTGAACAGAAAATGTAATAACTCCGGAATTTTTACTTGAAAAAAAATCCATATAGTCGTAGAATAGTGGAAGTTACCGATATATTTTGAAAAAAATAGCGGAGTCCCTTTGTTACTATGCCTTAAGTAAGGAGAATTTGTGATGAATTTAATTGTAGCAGCAGATAAAAACTGGGCCATTGGCTGTCATGGAGAGCTTTTAGTCAGTATCCCAGCAGATAAAAAATTTTTTCGTCAGGAAACTCTTGGAAAGGCAGTCATTATGGGGCGAAAAACGTGGGAAAGTCTTCCGGAAAATCAGTTGCTGAAAGACAGAACCAATATTGTAATTACGCGAAAAAAAGATTATAATGCAAAGGGTGCTGTGGTGGTTCACAGTATCAAAGAGGCACTGGATGCAGTAAAGGAATGCGCTTCCGAAGATGTTTATGTAATTGGAGGCGGTGAAATTTACCGGCAGATGCTGCCATACTGCAATCTTGCCCATGTAACTAAGATTGATTACGCTTATTCCGCAGATGTCTGGTTCCCAAATCTGGAGGATAATCCGGAATGGGAGCTTACCGGAAGTTCAGACGAGCAGACCTATTATGATCTGGTATATGAATTCTGCAGATACGAGCGCAAGAAATAAAATAAACACACGGCTATTTGTGCCGAGAACGTCGCAAATGGGTCATGATGTGACTTTCGGAAAACACGTTTGTGAATTTCCGGACACTTCTTCAATACAAGGAACGTTCTCGGAATGGAGGATACTATGTTAAACATCAGAATTGAAAAGACAACAAATCCAAAGGCATTGCCAGAAAAAGACAACCCATTGACTTTCGGAACCATCTTCACGGACCATATGTTTGTGATGAATTACGAAAAGGGAAAGGGTTGGTTTGACCCAAGAGTTGTACCGTATCAGCCAATCTGCTTAGAACCATCTGCCATGGTATTCCACTATGGTCAGGAAATGTTTGAAGGCTTAAAGGCATACAGAGCAGAAGATGGCAGAGCATTATTATTCCGTCCTGACATGAACGCAAAGAGAACCAACAACACAAATAAACGTCTCTGCATTCCTGAAATTCCGGAAGAAGATTTCATTCAGGCAGTAAAGACTGTTGTTAAGGTAGATGAGGCATGGATTCCAAATAAGCCGGGAACCTCTCTTTACATCCGTCCGTTCATTATTGCGACCGATCCATTCCTTGGTGTGCGTCCATCGGATACATATTTATTTGTTATCATTCTTTCTCCGGTTGGTGCTTACTATCCGGAAGGATTAAATCCGGTTAAAATCTGGATTGAAGATGACTATGTAAGAGCAGTTAAGGGCGGCATCGGTGAAGCAAAGACCGGTGGTAACTATGTTGCTTCCATGGCAGCACAGTTAAAGGCTCACGAAGAAGGTTATTCCCAGGTACTCTGGTTAGATGGCGTAGAACGTAAGTACATCGAAGAAGTAGGTGCCATGAACATTTTCTTCAAGATTAACGGCAAGGTGCTTACCCCAATGTTAAACGGCAGCATTCTTCCGGGTATTACAAGAAATTCTGTCATTGCCCTTTGTAAGGAATGGGGTTATGAAGTAGAAGAACGCAAAATTTCCGTAGATGAGCTTTACGAAGCAAGTAAAAATGGCACCATGGAAGAAGTATGGGGTACCGGTACAGCAGCAGTTATTTCTCCGGTCGGACATTTAAGATTCCAGGATACCGTTATGCAGATTAAAGATGGCGGCATTGGTGAATTAAGCCAGAAGCTTTATGATACAGTAACTGGCATCCAGCTTGGAAAAATTAAAGATACCAGAGGATGGGTAGTAGAGGTTGAGTAATTTTACAACAACGTAAGAACAAGGCAGGAACTTGCAGTTTAGTCCCTGCCTTGTTTTCTAGAAGAAACAATGAAAGTTGTTGGCTTATTTATGCCGGAGCGTCACAAAAAAGCTGTGATGGCAGACAGAAAAACGCCTGTGCGGATTTCTTTAAGAAACTTTGTTTCTTTTGGCTTGTCGCAAAAAAACGCTCCGGAATGGAGAATATAATGAGTGAAATTGATTACGTTGTGAGCCAGATTGAGGCATTGGTCAATATTCCAAGTCCGTCTGGCTTTACAAAGCAGGCAATCGAATATGTAGAAAAAGAAGCAAAACAGCTTGGATTTGCGTCTGCCCGGTTAAAAAAGGGCGGTACGGTTATTTATGTACCGGGTAAAAATCCAACACCGGACCGTGTGATTGGTCTGTCTGCCCATGTGGATACGCTTGGTGCCATGGTACGTTCCGTAAATTCGGATGGAACGCTGCGTTTGACTTCAATTGGCGGATTTATGATGGAATCCATTGAAAGTACCTATTGCAAGGTGCATACAAGAGAGGGAAAAACATATACTGGTACTATTCTGACAAAGGCTCCGGCAGTTCATACCTTTGATGATGCCAGAACCATGGAACGGAAAGAAAAAAACATGGCAGTGCGTCTGGATGAAATTGCAGCAAAGAAAGAAGATGTTGCAGCACTTGGTATTGCAACCGGCGATTATATCAGCTTTGACCCTTGCTTTGTGGCATGTGAAAGCGGCTATATCAAATCCAGACATTTGGATGACAAGGCATCCGTAGCAATCCTTTTGGGGCTTTTAAAACACATGCAAGAAACCGGAAATCGCCCGGAATGTGATGTGCAGATTGTTATTTCCAATTATGAGGAAATCGGATTTGGTGCCAGCTATATTCCAAAGGAAATTACGGAATTTATTGCGGTGGACATGGGAGCAGTTGGTGATGACCTTGCCGGAGAAGAAAGAAAAGTTTCCATTTGTGCCAAGGATTCCGGAGGCGCATATGATTATGAACTTACCGGAAAGCTGATTTCCCTTGCAAAAGAAAAAAAGCTAGATTATGCAGTAGATGTATTTCCACATTACAGCTCTGATGTTACCGCAGCACTGCGCGGCGGAAATAATATCTGTGGCGCACTGATTGGTCCGGGGGTTCAGGCGTCCCATAACATTGAGCGTACGCATCGGCTGGGACTGGAAAACACAATAGAACTTTTGAAAGGTTATCTGGAGGTTTAAATGTTAGCATCTGTTTTTGAATTAAATTTGCGTATTACAGCCACCGCAGGCATTTTAATCGCTTTTTTTGCTACGGTGCTTCTTTTGTGGAAATGCAAGGATAAGCTTCCAAGAGATATGGGCAGGGATTTTGCGGTGGACGGCAAGCTTTCTGCCGGAAAACCACGAGGTGCGGGCTTTTTGTTTGTGCTTATTTTTGCTTCCTGTGCCCTTTTATTTGCACCAATTGAGGTGGAGTGGATTATTTATCTGCTGTTAGTTGCGGCATCCATGTTGACCGGATTTCTGGATGACTGTTCCAAAAATCCGTGGGGAGAGTACAAAAAAGCAGTTCTGGATTTAATTATTGCTATTATGGTGGCTGTCACCTACATCAATTATCACGGTACTACAGTGGCATTTTTAGTGACAGAAACTACACTAACTCTGCCTGTGCCGCTGTTTGGACTTCTGGTGGTGGTTTTGGTGTGGGCATCCATTAATGTGACAAACTGTGCGGATGGTGTAGATGGTCTGTCCGGCACATTAACAATGATTACCCTTGCCTCTTTTTATATTCTGAATGCCTTGTTAGGACAGGAGAGCACGTTTAATTACCTGCTCCTTCTGTTTATGGCTTGCCTGCTTGGCTATCTCTGGCATAATGCCACGCCAAGCACCATGCTGATGGGGGATGCCGGCTCCCGTGCCATGGGAACGCTGATTGCCATTGCGGCGCTGATTTCTGGCAGACCGTTTGTTTATCTGGCATTTGCACTGGTACTGATGCTGGATGGCGGTCTTGGTCTGATTAAGGTAGCATTGCTTCGCTTTTTGAAAATTCATATTTTAAAAAATACGCGGACACCGCTGCATGACCAGGCAAGAAAGGTATCCGGCTGGTCCAATACCCAGACAGTATACCGCTTTGCCATTATCCAGCTGGTGGTGTCGGCAGCCGTGATTTATATGGTTATGGTAAAATAAGGGTTATTGCTTAAAAAAGAAGCCCAAGTCCGAAAAACTAAGTTTTTCGGACTGCGTGGGCATGCGGCACATAGAAAAGAACGTGTTATTGCTTAAAAAAGAAGCCCAAGTTCGAAAAACTAAGTTTTTCGGACTGCGTGGGCATGCGCCCACTTAAAAAAGAACTGCCCTGCTCCTTGAAGAAAAATAAATTTTTCTTCGGAGCGGGGCGGTTCTTTTTTTGGTGGGCTTCTTTTTTAAGCATATTCTGCAATCTGGCTGACAGCGACGTAGATGGAGGAAATTTTATACCAGGTGTTAAAGCCAACAATGCCGTCTGGCGTCAAACCAAAAATTTCCTGAAATTCACGGACGGCAGTTTCTGTTCCCTGCCCGAAAACGCCATCCTCGGCAACTTTTGGAATTCTTGGATACGCATTGCTGATGGTATTTAGCTGTTCCTGAATGGTGAGGACGCTGTTGCCTCTGGAACCAATGCGGAGGGCAGTGCCGGGATAAGAGGCGGGAATGCCGGAAATTTCTTCGGTGGAGTTGATATAAATATTATTTCCGTAGTAATTCCGCAAAATCTGGATCGGAGTATAACCGGCATCTCCAAGGGATTTACTGCCCCATTGGGTCATCAGACCGGGACAGGAAACCTGTCTGCCGTCGCAATACTGGGTAAGAATTGGCTGTTTTACGTTAGGACGTGACAGGTAATTGGTAAAAATATTGTCCACGGCAGCGTCAATCGTATCGTAGATATTTCGTTCAGGAATCCACTTGTGGTCAAAGGCAGTGGAAGAGGTAATGGTAAAGTTGTAGCCACGGGCACGATACCACTCCGTATAAACACGGTTCAGGGTGAAAGACAAAATGGCAAGAATATTGGCATAAATGGTAGCTTCCGGCCAGGTAGCATAAATTTCACTGGAGGCTACATTTTTGATATAGTCGCGGTAACGAATCGTGTAGTTTCTGGCATCACGGTTTGCCGGGGTGCCATCGTGCACAACAACAAATTCTGGGATGACAACAGACGGAAGAACAATTTCACCGGAGGATATGGTTTCTTTTACTTCAGCCTCGGCAATTTTTGGAGGATAAGAGCCATACAGGGTATGCTCCGGAATGTTGAATTCCTCGACGGAATTAGAGAGCCCGGTTGCCGCAGGAAGCAGCTGTGCCTGTTGCTTTGAAGTAACCCCGGAAAGAATTTCTGTTCCTGAAATGCGGATTGGTTCGTAGCCGGGAGCGGAAATGTCCAGTACATATTCGCTGTAAGGTCGGACATCAGACGGCTCCTGACTTAATGCAAACGGTGGTGCGGGAAGGTTAATAAATGGCGTAAATCCGGCAGAATTGGTACGGAGTACTTCGACCGGACGTGTGGGATTATCCAAGGAAGAAATGGAAACGGTGGCTCCTTCGATGGGCAGATTGGTTGTAATATCGGTTAATTCTGCCTGAAAGCCGCCTTCCGTATCGGCAGAAATATCGGTCGTGACTGGAAAAAGTGAGGAACGCATGACAACTCCTGAAAAGTGTATTATGTTTAATATATGAAAAAAAGCGTAATATGTGATGTGATATGTTTGAACGGCGTAATCATAGTAACAGCAGTTCAAAAGGTTGTATGGCAAAGCTTTGCGCAAATGGTTCCCATTATGTTGCAATGGAACTTTTGAGTGGATAAAATTTCAAAATACGGAAACTCAGGATATTTTTTTATTTGCATATGCTGTAAAACGTGATATAATACATATTATTAATAAAAGCCGTAACACGGTTAAAATAAAACGGCAGATAATAAAGAGGTGTGAAGAATGAAAAAGGTGGAAGACTATGTAAGAACGATTCCAGATTTTCCGGAACCCGGTATTATGTTCCGCGACGTTACCAGCGTTTTGCAGGATGCTGATGGTCTGCAGCTGGCAATTCAGGGTGTGCAGGATTTATTAAAGGACGTAGAATTTGATGCAGTAGTCGGACCGGAGTCCCGTGGTTTCATTTTTGGTGTGCCGGTAGCATACAATTTAAAAAAATCCTTTATTCCGGTGCGAAAAAAAGGAAAGCTTCCTTGCGAGACAATTGAAAAAACATATAATTTGGAGTATGGTACAGCAACAATTGAAATGCATAAGGATGCTATTCAACCGGGGCAGAAGGTTGTAATTGTGGATGATTTAATAGCAACCGGAGGCACGATAGAGGCGATTACAAAGCTCGTAGAGGAGCTTGGCGGTCAGGTTGTAAAAATTGTTTTCCTAATGGAATTAGAAGGTTTAAAGGGACGGAAAAAATTGCAGGGCTATATCGTAGATTCTGTGATTAAATATCCCGGAAAATAAATAAAAGAGTAACGATTCAGACGGATAAAGGTGCGGAGATTATATGGCAGAACAGGAAGAAAAGAGAAAAGGTATCGTAATTAAAAAACCAATTGAAGAAAAATCCTTAAGTATGCCTGCGGGTTTTACAGACCCACAGGAATTGTACAAAAAATTGCTGGATACCGTATATGAGTACCGGCCGGGTACAGATATTTCCATGATTGAAAAGGCGTATCATCTGGCGGAGGAACTGCACAAAGACCAGAAAAGAAAATCCGGAGAACCATATATTATCCATCCACTTTGTGTTGCCATTACTCTGGCTGAGCTGGAACTGGATAAAGAAACTATTGTTGCCGGAATTCTGCATGATGTGGTGGAAGATACGGAGTATACTACAGAAGATATCTCCAGAGAATTTGGGGATGAAATTTCGCTTCTGGTAGACGGTGTAACAAAGCTGACGCAGTTGAATTATGATGCGGATAAGGTAGAATTGCAGGCAGAAAATTTAAGAAAAATGTTTCTTGCCATGGCAAAGGACATTCGAGTGATTATGATAAAGCTTGCAGACCGCCTGCACAATCAGCGCACCATGCAGTATCAGACACCGGAAAAGCAGAAGGAAAAATCCCGGGAAACCATGGATATTTATGCACCTTTGGCACAGCGTCTTGGTATTTCAAAAATTAAAATTGAACTGGATGATTTGTCTTTAAAGTATCTGGAACCAGAGGTTTATGCCGATTTGGCAAAAAAAATTGCCCTGCGCAAATCCGATAGGGAAGCCTTTGTTTCCGGAATTATTGATGCGGTGGCTGAAAAAATATCGGACTACGGCATTGATGCCCAGATAGACGGAAGAGTAAAGCACTTTTTCAGTATTTACAAGAAAATGAAAAACCAGAACAAGACGCTGGATCAGATTTATGATTTATTTGCAGTCCGGGTGTTGGTGGAAGATGTAAAAGACTGTTATGCAGTGCTTGGTGTGCTCCATGAAATGTATATTCCGATTCCGGGGCGTTTTAAGGACTACATTGCTATGCCTAAGCCAAATATGTATCAGTCCCTGCATACCACATTAATTGGACCTAACGGAACTCCGTTTGAAATTCAAATCAGAACCTATGAAATGCACAAAACGGCAGAGTACGGTATTGCTGCCCACTGGAAATATAAAGAGGCACAAAATGGTGTGAAATCCTCGGCCAATGAGGAAGAAAAGCTTGCCTGGCTGCGTCAGATTTTGGAATGGCAGAGGGATATGTCCGACAGCAAGGAGTTTTTAAGCGGCTTAAAGAATGACTTGGACTTGTTTTCAGACAGCGTATATTGTTTTACTCCGACCGGGGATGTAAAAAATCTCCCGGCAGGTTCTACTCCTGTAGATTTTGCGTATGCAATTCACAGTGCGGTCGGAAATAAGATGGTCGGAGCCCGGGTAAATGGAAAACTGGTAACGATTGACTATGTCCTGCAAAGCGGTGACCGGGTGGAGATTATTACTTCCCAGAATTCCAAAGGACCAAGCAGGGACTGGTTAAATGTCGTAAAAAGTACACAGGCAAAAAATAAAATCAACCAGTGGTTTAAATCAGAGCTGAAAGACGACAGCATTCAGCATGGAAAAAACCTGCTGGCAGCATATTGTAAGGCAAAGGCAATCAAGCAGACAGAAATCAGCAAACCGGAGTTTTTGGAGGTATGCATGCGCAAATATGGGTTCCGTGACTGGGATTCCGTGCTTGCGGCACTTGGACGCGGTGCTCTGAAAGAAGGCCAGATTGTTAACCGCCTGGTAGAGGAATACAATAAAAAGCAGAAGAAAGAAATGACCGATGAAAAGCTCATGGAATCTTTGCAGGAGGTGCATGAGAAAAAGCTACCAATCAGCGTAAAGGCAAAAACCGGCATTATGGTACAGGGAATTGATGATGTGGCAGTGCACTTTTCCAAGTGCTGTTCCCCAGTGCCGGGAGATGAAATCATCGGCTATGTTACCCGTGGACGAGGCGTGTCGATTCATCGTACCGACTGCATCAATGTCATCAATGCACCGGATGAAGATCGCATCCGCTTTATTCCTGCAGAATGGAACCGTCTGGAAGACAAACGGGAAGATCTTTACTTTGCGGAAATCAACGTATTTGCGAATAATCGGAGTGGTGTGCTTTTAGATGTCACAAAGATTTTAACGGAAAATAAAGTAGACATTTCCACCATTAACAGCCGTATCAGCAAGCAGGGAACGGCAACAATTACAGTTGGCTTTGAAGTGCATGGTGCAGAGCAGTTAAGCTATCTGATTACAAAAATCCGTCAGGTGGAAAGTGTTATTGACGTAGTGCGGACAAGCGGCTGAAATAGACGGCTGGCGGCGGAAAATTGCGACAGTGTGTGAAAGAAAACCGCAGCAATGCGGATAGAAAACCGCAACCGAAAATTGTGACAGGAAGATTTTACCGGAAGTTGTTGCGATGAGTAGCAGAAAACGGATGAATTTGACAGAAAGGAAGCATGGCTATGGAAGTAAAACGGCTGGTTATCGGACTTGTCCGGACCAATTGTTATATTGTTTACACGGAAGATACCAAAAAAGCGGTAATTATTGACCCGGCGGCAGATTCTGCACGAATTACGCAGGAGCTTACTGCACTTGGAGTAACTCCGGAAGCAGTTCTTTTAACGCATGGCCATTTTGACCATATGCTGGCAGCGGATTCCCTGCGAAATGGCTGCCAGATTCCGGTGTGCATCCATGAAGCAGACAAAGAACTGATACAGCATCCGGACTTAAACTGTTCCGAACAGTTTCTGCATATGTCATATGGAATTTGTGCAGACGAATTTTTGACAGACGGACAGAAGCTTCCTTATTTGGACGGATGCTTTCAGGTAATTGCCACTCCCGGACATACTGAAGGAAGCTGTTGCTATTATGTACAGGCAGAAAATATTCTGTTTTCGGGGGATACGCTGTTTCAGGGCAGTGTGGGAAGAACGGATCTGCCTTCTGGAAGGGCTTCTGCAATTTCTGCGTCCATTCGTGAAAAATTATTTGTACTTCCGGACAAAACGTTGGTTCTCAGCGGCCATGGTATGGAAACAACCATCGAAGAAGAAAAACAGCACAATCCATATGTGTAATAAGAAAAGAATGTTCTCGAAATGGGGATCAGTATGATAGAAATAAAAATCACCGGGGAGGATTATGAACAGGACATCCGCCCATTAGTGAAGGCATTTTATCCGGAGGACGCCATTGTCATTGCCGGAAAAGAAAGGGAAGAAAAAACAAAGCAGCCGGACAGGGTTTTGGAGCTTACGCTTATGCCGGAGCAGTTTTTCGTCCGCTTTCAAACCGAAAAGAATACTTATACGGAAGAGGAAGATTTTTCTGTAAGACCCTTTGGACTGTATCAGAACGATGGCGTGCCTGAACGTAGAATGTACCGTAATTATCTGCATCGCAGTCTGTATGGGATATTCAGCCTGGAAACAGGAAAAACGCTTCCCTGGGGAACGCTCACGGGCATCCGTCCGACCAAACAGGCATTGGAGCGTCTGATGCAGAAGGAAACGGAAAAAAGTATTGCAGAATATTTTAAAACGGAGTATCTTTGTTCTGAGGAAAAAACAGAGCTTTGCCTTGCAGTGGCGAAAAAAGAACAGAAACTTCTTTGTGGCATTGAAGATGCAGACAGCTACAGCATTTATATCGGAATTCCGTTTTGTCCAAGCATCTGCCTGTATTGTTCGTTCAGTTCCTATCCGCTAAAACAGTATGAAGCTTTTGTGGAGCCGTATCTTGAGGCACTGTTTAAAGAAATTGACTATGCTGCCACCTGCTTCCCTGACAAGAAGCTGGTCAGCATTTATATTGGCGGCGGCACTCCGACAACGTTAAGTGCCGACCAGTTACAGCGTCTGCTGCAAAAAGTAAAAAATACCCTGGATTTTTCCTATCTTCAGGAATGGACAGTGGAAGCCGGGCGACCGGACAGCATTATAAAGGAAAAGCTTTTGGTGCTGAAAAAAGACGGAGTGACCCGGATTTCCATCAATCCGCAGAGTATGCAGCAAAAAACACTGGATTTAATCGGCAGACGGCATACAACTGCTCAGATTAAAGAAGCCTTTGCCATGGCAAGGGAATGCGGGCATGACAACATCAACATGGATCTGATTATCGGTCTGACCGGAGAAACGGCTGCGGATGTGAAAGATACTCTTGCTGAAATAGAAAAGCTTTCCCCGGACAGTCTGACGGTGCATACGCTGGCAGTAAAACGTGCGGCACGCCTGAATGCAGAAATGGATCGTTATCGTGAAATGCGTTCGCGGGAAGCGGTGGAAATGATGAAAATCTGCCAGGAATATACAAAATCCCATGGCTATGAGCCATATTACTTATACCGTCAGAAAAACATGGCGGAAAATCTGGAAAATATAGGCTATGCCAGACCAGGAAAAGAAGGTATTTATAATGTGCTCATTATGGAAGAGAAACAGACTATCGTGGCATTGGGGGCAGGTGCTTCCACCAAGAAGGTATATCCGGATGGACGGATAGAACGCTGCGAAAATGTCAAGGATGTGGCTACTTACATAGCAAGAATTGACGAAATGATTG
>CAZJAA010000028.1:0-43026 GCA_964544055.1 uncultured Lachnospiraceae bacterium | reverse complement strand
TTTTTAATCAATTCGCCCATAAAATGTTCATATTCCCTCTGTTCTTCCTGCATCGATTTCATTTTACCTGCTCCTTCCCCACTAATGATACTACCAAGTCTACACCTATTCTCCAAAAAAATCTACCCTTATCTTACTTTCACCATAAGTGAATTTATATTACCGACATATCGTGCGATAATATTCACAAATAGTGAAAGAGGTATTTGTATGTATTTTACGAACGACACAGACCAATATCGTGTTGTAGGTACAAATATAAAACATTACAGGGAACAGTCAAATTGCGTCTGCTTCTACTCTCATTTTGCTACATCCAATGCCTGCTTCAACTTCGTTTTCTACAAACTCTGTATTCAGAAAATCGTTGCCTTTCAACCTTTCACCATACCCCAGCCCGAGTTGTATAGATATTCCACGAAAGACCATTAAAAATCATCAGCACTTAGTGAGGTAGTTTTGAGCTTAGTGTCTGCTACACTTTTTACAGAACGAGAGCGTGTCAGAGTGGAATATCTGTACCGTCTGGGCGGAAATTTGGGCGATGGTGTGAACAGCAACAATGAATCCTACTTGCTTTTTTTTCACTTCCATGCTATACTCCATACCGTTGTAATGCCCCAAAAACAAGGTTTAAAATCCTTTTACGCAAGGATTACAAGTCCGCAGGCGGACTTGCCGGGCTTAAAAAAACCGAGTGTTCGCAACCTTCCACTCGTAAAACAAAACTAAAGGAGAAAATTTTATGAAGAAAAAAACAAAGGTTACGTCACTTGTAACCGCTGCCATGATTGCAGCACTCTACGTTGTCTTAAGCTTTGCCATCAAGGCATTTGGTCTGGATTCCGGTGCCATCCAGGTGCGCATTTCCGAAGCCCTTACCATTCTTCCCTATTTTACCACAGCGTCCATCCCCGGACTCGCCATTGGCTGTCTTTTATTTAATCTGCTGTCCGGTGCTGCCCTTTTGGACATCCTGTTTGGTGCTCTGGCGACGCTTATCGGTGCTGTAGGTTCTTATCTGATTGCAAAGACTGCAAAAAAGACAGCCTGGCTGAAATTTCTTGTCCCGGTACCACCGATTCTGGCAAACGCATTTCTTGTACCCTGGGTATTGAAAACCGCTTATGGGCTGCAGGATGCCTACTGGTATCTGGTCGTTACCGTAGGCATTGGCGAAATCATTTCCTGCGGAGTTTTTGGCATGGTGTCGCTGTATGCGCTGTTGCCTTTTAAAAAAATATTATTCGAAGAACCGCACTGATTCCGCTAAAAACGGTATCTTCAAACGCAGATTACTAATGTCTTAATATGTACTTCCTAAATCTTCTTTGAAGAATCATTCCGGCTATCTTTTTGATATGCTTCTTTCAGAAAATTCCGAAAGTACATTTTAGGAAAAAGGAGGGTTCCATGCGAAAGATTTTTTATGAAAATGTCGATATGACTGACTTTACTGCCACTGTTGTTTCCTGTGAACAGGAAGAAAACGGGTTATTTTCCATTCTACTTGATGCCACTGCATTTTTTCCGGAGGAAGGCGGACAAACAGCAGACAAAGGCACTTTAAACGGCATTCCCGTATTGGATGTACAGATAAAAAATGACCTGATATATCATTATGTTGAAACAGAATTTCCGGTCGGCTCCACCGTTACCGGTCATGTAGACTGGGCGCAGCGTTTTGATTTCATGCAGCAGCATTCCGGTGAGCATATCATTTCCGGTCTGGTGCATGAACGCTTTGGTTACAAGAATGTCGGCTTTCATCTGAGTGTCAATGAGGTTACTCTCGATTTTGACGGTACTCTGACCCCGGAAGAGATTGCCCTGATAGAACAGCGTGCCAATGAAGTCATCTGGCAGAACCTTCCGATAGAAATCACTTATCCATCCAAAGATGAGCTTGCCACTCTTTCCTACCGGAGCAAAATTGAAATCGCAGGGCAGGTACGAATTGTTACGATTCCGGGCGTGGATGTGTGTGCCTGCTGTGCGCCGCACGTTTCCGCTACCGGAGCCATCGGCATGATAAAGATCACAAGCTGCCAGAGTCACCGGGGCGGTGTCCGTTTAACGATTGTCTGTGGGGAACGTGCCCTTACCGACTATAACCGAAAACAAAGCAGCGTCACCGCCATATCTGTTGCGTTATCTGCAAAGCAGGAAGCCGTTGCCGATGCTGTTTTTAAAATAAAAGAAGATGTCCGGCAACAGCAGGAGCGTATCAACCGGCTTCAGGCACAATACCTTGCCCTCAGCCTTTCCACACTCCCTGCCCCTTCTAAGCAAGAACACGCCATTCTGTTTGTAGAACGCATGGACACCATTGCCCTGCGCAACACCGTCAATGAGCTGACTTCCCGTTACAGCGGCTGGTGCGCTATTTTTTCCGGCAACGAAGCCGACGGCTGGCAGTTTATTATCGGAAGTTCTTCCATGGACTGCAACACTCTTGCCCAGAGTCTGCGGCAGGAACTGAATGTACGCTGCGGTGGCAGCAAAGCCATGATTCAGGGCAGTGTGAGTGCTACAAAGCAGCAGATTGCGGCATTGCTGGTGTAAATCCTGCTGGCAAAAAAGACCGAATCCCGTTTTTAAAATCAAGCCAGGATTCGGTCTTTTTATAAGATAAAATTTTCTTCTTCAATGAAATTACTGTAAAATTATAAATCGCAGTTATTTACTGTTCTTGGGAATGGAATCACATCACGGATGTTGCCCATGCCGGTGAGATACATTACGCAACGTTCAAAGCCAAGACCAAAGCCTGCATGTCTTGCAGAGCCGTACTTTCTTAAATCAAGATAGAAGTCGTAGTCCTCTTTCTTTAAGCCAAGTTCGTCCATTCTCTTTGTCAGCTTTTCGTAATCGTCCTCTCTCTGGCTGCCGCCGATGATTTCACCGATGCCAGGAACCAAGCAGTCCATGGCAGCAACGGTCTTGCTATCCTCATTTAACTTCATGTAAAATGCCTTGATATCCTTTGGATAGTCGGTTACAAATACCGGCTTTTTGAAAATCTGCTCGGTTAAGTAACGCTCATGCTCGGTCTGTAAATCACAGCCCCAGGATACCTTGTAGTCAAACTCGTCATTGTGCTTTTCGAGGATTTCAATTGCCTCGGTGTAGGTTACATGACCAAACTCAGAATTTAATACGTTGTTTAAACGCTCTAACAGTCCCTTATCCACAAAGGAATTGAAGAAGTTCATTTCCTCCGGAGCATTTTCCAGTACATAGCGGATGATGTATTTGATCATGCTTTCAGCTAATACCATGTCGTCCTTTAAATCAGCAAAGGCAATTTCCGGCTCAATCATCCAGAACTCTGCCGCGTGACGGGTCGTGTTGGAATTTTCGGCACGGAAGGTTGGTCCAAACGTGTAAATGTTGCGGAATGCCATGGCATAGGTTTCTCCATTTAACTGACCGCTGACCGTAAGGTTGGTTGGCTTATTAAAGAAATCCTGGGAGAAATCTACTTTTCCGTCCTCGGTCATTGGAACGTTGCTTAAATCCATGGTTGTTACCTGGAACATTTCTCCGGCACCTTCACAGTCACTTCCGGTAATGAGAGGGGTGTGCACATAAACAAAATCTCTCTCCTGGAAGAACTTATGAATAGCATAGGCTGCCAGGGAACGCACACGGAACACCGCCTGAAAGGTGTTGGTTCTTGGGCGCAGATGTGTCATGGTTCTTAAAAATTCCATGGAATGACGCTTTTTCTGCAGCGGATAATCCGGAGTAGAAGCACCCTCTACCGTAACTTCCTCTGCCTGAATTTCAAATGGCTGCTTTGCTTCCGGTGTAGCCACCAGCTTACCAGAAACAATAATGGCAGAACCTACGTTTAACTTATTGATTTCGTTAAAATTATTTAAACCGTCGTGGTAAACAATCTGAAGTGTTTCAAAAAATGTACCGTCATTCAGCACAATGAAGCCGAATGTTTTGGAATCCCTGACACTGCGTACCCAGCCACCAACGGTAATATTTTTTTCTAAATAATTTTCCTTATTGCGATATAGTTCACGAATTGTAACTAATTCCATGAAAACTCCCATCCTTTCCAAAATTTACTCTATCTAAAGAGTATATATGTATTCCGCAGAAAAGTCAAACATAAATCCGTTATCCAAAGTACAGTTTCTCAAACTCTGCCGCCGGCACCGGTCGCGAAAAATAATATCCCTGTCCGATATCGCAGCCAACTTTTGCCAGAAAGTCTGCCTGTTCCGCAGCCTCCACGCCTTCACACACAACCTCCATCTGATTATCCTTTATCAGGCGGATTACGTTATGAAGCATCCCCTTGGTTGTCTCTGATTCGCTGTGCTTTAAAAACTCTTTATCCAGTTTGACAACATCTGCCGGAAGCTCCGTCAGCATACTGAGAGAAGAATAGCCGGTTCCAAAATCATCAATGGACACACCAAAACCACTTGCCTTGATTTTTTTCATCAAAGCAATCAATGCCTCCTGATCTTCGATGAAAGCGCTTTCCGTAATTTCAATTTCTACCAGACTGCTCTCAATATCATAAGCATGCAGCAGCTCTAACAGGTGGTCTACCAGCTTTTCATTTTTAATGTGATGCCGTGACAGATTCACTGAAATCGGCACAAGAGAAAAGCCTGCCTTTTTCCACTTTCTTTGCTGACGAAGCACCTGCTCATACATATAAAAATCAAGCTGCACCACTTTCCCACTTTTTTCCAGAATCGGAATGAACTCTGCCGGAGGCATAATGGAACCATCTGCTTTTTTCCACCGTGACAGTGCCTCAGCACCCACCAGTTTTCCCGTTTTTAAAGAAAACTTTGGTTGCAGGTACAGACAAAACTCCTGATTGTCAATGGCTTCTTCCAGCATATGCAGCATGGCAATTTCGCGCATACGATCAGCGCGCATGGAAGGCTCAAACAGCAGAACCCCAGTAGTTCCTTTTTCTTTCAGGATTTTTCGGGCGGTATTGGCATTATCCAACGCCGGCACAATACCTGCCTGCGGATTGGAAATAATGTACGCACCACTGCATAACTCCAGTTTACTATCCATGAACCTTTCGTTTTGTCTTTGGATAAAAATCTCATTATAGCTTTCGATATTGTTTAACAGGTTTTTTTCATCTTTTACCGTTACCATAATCAGAAACGTATCGGCATAGTCGCGGCACGCAGCTACAGCTCTGGTATTCTGCTTGGCTACCAACGTTGCAAAATCCTTTAATACTTCGTCGCCACTGCGGAATCCATAAACCTCGTTAAAAAATTTAAAATGAGCAAAATCCGTTGACACAATGGCATAACGGTTGCTTTCACCACTCTGGTTTAAAATGGACTGTGCCACTTCTTTGAATTTGTCATACTTTAACAAGCCGGTTACTTCATCCAGACTCTTCATCAGTTCTACTTTTTTTGCTATTTTTTCGTAAGCGTACTCTCTTGCCAGATAATTGCTGATAATCCTCGACACCAGCGACAGTGACTGTTTTTCTGTTTCTGTCCACTGTCTTGGCTGGTTGTCCACATACGAAATATAGCCAAATACCGTGTTTTCTTTCACAAACGGGCACTGATACACCGCTTTAATGCCTTTCACACTGTACAAGCGATAAAGTGTTCCCTGATGTGGAAGCATGTCCACGTCAGGAATTTCTATTGTCTGTTCTTTACGAAATTCCTCACAGACACGTCTGCGTTCTGCTTCATCAATCTGCACCATGACATCCTTATGGGTTTTTCTTGTAGAATTTCCCCAGACATAGGAAAGCTCCGGCATATTCTTGTCGTTGTATTCCCTGACCGACACCGCCGCCAGCCGAAACCTTTTTCCGACTTTCATCAAAAGAAGATTCATGGCACTTTTTAAGTCCTTGCTGCCCTCTAAAAGTTCCAGTGCATACTCCGTTACTTCCGCTGAAATCCGGCGTTCTTCATCTTTTGGTTCGTCGGACAGAACCTTTTCAGAGCCTGCGGTAAACTTTTTCTTTATCGGCTCCGTGCAGATGGCATAACCGTTTCTACCGTTTTCCTTTACATAGTAAAGGGCACAATCTGCGTTTTTTAACAGCTCGTCCAGCGTCACTCCGTCCGTGCCATAGCGTGATGCGCCAATGCTGCAGGTCACCCAGTGGCCTTCATCGGCCTGCGCCACATCTTCCTCATATATTTTTCGAATCAGGATAATTTTTTCTTCCAGCTCCTGTTTACTGATATTCGGCAGAAATGCCGTAAATTCATCGCCGCCAAACCGACTGATGACCGCATCTTCTCCACAGACACGTTTCAGAGCCTCCGCCATTGTAACAATAACGGTATCGCCATACAGATGCCCATAGTTGTCATTAATTTTTTTGAAATTATCTATGTCGGCAATCAACATTGCCGGAGTTTTTTTCTCATTTTCTTTTACCTGCATGAGCAACTTTCCGGCACGCTCCTGAAACGCTGCCCGGTTTAACAGCCCTGTCATGGAATCCCGCATTGCCTGCTCCTGAAGGCGCAGCTCTTCCCTCTTTTTCTGGTCGATGTCTGAAATTTTTCCAAGAACCGAAACCGGCATTCCGTTTCTGCCATACAACACCTTGGTCATCAGGGAAATCCAACAATATTTGCCGTTCCGCTTCATCCGGACTTCCAGATAAACTGGTGCAAGGTCTTGTACCTCACAGCTTTTTTCCAGCACTATGCGCTCATCCTCCGGATGCAGCCCCTGCAAAACCATAACCAGCCGGTTGTCTTTTCTGACCTGCTTAAAACTGTACAGCTCCCCATTGCCGCTGATGGTATGAAAAATGCGCTGCTTGATATCGTATTCATAAATCCAGTCATCATACAGTGATGAAATCAATTCTTTTTTCTCTTTTTCCAGTTCCAGTTCCTCCTGAAGCACCTCCACATGCTCCGGCGGATTTTCCCTGCGCTCTTTCTCCATCTGACTTTCTGTTTTTTGAATACTCAGCATATACTACTCCCCCATATATCTTTGCGTATCAGACCTTAAAGCGGTAGCCTTTTCCCCATATTGTTTCTATATACTGCGGCTTTGCAGTGTCCTCTTCGATTTTTTCGCGGATTTTTTTGATGTGTACCGTTACGGTAGCTATGTCACCAAAGGATTCCATATCCCAGATTTCCCGGAACAGTTCGTCCTTGGTAAATACACGATCTGGATGGAACGCCAGAAAGCTTAACAAGTCAAACTCTTTCGTTGTAAGTATTTTCTCTTCTCCATTAACATAAACCCTGCGAGCGGTTTTGTCAATCTTCATTCCCCGAATTTCCACGATTTCATTCGCTTTTTCGTGATTTTTTACAAGTCTTTCGTACCGTGCCAGATGTGCTTTTACCCTTGCCACCAGTTCACTAGGACTGAATGGCTTTGTCATGTAGTCGTCTGCTCCAAGACCAAGTCCCCTGATTTTGTCAATATCCTCCTTTTTCGCAGACACCAGCAAAATCGGAATATCCTTTTCTTCCCTTACCTGACGGCAGATTTCAAAACCGTCGAGTCCCGGCAGCATCAAATCCAGAATAATCAGCTGATAGTCGCCGGAAAGAGCTTCCTTCAGGCCTTTTTGCCCCTCTGTTATCATTGTCACCTGAAACCCGGACAGTTCCAGATAGTCCTTTTCCAGCTCCGCAATCGCAATATCGTCCTCTACAATTAAAATATTTTCCATTTATTCTGCTCCTTTCTTTTCTGCAGGATCTATTTTTTTCAACGTGAAGCCTATGGTAGTGCCTTCACCATCTGCACTTTCAGCCCGGATGGTACCACCGTGCTCCTCAATGATTTTTTTGGCAATTGCCAGTCCGAGACCGCTGCCGCCCTTTTTTGAATTTCTGGAAGCATCTGCCCGGTAAAAACGCTCAAACACATATGGCAGTGCCTCTTTGGAAATTCCCTGCCCATTGTCCTCCACTTCCACGCAAACCATTTTTCCTTCTTCACGGAGCGTTATCCTTATGTTTTCCTGCTCTTTGTCACCACGGTACTTGACCGCATTTCCAATAATGTTGTTCATGACACGGTGCAGCTGTTCCCGGTCTCCAAGAACCTGTGTTTCCTCTTTTACGCTGCTTTCAAAATCAAGTGTCACATTGACAAGCTCCAGCTCATCCCGGTTATCCTCCACACAATCCCTGAAATATTCATTGACAAGCACTTTTTCAAAATTGTATGGAATGGTATTCGTGTCAATCTTTGTATAAAATGACAATTCATCAACCAGAGTGGACATATCACTGGCTTTTGCATATATGGTTTTCAAATACTTATCGCGTCGTTCCGGCGTATCTGCCACACCGTCCATCAACCCCTCCGCATATCCCTTGATTGCAGTCAGTGGGGTTTTTAAATCATGGGAAACATTGCTGATGAACTCCTTTAAATCCTGCTCATACTGGATGCGCATTTCAATTTCATTTTTCAGATGCTGCCGCATTTCCTCAAAATCCGCACAAAGCTGTCCAATTTCATCATCCGTGATATTGCCCTTCAGAGAATAGTCCAGATTTCCTTCCTGCAGCTGCTTGGTTGCCTTTTTCATGGCATTTAACGGAAGTAGGATGCCCTGATACAACCAGGCTACCAGAACAAATGCCGTAAATACAATTGTCATGATGCTGCCGAAAATTGCCACACTTACCGCACTTTTCAGTGTATGCACCATGGCACTCACATCTGTGATGATATAAAAAATTCCTTCCGTGCCGTCACTGAACGTAAAATTCTGTTGCTTTATCAGGAATGGCACAGCACCGCCAACATAAACACCACCGTCATATTCCACATCAAAGTTTCCGACATCCGGAAGCTGCCGGAAAACACTTTTGTAATGTGATTCATCACCCACATACAAAGGTGCTCCGTCCTTTTTTACAAGCAGATACGAATACCTTTCCAGCAGTTCCTGATTGATTTCGTCCAGACGCTCCCTGTTTAAAAGGCGGTCTGGATACCGCTCCGCCATCGTGCTTAATTCGTTGAAAGCAGAGCGCGTCATCCGGTTTAAAATCTGCACCGGCTCCGTTACAATTTCCCATCCATCCGTTTCCACACGGTAGCTTTCTTTCAAAGAATTTAACTGCCTTGTCAGAATGACAGAGCCAATTGTTCCAATCATGCTGCAGGGCAATAATATAATAATTAAAAAAGCTGCCAAAAGTCTGTGTTTTAATTTCATGTATCGAATCCCCATTTCTGAGCGATTTGTCGTGAAAAAGCCGGTTCCTCCGGGCGATTTTACACGAACTCCAATTGTAAGTATAGCACACTTTTTTCTTTCTGTTTACCCTAAAAATTATAACTATTTCCTAAACTTTTCATAAAACGTCCGTTTTCCAATAGTTTTTGCTTGACAAAACACCAAAAATAGCGCATACTCAAGCTACAGAAAAGTTAGCATAATCTCTTATTCCGAGTGACGGAGAGTAAAGACTCTGTGAAGTCACGGCAACCCCCGCAAGGAAAGGTGCCAAGTTGAGCGAGTATGCTGCCATATGGCAGTTCGAACAATAAGAGGATTTGGTTTTCAGACATTCCAGGTCCGCTTATTGCGGGCTTTTTTGTTTTTTAGTAACGATTCAGCCCTATATAAGCAAAGACACTATCTGCAAGCTTGCTTGCAAAATGGAGGATTTGCTTATATAAGGCGAATAGCCTCTGATGGCAGACAAGAAATCGCTTGTGCGAATTTCTTGTCGCCTCTTCTCAACAAAGTCGCTCAGAAACGATGAAAAATGGTGAGCTGCTTTAGCAGCGACTGACAGCTTGCTGGCAGATTTTGCGAATGAAGGGGGGTGTGAGCTGAATCGTTACGGCTTCTGTAACTATTACCCTGCGCATTGACTGCGCCATACAAAGAAAGGATTTTTTTATGAGCAAAAGATTATTTACTTCTGAATCCGTTACTGAAGGGCATCCGGATAAAATCTGTGACGCCATCTCCGACTCCATTCTGGATGCACTTCTTGCCCAGGATCCAATGAGCCGTGTTGCCTGCGAAACAGCCTGCACTACTGGTCTGGTACTGGTTATGGGCGAAATCACTACAAAAGCAAATGTTGATTTTCAGAAAATTGTGCGTGAAACCATCTGCGAAATCGGTTATAATAATGCGGAATACGGCTTTGACGGCAACACCTGCGGTGTTATGATTGCACTGGACAAGCAGTCCACCGATATTGCCATGGGCGTTGACAAGGCTTTAGAAGCAAAAGAAAGCAAAATGTCCGATGCCGATATCGAAGCAATCGGTGCCGGCGACCAGGGCATGATGTTCGGCTATGCTACGGATGAAACCGAAGAATATATGCCTTATCCAATTGCCCTTGCACACAAGCTGACTCGTCAGTTAACCAAAGTAAGAAAAGACGGCACCCTGCCGTACCTTCGTCCGGACGGCAAGTCTCAGGTAACGTTGGAATACGACGAAGAAGGCAAACCAGTTCATCTCAATGCTGTTGTATTATCCACTCAGCACGCACCGGAAATTCCGCAGGAACAGATTCATGCCGACATCCAGAAATACGTTTTTGACCCGGTTCTTCCGACAGAGCTTATTTCCAGTACTACCAAATTCTTCATCAATCCGACCGGACGCTTTGTTATCGGCGGTCCAAACGGTGACAGCGGTCTGACCGGTCGTAAGATTATCGTAGACACCTACGGCGGCTACGCAAGACACGGCGGCGGTGCTTTTTCCGGTAAAGACTGCACCAAGGTGGATCGTTCTGCCAGCTACGCTGCACGTTATGTTGCCAAGAACCTGGTGGCAGCCGGACTTGCAAAGCGTTGCGAAATCCAGCTTTCTTATGCCATCGGTGTTGCGCAGCCTACCTCCATTATGGTAGATACCTTTGGCACCGGAGTAAAATCCGAAGAAGAATTAGAAGCCATTATCCGCGAAAACTTTGACCTGCGTCCGGCAGGCATTATCAAAATGCTTGATTTAAGAAGACCGATTTACAAGCAGACTGCTTCCTACGGTCACTTTGGCAGACACGACCTTGACCTTCCTTGGGAAGCGCTTGACAAAGTAGAAGTCTTAAAGAGCTATTTATAGTTTTTTCCCATTCAGAAACAGGAGATTAATGTGACAAAAGAAGCTCGAAACTTCCTTGCCACACAGCTGTTTGTGTCGAGAACGTCACAAATAAGCTTTGATGCGACACCGGAAGTCGCCTGTGCGAATTTCCGATGCGCTTCCTCGAATGAAAAAGAACGTTCTCGGAATAGAGGATTCGTATGAATGAACTGATAAAAATAAAAACTTCCTTTGCTGAACCAGGCATGATTCTGGCAGAAGATATCCATTCTTCTGCCGACTACTTTATTGCCGGTAAGGGGACTGTGTTAACAGACCGCATGATTACCCGGCTGAAGTTTTATTCTGTAGAAGAAATCTCAATTTTTTCGCCGGATTCTTCGCACAAACAAAAAGAAACGCCTGTCTTCCGGAGCAAACCGGTTCATACGCCGTCCTCCTCCTATGTTGGACGCATCAAAGCAAGTCCGGAATACCGCACTTTTACCACAACCTTTTACAGCTCCTTTGTTTCCTACAAAGAACAGGTAAATGACGTTGTCTTAAAAAAAGCCCCTCTGGATACCGAAGAGCTTTTAGCAAGCATTTCCAAGGTTTTTGCTTCCTGTAAAAACCCCAATTCCCTGCTGGACATGATGATGAGCATCCGCAATCTGGATGATGCCACCTATGTCCACAGCATGAACGTTGCCTTAATCTGCAATTTGTTTGCCCATTGGCTGAAATACAGCCCGGAGGATTCCGGAATACTGACACTTGCCGGACTTCTACATGATATCGGAAAAATGATGATTCCGCCGGAAATTTTAAAAAAGCCCGGAAAACTCACGGAGGAAGAGTACCAGATTATCAAATCACATCCGTCGCTCGGCTACGATATTTTAAAGAACCAGAAAGTAGACCCACGCATAGCCACCGCCGCACTGCACCACCACGAACGCTGCAACGGCACCGGCTATCCGGATGCCCTGACTTTAAAGCAGATTGAACCGTTTGCCAAAATTGTTGCCATTGCAGACGTTTATGATGCCCTGACAGCCAACCGGGTGTACCGCGGTCCAATTTGTCCGCTGGAGGTTATCGGTATTTTCCAGACAGAAGGCCTTTCCATTTATGATCCTCATTTTCTGATGACATTTTTAGATCAGATTATGTACTCTTACCTGAATTATACGGTAAAGATGAGCAACGGAGAAACCGGACGCATCATCATGATGCAGCGTAATCAGCTTGATAAACCAATGATTGCCCTGGCAAGCGGCAGAATCATCGATTTACGTGATGAAACAGAATTAACCATTGTCAGTGTCGTCTAAAAACAACCATTCAAAAAACCGCAGCAGGTCGCCCTGTTGCGGTTTTTTTCGTTTTAGCCCCAAAAACGCGCAGAAGAGATGTTCAGACAACGGCTGTAAACAGTCGGGGAGTGCCTGACGCATCTCTTCTTCTCGCTTAGCTTATTAATACTTAGCTCACTCGGAGCTTTAATTTGAATTTCTGGACCGCTCTTTCGTCCTTCGAATCCATTTTTTCAATATGGGCGCCGAGGCCACACAGCTTACCCTCGAAGTTTTCGTAGCCACGTTCCACAAATTCAATCTGTTCAATAACGGTGAAGCCTTCTGCCACCAGTCCTGCAATTACGAGTGCCGCTCCGGCTCTTAAATCCGGCGCACTGACCGTTGCTCCGGTCACGCTTTTCACACCATCAATAATTGCTGTATTGCCTTCCACCTTAATGGAAGCTCCCATGCGTACCAGCTCATCTACATACTTAAATCTGCTTTCAAACATACTTTCCGTTACAATGCTGGTACCTTCGGAAAGTGCAAGGAGAGTTGTAATCTGTGCCTGCATATCGGTTGGGAAGCCCGGATATGGCAGAGTCTTTACATGTGTATGTCCCAGACGCTTTGTTGCCACTACACGCACTGCATCATCAAATTCCTCTACAGACGCACCGATTTCTTCCAGCTTTGCAGTAATTGCTTCCAGATGCTTTGGAATGACGTTGCGAATGGTAACATCGCCTCTGGTTGCCGCTGCTGCAAGCATAAAAGTTCCTGCTTCTATCTGGTCAGGAATAATGGAATAGGTGCTGCCGTGCAGCTTGCTTACGCCGGTGATACGGATAACATCCGTTCCTGCGCCCTTAATGTTGGCACCCATGCTGTTTAAGAAGTTTGCAACATCAACGACATGAGGCTCCTTTGCGGAATTTTCAAGAATGGTCTGACCGTCTGCCAGACAGGCTGCCAGCATAATGTTAATGGTTGCACCAACACTGGCAATATCTAAGTAAATATGATTTCCTTCTAATTTGGTTGCTTCAGCGATTACCATGCCATGCTGGATAGCTACCATGGCTCCTAACGCTTCAAAACCCTTGATATGCTGGTCTATCGGACGGTTGCCAATATTGCAGCCTCCCGGCAGAACCACCTGGGTTTTTTTAAACCGACCAAGCAGAGCACCGATTAAATAATAGGAGGCTCTGATTTTTCTAATATATTCATCATCCACTGCCATCGGATGTACATTTGCACTATTAATAATTACGGTATGGGCATCCACACGCTCAATGCGTGCTCCGATGCCTTCAATTGCCTGAAGCAAAACATTGATGTCGCGGATATCCGGTAAATTTTTGATGCAGACCGGTTCTTCCGTAAGAACTGCTGCTGCCAGAATACCAAGAGCCGAATTTTTTGCTCCACTGATTACAACTTCGCCGGCAAGCGGTGTGCCGCCTTTGATTATATATTGATCCATTTTTACACCTCGGTTAAATTCCAAATACTTAGTAACTATACTTGATTTTTCCGCATTTGTAAAGAGTTTTTTTAGCTTTTGTTAATTATTTCTTCAATTCTTTAATTACAGCCTCCAAAGTCTCCCCAATTCTTCGTCCGTCACACTCTACTGTGTAGTCCGCATACTGCTCATACAAAGGGCATCGTTCCTGATACAACGCCTCTAGGTTCTGCCCTTTTCGGCAGACAACCCCACGCTGTGTATAATCCCCCAGACGCTCCTTGATGCTTTGACAGGACAGCTTTAAATAGACAATGTCGGCAATTTCTTTAAAATGCTCCATGGCGGCTTTCCCATAGACGGCACTGCCGCCCGGTGCAATCACTGAATTTTCGGTCCATACCGAACAGTTTACCTCATTTTCGATTTCAATAAACCTATCCATACCTTCCGCCGCAATAATTTCGCAAAGAAGTCTGCCTTCCTTTTGCTGAATGAGCAAATCCGTATCCACAAACTGCTTTCCGAGACGTTTTGCCAGCAGCACCCCTACCGTACTTTTTCCGGAACCGGGCATTCCAAGCAGGACAATATTTGATTTCTTTTTCATAATGAGTACTTTCCTCTCTGTTCAAAATTCAAAGAATGTGTTACACTATAAATGGTAACGTTCTCTCGCAGTTTTTTTAAAGCATCCGAGAGTACAGAGTACATAAAAGGAGGTTCTTCACATGAACTTTATCAGTTTCGAATCCATTCCGAACGAAATGGAAGGAAAGGTAAAACAAAATCTCAAGTTTAAAACCGGTAAATTTGTCTGGCGTGTTAAATTTACTGCACCGCTGGATCCTGCAACCATCAACAACATGAACCTGTTTGTAACAGATCTTTCCAACAGCCCGTTAAAAACTGCCATTCACTATAATTCCGATACTAACGAAATCGAAATAGAGCCGCTGGCTGCCTATGTAAAGGACGCTTCCTACATTCTGCACATTTCCAAAAGAGTGCGTTCTGTGGGAGGTCAGCATTTAAAATCCGACATTTCTCTCCAGTTTAAAGTGTAAGCCTCTTTTTGTGTTTTTATCGACAGGCTATGCCACGTCGTCAAGAATAATGACAAGATAGTTTCCCTGCTGTATTCTTCCTTCCGCAGCCATGGAAAGTATCAGCTCACCGGTTCGTTTTTCTGCCTTTGCAATCACCGCTTCAACAAGCTTCAAGGTGCGAATCAGACGCTGGTCATTGCCATAGTTTTTTACAATTTCATCAATTTTATCCTTCAGTACCTTTGCAGCCATTTTGTCGATACCATAGTCTTCTTTTTCTATGGCATCAAAAGCAAAGCCCATCAGTTCCTCCGAGCTGTATTTTCCAAGGTGGATGCGATTATTAAACAGACTGTTTAATTCCTCTCTTGCCCGCAGGAATTTATTAATATTGCGGATGGAATCTTCCAAAATAACGCAGGTTTTTCCCGCATTGTCTTTTGAAAACTGCAATAAGCCATCCACGGATTCTTTTGTCATTCCGCCGGCATTTTCGATAATCAGATTACAGTTTTTTAATTCTTCCCCATACTCTTCAATGGACACTTGGTTTAATTGTACGGCATCAATCGTTGCAGTACGGTCGTATTTTACTAATTCAAGGTCATATAACAGCCGGATAAAAGAAAGTGCCAACGTTGTTTTTCCGGTCTGCGTTTCCCCGGTAATGACAAAATACGCCTTTTCCCTGTCACTAATAGCAAGCTCCAGACTCTTAATAATCTGCTTGCGGATGCGTCCGGTACGCCCGAAATTTTTTAAGGAAACCGCAAGATCCACCTGTTTTCTTTTTAAGAGTTCAGTAAGCCTGCTGTTTGCCGGTTCTGTGGTGTCCAACACAGGAACATACAGCTCCTCCTCTTCCCTGGAATTATCAAAATCGATTCCGCTCAAATCAAGCTCCGGCATGACAAACGCTTCGTCCTCCGGTGCATCAACCGTCATTTGTCCGTTTTGTTCAGCCTGCTGCCACTCACCCTCTTCCATTGGTGACTGCTCGTTTTTTTCTTCCTGCAAAAATTCTTCCTGCAAAAATTCTTCCTGTAAAAAATCTGCCTCCGGTCGCTGTTCCGTCAAATTCTCCGGCTGTTCCAGCGAAGACTGACGTTCTTCCTGTTGTTCCGACGAAAATCGGCGTTTTGCCAGTTCTTCCTGCTGTTGCTGCGAGAACCGGCGTTCTGCCTGCTCTGCTTCATCAAAATCCGCTTCCTTGCTTTCGCTGTAACGGCGTTCCTGTTCTGCCTGATATTTTGCCCCAGCAGAACGGATTTCCTCTAAACTGATTTCTCCTTTATAATATGCAAGAAGGGTCTTGGCACGTTCCACCGTTGGCCCATATCCAAACCAGAGAATAATGTCATTGCATTCGTTCATACACTCCTGCACCATACCTGCCTTATGATACTGCTTTGCCAGTTCATAGGCGTATTCTTCCACATAATCTAGTGCCTTTAACTCTTCCAGAATGGTAATCAGAAGACGGCATTCCCTGCCCTTTTTCTTTTCAATCCGGTAGCGGTATTTATACAACGTACTTTTATCCTCCGGAGCTACCTTCTGATATTCATCAAAATACTTTTCTGCCCCCTCTAAATCCTTTATTTCCAGGCAGCAGTCCATAATATCAATCAATACCGGTCTGGCACAACGCACTTCGTAAGAGCGTTCAAATGCCTTGTATGCCTGCTGAAAATCTCCGTTGCACTTATATGCCTTGCCGACCAGATTCAGCTCATAGGCAGCCTTAAGCCTTGATAACGGAAGCTCATCTGCTGTCAGTGCAGCGGCTTCATACTCCTGCGCATCCATATGCTGCTTCAATTCTTCCAGTTTCTTTTTGTACCCAATACCAAACAATGTTTTCATCCCCATTCCGGATATTTTTCAAACCTTTTTTGTAACGAGCGTTACCTATTTTTTGTAAAAAGCAAGATTATCCAGCAATTCCTTCGTAAGCTCAATTCCCTGCTTTGTTACATAGGCACGATACCGAAGCTCCAGCTCCCTGACTTTTTTCAGTCTTTCACGCTTAAACCGGGCAATCGGTTCTACAAATGCAGGCTGCGTTTCTACCGCATCCCGGATTTCTTTGTTGAACGGACAATAAATTGCCAGAATTTCTCTGGAAATCTTATTCAGACGCATTGCCCCCAGTGCCTCTGATTTCATCCAGAGTTCATAATCCTGAACAAAGATTTCACGCGTACTGTTTTTTCCCTTCATAATCTGCTGCTTAATTTTTTCTTTCCGCTCTTCGGACAGCTCCTTGTTCTTTTTATAGAACTGGATATAATCGGCATATTCCGAGGTCAGCGACTTATACTGGATATTGTTCCACGCACTTCCCTGCATGGTGCGGCAAAGCTCCCAACGGAAGCGGCCAAACGTGCGAATAACCAAATCATCCAGATTTCCCTCCACCAGAATCGGAAATAAAAATCTGCCGGCAGAATCTCTTCGTTTGCAGCTTAATTCCTGCCACATGCTGGCATTCTGCCCACATGCCGGAAACAAAATAACATCCGGAACCGCCTCTTTCATAATGAGTTCCTTTTCAATTCCGGAAGCAGCATCCGCATAGGTCAGCTCACGATAAAAAACAGAATAGTCGATTTCGCGGTATTTTTCAATCATCTGTCCGATACGGTCCTTTGTAACAGCAGCCTTCATTGGCCCGCTCATCATCTGCTCACTGCAAAGAACCGGCACAAAGACGCTCAGCTGCCCATTGACGATACGGTGATTATACCGGAACATATTCTGTATTTCATATTCCAGCTTCTTTTTCTGGTCGTTCGCCAGCTTTTTTTCTTCCTCTGCGGTAATTTCACCCATTTTTTTCTGTTCCCGCAGACTTTCTACATACTCCATGTCAAATTCATTCTTGGACGGCTCACGCTTGCCGGTATAGACTGCATACAGCCATTCCGGAATGGTAAACATGGTACAATGATACTTATTTTTTGTGGATACGTCCAGATGGCACAACTCCAAAAGCTGCTCTTTTGTCAACAGACGCTCATCCATAAAACCATAATTCAAAAACAGCTCAATTGCCTTTGGCATATTTTTTTCATCGTTCAGAACCTTGAAAAAAACCGCACGATACAACTGATAAAAACCATCGGCGATTTTCCGGCGTACCGGACGCATCTCGTCATCCGCAGACATACGGTCTTTTGCCCGGATAAAAGTGTTCATGGCTTCCGAAAAATCGGTCAGCTTGTCCTTGGAAAGCCCAGAAAAATCAATAATCTGCTGCTGGGCACCGCGCAGACTCTGGTATACCTCTTCATCGGACTGTCCGACTACCGTATGCACCGACTCCTCCATATCTCCGCCTACCAGCACTGCCGTATACATTTTTTCCATACGGTCACGATTGATTACCGGCGGCATTCCCATGTAGCTCTCCAGAACGGACTCCATGCGGTTAAATTCTTCCAGCAGCTTGTCAAGAAGAGGCACAAGCCCCTGCACCGAACGGCCTTTTCTTCCGGTTTCCGCAGCCAGCTTCATGACAGCGGTCAACAAATTCTGGGCACCGTCATTATACAGCCAGGAAAAAAACTCCCGCAGATAAGCGCATACCTCTCTTGTATCGATGGTCAAATCACGAATTGCAGCAGAAAGCTCTTTAACATGAAACATAGAAAGCTCTGTTTCGCATCCGAAAAAGCTTTTCTGGATATCTGCCGGAACCTTTGCAAGTTCTTCAAAATATGTAAAATTGGTACGATCTATGACTGATTCATCCTGATATTCCGTGATGGTTTCCAGTGCGGATAAGGTGAGAATACCCTCGCCCGCCTCACGGCAGAACGCTTTGTAGGCAGTGTAACTTTCCACTAAAAGCTGATACAGCTCCTTTGCCATTTTATGATATTCCTTGTTGATTTTTTCTAACTCGTAAAAATTTCTGGTCAGGGAATTAACCATAAGCCCGCGATAGTCCTTATTATTGGCCACAAGCATGGCACGCAGTGTTTTATTGTCATGTACCGGAAATGTGTAAAGCATACTGTCTTCCAAGGCAACATAGTCAAAAACATAATGTCCCACCGACAAATCAAACACACCAAGAAAGCTTCCGGTTGGAAGTGTAAGTTTTACTGATTCACTTTTTGCCTGTACCCGTCCCTTAATTACGACGCATACATACACCGCAGGCTCATTTTCCAGAAAAAGTTCCGTTCCCTTTGAAATCTGGTTGACTGCGTTTGCTTTCATTTCAAATCTCATTGTGTTTCCCCTCCGCAGCATTATATAATTCAGTATACCACTAAATCGCCCATAATTCAAATCTTTTAGTTATTCCGTTCCAGTGCTTTTGTCCTACGCAGTTCCTTAAAAAAATTACTGAGCAGGGCAGAACATTCTTCCTCTAATACCCCTTCCGTCAGTTCCACCTGATGATTAAAACGCTCCTCCTGCAAAAGATTTAACACCGAACCGGCACAACCTGCTTTTGCATTACGGCTTCCAATCACTACCCGCTTCATTCTTGCTTGAACAATGGCACCAGCACACATCTGGCACGGTTCCAGCGTAATATACATGGTGCAGTCCTCCAACCGCCAGTCGTTGATGACCTTTCCCGCTTTTGCAATGGCAATCATTTCCGCATGTGCCAGCGTTGTTTTTTTCAGATTTCGTTTGTTGTAGCCTCTTGCAATGATTTTGTCCTGATAAACAATGACACAGCCAATCGGTACCTCCATCAGCTTTTCCGCTTTTTTTGCCTGACGGATTGCCTCTTTCATGTACTTTTCATCCATTGTCAGCGTTTTTTTCTGTCCTGCCATTTTCTTCCCCGTTCCAAATCTTATTCCCTAAGTACATAATAACAAAATTCTTCCGAAATCTCAAACCCCAGTTTTCGGTATAAATGCACTGCCGGCTCATTATAGGAGCCAACCTGCAAATATACGGTAAGCGGCTGTTGTTCTGCCAGATGACGGAACAAACCGTTTAAACAATTTGTTGCAATTCCCCGGTTCCGTTTCTTTTTCTCCACTTCCACCTCATATAAATAAAAGCTCTGCTCTCCTGCCCTTGCCGAATAAGGAAGCAACCGGCAAAAAAAGCTTTTTTCCTTATTTTCGCACGAAAAACCTTCTTCTTCGGCACATATCTGTAATTCTGCCGCACCACCATCCAAAACACAATTTATAGATGTTTGCGGCTCAAAAAGCCTTCGCATCATGTATTCGCTGTAACACCTTTGTACTACAGTGGTAGAATTTAGTATTTGAGAGAGTTCCGAGCCATTTTTTTCAACAAGCACCGTCTCTTCAAAGCCTGCTTCCCACATATGTCGAAAGCACGCTTCGAGGCATTCTGTCATTTCAAAAATGACTTTTTCCGACATTTTCTCTCTTTTCTTCTTTTGACATTCCAACACAATATCTTGTATCTGAAGCTCCGCTTCTTTTTCTCCGGTAATAAAACATTTCACCGTCAGACAAAAACGCTCTGCCCCGGAGCAGATAAGCAGCCCTTCTTCTTCACTTTCCCATTCCTGACGAATTTCCATTTTTTCACTCCATATGCGCCTCTGCCTTCTCCGTGTGCTAACGGCTCAACAGACCGGAAAGCTGTGCAAACTGTGAAAGCGTTAATGCTTCGCCGCGTACTGTGGCAGACAGCCCCATCTGCTCCAATGCAGCCTGCACCTCTTCTTTGGACAACTGCAGCTCGGTAGCATTTGTAAGCCCATTGACAAGCGTTTTTCGTCGCTGGTTAAAGGACGCACGGATTAAAGCAAACAGAAAAGCCTCGTCCTTAACCTTGACCGGATGGACGTCGTGCAGGGAAAGCCGGATGACTGCCGAACCAACATTCGGACGCGGCATAAAACAGTTTGGCGGAACATTTGCCGCAATGTACGGCTTGGCATAATACTGCACGGCAAGCGAAAGTGCTCCGTACTCCTTGCTGCCCGGACCTGCCTGCATACGGTCTGCCACTTCTTTCTGCACCATGACCGTAATGTTTTCAAGCGGCACATGAGCCTCAAACAGTCCCATGATAATCGGCGTTGTAATATAATACGGGAGGTTTGCCACAACCTTAATTCTTCTGCCGCCGTTTTTTTCCCTGACAAGCGCATTCAAATCCAGCTTTAAAATATCTTCGTTGATGACCGTCACATTATCGTATGTGGCAAGCGTATCATTTTCCAAAATTGGAATCAGATTTTTATCGATTTCCACCGCAACGACTTCCCTCGCATTTTCGCACAGATACTGCGTCATCGTGCCAATCCCCGGCCCAATTTCCAGCACCAGATCGTCCTTTGTGATTTCTGCGGCCTTTATAATTTTTTCCAGCACATGCGTATCAATTAAAAAATTCTGACCAAACCGCTTCTGGAACATAAAACCATACTTTTTCAAAATTTCAATGGTATTTTGCGGATTACCTAAAGTTGCCATATTATTCTCCATTTCATTCCATTCCGTTTTTTGTAAGCTCTGTTGTTTCATTGCCGACGTTTGACCGTCCATCATCGGCTTCCTTGCTGCAACAGGTTAACCGATACAATCGGCACGCATTCTCCCACGTCACGCTCTCTGCCTCCGCTTCAGTCACACCCTTGATTTCAGCAATGGCTGCCACAACATATGAAAGCTTGTCCGAGCTGTTTCGCTTTCCACGGAACGGCTCCGGAGCCAGATACGGACAGTCTGTTTCCAGAACGATTTTTTCCAGCGGGACTGCCTCGATAACTTCTTTTAATTTACGTCCGTTTTTAAAAGTGGCAACGCCGCCAATGCCAAGAAAAAATCCCATACTTAAATATTCCTGCGCCATTTCCACTCCATAGGAAAAGCAATGGATTACCCCGGTCAAGGCACCACCGGAGCAAGCATACGTCTCCTTCATAATTTTCAGGGTATCTGCTGCGGCTTCCCTGCTGTGAATCACTACCGGAAGGTTTTTCTCCAATGCCAGCATAAGCTGCCGTCTGAACCAGTATTTCTGCTGTTCTCTGTCGCTTGCGTCCCAATAATAATCCAGACCGATTTCTCCGATGGCAACTACCCTTTCCTCGGCGGTCAGAGCCTTTAACACTGCAAATTCCTCTTCGTTTAAGTCCTTGGCATGGTCCGGATGAATCCCCACTGCCGCATAAACAAACGGATATTTTTTTGCCAGTGCCACACTCTCCTTTGCTCCCTGCATGGAAGCTCCGACATTGACAACCGCACCGACACCCTTGTCTTTGAAAGAAAGCAGAAGGCCGTCTCTGTCTTCCTCAAACTGCTCATCATCATAATGTGTATGTGTATCAAAAATCATATTAATCCCCATTCCGGAGCATTTTTTCCCTAATTTTTTCCTGCTCCCAAAAACAACAAAAACCGGATGATTTACATCCGGTTCTATCATAACACTTTTTTTTACTTTTTTCAATCCGTGCATCCGGCTTTGAACAGACTTCATAAACGGTACCATCACAGTTAGCTCCTCCCCGGCACCCTTACGGCACACGGAACCTTTCGCTTAGTGCTGCTCCATTCCTGACCTGACACGGTTCACGAACATCCGTTGCGCAAGACCAGGGCATCAACACCACTTATGATGGGCGGCTTTACAAAAACCTGCCCGAGGCCGGATATCACCCCTGCTGGAGCGGATTGCAGGTACAGGGCACCGCTGACTCCCCGGCTGCACGGCAAAACCTAGTATAACGGCTTTTTCACGTTCTGTCAAGGAAAAAGTGTCTCGAATTGCTTTTCTAAAAAGTGTTGAATAACTGCGGGTTTTTTTTTATAATAGTAACATAAGCTTCTGCGGTTAAAAACAAAAACCGAAAAATTGTCCAAAAAATGAAGAACACCTATTACGTTATGGAGGATTTCACTCAATGGAAATAAAAAAAATATATGTCAGCCCCACCGGCAAAGGAGATTTTTTCACACTTACCGACGCATTTGCCTTTGCCAGCACGCTGCCAGAAACACTTCCCGTTGAAATATATATTACCGCCGGAACCTATCAGGAAAAGCTGGAGCTGGAACGTGATAACGTCAGTCTGATTGGCGAAGCTGCCGAATCCGTTTTTCTCACCTTCGACGATTACGGCCTTTTTCTGATGCCGGATGGTGTCAAGCGCGGCACGTTCCGCTCTTACACCCTGTACGTCCACGGAGACCACTTTAAGGCAAAAAACATCACTTTTTCCAACACTGCCGGCTTTGGCGCAAAAATCGGTCAGGCAGTTGCCGTCTATGCCGACGGTGCCCACATGATGTTTGAAAGCTGCCGCTTCCTTGGCCGCCAGGACACACTGTTTACCGCACCACTGCCGCCAAGCGTGATTGAATGGGGCGGATTCTGCGGTCCAAGAGAAAATGCACCGCGTGACAACGGCACCCACTACTACAAAAACTGCTATATCGAAGGAGATGTTGACTTCATTTTCGGCGGTGCTACCGCTTACTTTGAAGAATGTGAGATTCATTCCCTCACCAGAAACAGCGACCCGGACGGCTACATTACCGCTGCCTCCACCCCGGAAGGCAGAACCTACGGTTACGTCTTTGACCGCTGTCGCTTCACTTCCGACTGCGCACCGGAAAGTGTTTATCTCGGCAGACCATGGCGCAGCTTTGCAAAAACCGTCATTCTGCGCTCCGAACTCGGTGCCCACATCAAAAAAGAAGGCTGGCACGACTGGAACAAACCCGAAGCAAGAGAACAAACCTACTACGCAGAATATCAAAATTACGGTCCCGGAGCTTTCCAAAAAGAAAGAGTTTTCTGGAGTCATCAGCTCACAAAAGAAGAAGCCCTGCTGTACTCAAAAGAAGCAATTCTCGCAGACTTTTTTAAATAATGCCACACAAAAAAGCCTGCCCTCCATTTCCCATATGCTCTGCTTTTAGGGGAACAGGCAAGCTACCGCCCCAAAAGCAACCACAGAAAGCGAGACAACCACTATGGAAGAACGCAGATTTCCAAAGCTGGAAACCTATTACAGCACTCTGCACGCCATGCAGACACGATTTGACGCCGAAGCACGAACCAATCGGTTTCAGGCAGAAACGCCGGAAGAATACGCACTTTGGAAGCAAAATACTCGAACACTGCTCGCCAGGCTCATCGGACTGCCAAAAATGCAGACCTGTGACCTCTTGCCGCAGACGCTGGAAAGCGTACTACTGCCGGACGGCATCCGCCGCGAAAAAATAATCATTCAGGTAGAACCAGACATTTATATGCCAATGTTTCTTCTGATTCCAAAAAAAATCCGTTCCGGCACTCTGCAATGCTTTATTGCCCCGCCCGGTCACCAAAGTGCCGGAAAATACTCCGTTGCCGGCTGCTACGACATTCCGGCTGCCATGGACTGCATCCAAAAATTTCACTACGACTACGGTATGCAGCTGGCACGTCAGGGCTTTGTCACTTTCTGCCCGGACTGCCGCGGCTTTGGCGAACGCCGCGAATCCGCCCTCCAAAAAGACGAAGAAGCCTGCTTTAAAAACGGAAGCTGCTACCAAATCTCCCATATGGCAGAACCGCTCGGCATGACACTGGTCGGCATGAACACCTGGGACATCCTCCGACTCATCGACTATATCAAAACACGCACCGAATGGAATACAACCCGCATCGGCTGTCTCGGCTTTTCCGGCGGCGGTATGCAGACACTCTGGGCGGCAGCCCTCGATGACCGCATCAGCGTTGCCGTCATCAGCGGCTATCTCTACGGCTATAAAGAAGCACAGTTAGAACGCAACGGCAATTGCAGCTGCAATTACGTTCCTCACCTCTGGGAGCATGTGGACATGGGCGACATTGCCGCACTGCTTGCCCCGCGCCCGGTCTGGATACAAAGCTGCCTGGAAGACCACTTAAACGGCAGCCGCGGCATTTTAAACGTAACCGAGCAGCTTGCCATCATGCGCAAAGCATACCGGCTTTCTCACGCAGAAGATGTCCTGTTTCACGAAATCTGTTCCGGCGGACACCAATGGCACGAAGAAAACCTGAGCCAATACCTAAACCTTCTCGGAATATAGACAAAACAAGAAAGGAGCCATTATGCAGCTTCACGGACTCACCAAACTGACACTTCTCGATTTTCCGGGACACCTTGCCTGCACCGCCTTTACCGGCGTCTGCAACTTCCGCTGTCCCTATTGCCATAACGCCCCTCTGGTTTTAACCCCTTCCGACTGCCCTGTCATTTCTGAGGACACTTTTTTTCAATTTCTCGCCTCACGCAAAGGACGACTGGACGGCGTCTGCATTAGCGGAGGCGAACCAACCCTCCAAACCGACTTGCCGGATTTCATTGCAAAAATCAAAGCTCTTGGCTTTTTCGTCAAACTGGACACCAACGGCTATCATCCTGAGGTTTTAAAAAAACTGCTGGATGCCCAGCTGCTTGATATGGTTGCCATGGACATCAAAAATTCATGCGATTTTTATGCGTCCACAGTCGGACTCCATGAGATTTCCTTCGAACTCGAACGCATTGAAAAAAGCATCACCCTTCTGCTAATGTCCGGCATTCACCATGAATTTCGCACCACCGTCACAAAGGAGCTTCACGGCACGGAGCAGATGCACGGCATCGGACTATGGCTTTCCGGCCTCGCTAGCAGACTCTTTGACACCGGCACGCTTCCATCGCCCTATTTTATCCAGAATTTCAAAGACTCCGGCAATCTGGTCGGAGGAGCCTCTGCCAGCTTCCACCCGGTTGACGAAGCCCAACTAAATGAATTTGTCCAGCTATTAAAACCCTATATTCCAAACACAAAGCTCCGGGGAGTATAACCCTCCCGGAGCTTTGCAATGAAACCCTTACCATTTCCATTCTTCCAGATACTTCGTGATGTAAGCTCCACGCAGCTCTGCAAATTTCTTTATTTTCTCTGTCTTCTCCTGTGTATTGCTTCTGGTTGCCCAGATATTCTCTGTTGTCTTTTTTAATTCGTCCAGATGCTCAAAATAATATTTCAGCTCGGTATCACGCTCCGCACACATCTCATCCAGAATCGCACAAACACTCTCATAAGAAAGCACACCGTCCCGGTACGAAATCATCCGGTTCGTAAAATACTTCCTGCAATCCTCCCGTTTCAGCAATTTTGCCAACAACGCAGAATAATGCTTGTTGGAAGGAGTAAGCACCGCCTCAATGTCATTTCTAGCTGCCGCCGTTTCTGCCGCATTGTAAGTAGCAAATCCCATGTCCGCATCATGCACCAGAAACCGCCAGCGACCGTCCTTTTCGCCCTCACCGTACGCTTCCCCCTCTGCCGCATAATAGCGGAAGCAGCGGTAATTTCCCTGCGGCCAGTCATAATTGGAAATATACATGTTAAATGCCATGTAGTCCAGATAATTTTCCACATCGATCCACGCACAAACTTCCTCATACACACTGTCGTCCGTCAAATCAGACTCCGAATATTTTTTGTACTTCCGGTTGTAATCCTTTGCAGCCGCATTTTCCAGCGCATCTTCTTTTAACGACTTGTATTTATCCGAGCCTTCCAGCACTACATATTCCCCGGCACTCTTACCGTTCCTGTTTTGAAAATACTTGTCGCAATAGGACTCGTGCAACCAATAAAAGCCATAATAGCTTCCATTGACGTACGCAACCGCAGGCACAACCGCCTCATAAGCCGCAAAGCCCGCCTTTCCCGCAAGCCGCTGCGCTAGCTCATCCCGGATAAAACTGCTTTGAAAATCGTCTCCTCCGTTTCTCAAAACAAGCTTATCATACTTCTTAATGATTTTGCTTCCATCAACGGTCAGCGAACCAAAAACGGAGGTTTTAAAATTTCCCATACCATCCTGATATTCTTTTCTGGCAAAAAGCTTTAAAGACTTTATCGGAAACTCACGCGAGCTTCCCCCAAATACCCTTACTCCGGCAAACTGGGAAAAAAGCAGACTTCCATCCGCCGAAACCGCCTCAACAGAAACCTTACGCTCGGACTTTCTGCCCCGGAGCTTATAATTTTCCCCACACAAAATTCCGTCCGGCTCCTCCGTCAGCTCCGCCGGATTTCCATTGATGGAAAAAATCATGGTCGAATACCGTTCCTTCACCCCGGCACCCACAAAATAAGTGTGCACATAAGTATCCGAACAGCTTTCGTCCTCATACCACGCCTTTATCCGAAAAGAATACACCCTTGGCGAACGCTCCTCCGTGCTCTCCAACAGCAACGGCTCCTCATACCGCATACCATCCACTTCCGGTTCCGAACCGTCCAAAGTATAAGTAATATACCCTGTTTTTCCGCTCTCTATGGAAAGCTCTACTGTTACCGCTTCATCATAAAAATAACCGGATTTCGAAAAAGTTACCTCGCCCTCCGTCGGTCCCGGCACAGGCGTTGGTGTTTGAGTAGCTATCGGTGCAGGACTTTCCGGCGGCACAGGGCTTTCCGTTGGCACAGGACTTTCCGTCGGTGCAGGGCTTTCCGGCTGTTTCACCTGCTCTGTTGGCTCTGGCAAATTTTCCGCATTCCCCACATTTTCCGTTGGCTCCGGAGTACTTGACATTGTCCTGGCAGGAGTTGCCGAAGTCGCCGATACGATGGTTGGCTTCAAGGGCTGCTCCTGCTTCTGTGTTTCCATACATGCCACCGTACACAGCATTGCTCCTGATGCCAGAACTATCAACAAATTTCTTTTTTTCTGTTTTCTCATTTTGTGTTTCTCCATTTTTGTCTAAGCTTCTGTCGTTACGTTCTAACTTTTTCAACGTTAAAGCCGTTTACCCAATTAACACCGTTTTTCCCTCAAACGCAAAGCCGTACTTTTTGATTTTTTCTGCCGGAACGCCTTTTTCCAGAAGGCTTTCTGCGTATTTCTTTTCTTCTATCTGCAAAAGCGCAGCGGCTACGGTTGCTTTTAAATCCTTTTCGTCTTCCGGATCATGCACCTTAAATTCTAAAATATAAGCAAAATCACCACTGTCTTTTTTCTTTGGCTCTAACACCACATCATACCGTCCAAAACCGCTTTCCCGGTTGGAGGTAATATAGTATCGACTCTGTAAGTCTACCATCAAGCCAAGCACAAAACCATGATAAAAGCGCTCCGGCTCGGCAAAGGATGGTTCCTTTCCGGTATCAAAATAGCTGAACGTAGACAATGCCACACGGTTCATGAACGTGTTCATTGCTTTAATATCACCCTTCAGCAGTGCCTTGATATCTCCCGGACTTTCCTGCAAAAGCTTCCCCACCAGACCGTTGGAGCTGGTGTTTGCCCAGTAGGTTGTTAAGATTCCTTTGTCAAGAAAGTTGATAATCGACCACGGATTATACATATCCTCTTGTGTTCCGAACACAAAGCCGTCGTACCAGAATTTTACCTCTTCTTTTTTGTCCGAACGCCCGCACTCCTCCAGTGCCGCAAACACTTCTTCTTCGGTAAAACCAAATGCCGTAGCATATTTCTCCGATGTTGTTGTTATCACTTCAAGGTTGTTCAAGTCCGAAAAAATGGACTCCTTGCTGACTCTGGTAATTCCAGTCATTATGGCTCGCCCTAAGCTTGGATTGGTTTTAAACGTGGAATTGAACAGGCTTCTTGTAAAGGCAACCATTTTCTCCCAGAACCCATGTACATACGCCTCCTGCATCGGCGTGTCGTATTCATCCAGAAGGATAATTGGTTTTTGCCGTAGTAGTGGTATAAGTAATCACAAAGCAGATATAACGCTAAAGAAGCATCACTGTCATCCATGACTTCCGATACTCTGTTATAATAAGCTTTCTCACTTTCTTTTAACAGACCTCTTTCTAAAAGATACGAATGCTTTGCATAAAGATTTGTCATAAGCTGACAGATTTTTTTCTAATGGAACAAAACGTGTTTTCCTTCACATTGGCAAAGCTTAAAAAATCACCGGATAGGTTCCCTGCAGCTCACGGTATTTGTCGTCTTCCCAGATGGAAAGCCCTTCAAACAAGTCACTGCAGTCTTTATAGTCCACCTAGAAAAAGTTTTCCAGCATATTCATGTTTAACGTTTTTCCAAAACGGTGCGGACGGGTAATTAAGGTGACAGTGTCCTGGCTCTCCCACCATTCCTTAATAAAATTGTTTTGTCTACATAAAAACAATTGCCTTTTCTGACTTCTTCAAAGCTTTGTATTCCGATTGCTATCGTTCTTGCCATAATTTGCTCCTTTCCAACTGTTTCTGTGTTGCTGCCTTCTGACACCTGTTTTGAATGCATTGCTTACTTCTGTCGTAAACCACATTCTTATTGAGCTACGATTTCCATCAAAAAATCCACTATACCATTTTTCTATAGTATAGCGGATTTTTGAAAAAAATACAAACACTTTACAACACAAATTTTCCTGAAAATACGGATTACTTCAATTGATTTCCGCATTTCGGACAAAAGCTTAATCCATCAGAAATTTCCGTACCGCACTGACTACAGAATTTCTTAGCCGATGCTGCTGCTTCAACCGCAGATTGGCTTGCAGGCTCATTGCCGGTATTCTGTCTACATGTTGCAAAAGAAGCTTCTTTTCCAATGCCGGAAAAATCCGTTTTCTTAACAAAGGTAAGCTCATACCAAACGATAATTCCTACATAACATCAAAACAATATGAATGCGTGTCAAAATACCAAGCACAAGCTGCGATACCATTCCCGATTTTTTCATTGCATTTACGGTACGAACAGTCTACGCTTCCTCCTTTAAAATATGTTCTTCCTCATATTTTTTCCTCCACAACTCAAGTTACTCTGTTGTATTTTTGAACAATACCTTTGTTTTATGACAGCTTATTTCCACTTCTGTCAAGGGTTATTCTATTTCGCAAATTTTTCTTGATTTTGCGTCAGAAAATGCTATAATAGCCTTATGCAGATATGGTTCATCGGTAGAACGCTGGCTTCCCAAGCCGGAAAGGCGGGTTCGATTCCCGTTATCTGCTTTTTTCTTTCTGAAAAGCTGACGCTTAGTGATGGTTTTTATGCCAGCAGTTCCTTTACTACTGCAGCCAGCTTTTCACATTTGCAGTTTGCGAAGAAATATTCTTCAAACTTAGCACCTGCAAGGGCACCCTTTACCAGGTTGCGGTCGATTTCCTTTAAGATATCGCACAGATCACGGTAGGACACTCCCTTTACCATATTTAAGATTTCACGGTTTTTCTTCATGATGGCAGCACGCTCTCTTGGATAGCCCTGACCGCCTTCTTCGCAGTAAAGCTTTTCAAAGATGTACTCTAAATTCTTTTCGCCGCCCCAGCCGAAGCCTTTTGCAAACGGAAGTGCAATCGCATTACCGTCGTTAATCTGGGAGAAGGTGTACGCATCCAGTGCATCCTCCACATGTCCGCAAATTACGCCCGGGAAAGAGTTGCAGGCAAGCATTGCGCCCTCTCCGGTGCCGCAGCCGGTAATAACATAATCCGCTGCGCCGGAATTTAACAGCACTGCCGTTAAGATACCAACCTGAACATAGGTCAGTTGTTCCTTATCCTCTGCGCTGTACATTCCATAATTGAACACTTCGTGTCCCATTGGTTCCACAACATTTCTTAATGCTTTTTCTACGATTGGGTTCTTAGCCGCCTGGCTGTTTTCCATTACTAATGCAATTTTCATGTCTATTTTTCTCCTTATTTTCAACATTTGCTACCTGTCTTACAACTCTGTCTCTTTATGCTATTCCTGTTATGCCGCTGTCCACGTTATCTTGTCACAATAATCTTCTGTGGACATTTTTCGGCACATTTGCCGCAGCCGGTACACTTGGAATAGGCAATCCTTGCCAGATTATCCTCTACCGTAACAGCTCCTGCCTCACACTGCTTTACACAGATCATGCAGCCGATACAGCCTGTTTTACAGGCGACACGAACCTCCTTGCCTTTGTCCTTGGAGCTGCAGGCAACTGCCTGTGGTGCTTTATAAGGAATAAGTTCAATAAGGTTCTTGGGACAGGTGGTAACGCACTTTCCGCAGGCAACACATTTTTCTTTGTCCACGACAGCTACGCCATCTATCACATGAATTGCGTCAAACCGGCAGGCATCCATGCAGCTGCCAAAGCCCATACAGCCGTAGCTGCAAAGCTTATCACCGGAACCTGGCACCAGCATTGCCTTACGGCAGTCGTTTAAACCGTAATAATTGTACTTGCGTTCGGTTTTATCACAGGTACCGGAGCATTTGACAAAGGCAACCTTTTTTTCTTCTGCTCCCACGGACTGTCCCATGATCTCACCAATTTTTGCTTTTGCTTCGGCGTTTGCTACCGGACAGCCACCCACCGGAGCCTCGCCCTTTGCAATTGCTGCTGCCAGACCGTCACAGCCTGCATAGCCGCAGCCGCCGCAGTTGTTGCCCGGCAGACACTCTCTCACACGGCTTTCTCTTTCGTCCACCTTGACAAAAAAAAGTTTGCCGACAATTCCAAGAGCCACGCCAAGCACCAGGCCAAGCGCACCAACAAATGCGCCGCCAATCAAGACATTCTGAATATTAAGTGTCAAAACCATATAAGGAATCGAGTTTATCATGTTCTGCTACCTCCTTATATAATGCCAGAAAAGCCGCAGAAGGCAATTGCCATCAGACCGGCTGTAATCAGAACAATCGGCATTCCCTGAAACGCCTTTGGAATGTCGTTGCCTTCCAGACGTTCGCGGATTCCTGCCATGATTACAATGGCAATCAGGAAACCACCGCTGGTACCAAGGCTGTTCATCATACTCTCTGCAAATGTGGAGCCGTCCTGAATGTTGGTAATCGCCACACCAAGTACGGCACAGTTTGTAGTAATCAGTGGAAGGTATACGCCCAATGCTGAATAGATTGCCGGACTTACCTTCTTTAACATCATTTCAATCATCTGAACCAGGGCAGCAATTACCAGAATAAAGACAATTGTCTGCATATATTCCATACCGAGCGGCACCAGTACCTGATAATGCACCGCATAGGTTACTGCGCTGGCAATCATAATAACAAAAATAACCGCAGCACCCATACTGGCTGCCGTTTTTGTTTTTTTAGAAACGCCCAGGAAGGGACACAGACCAAGGAACTGACTTAAAACAACGTTGTTTACCAGTGCAGAACCAATTAATATAAGAATTAACTCTTTCATATCTTATTCTGCCTCCTTTTCTGTTTCTTTTTCTGCCACTGCATCTGCGGCTTCAGCTTTTGCATCCCACTGTTTTGCCTGGGCATCCGCTGCTTCTGCTTTTGCCTGAGCAGCTTTCTTTGCTTCCGCTGCTTTCTTTGCGGCTTCTGCCTTAGCTGCCACGGCTTCGGCTTCTTTTATACCATTGATACGTGCAATTTCTTCACGATTTTCTACACATCTGCCATCCATACAGGCAGCACAGTTTCCACCACAGGCAACCTTGGCACCCGGTACGTTTGTCGCAGACTTCGCCTTAAACACATTCTGCAGTGCGGTTAACGCAGCAAGCACAAAGAACGCACCCGGAGCAAGGGTGAAAATTGCGGCCGGCTCATAAGCCTGCGGCATCACCTGATTGCCAAAGAACGTTCCTGCACCGATTAACTCACGCACGATACCAATGGAAGTCAGTCCAAGGGTAAAACCAAGCCCCATGCCAAGTCCGTCAAACAGGGAAAGAACCGGACCATTGGTATAGGCAAATGCCTCTGCTCGTCCCAAAATGATACAGTTTACAACGATTAACGGAATGTAAAGCCCAAGGCTTTCGTTTAATTCCGGAAGATATGCCTTTAAAAGCATTTCCACAATGGTTACAAAGGTTGCAACTACGACGATGAACGCCGGAATACGAACCTTGTCCGGGATAATCTTCCGGATCAGGGAAATAAACAGATTGGACAGGGCAAGAACCGCAGTTGTTGTCAGACCCATGCCAAGTCCGTTGCTTGCCGATGTTGTAACTGCCAGCGTAGGACACATACCGAGCATCAGCACGAAGGTCGGATTTTCTTTGATGAGTCCGTTAAAGAACTGTTTCAAACATTTTCCCATTATCTGGCACCTCCTAATCTGGTCTGAAGCTCTTGGATAAAGCAGATACCTGCATTGACGCCCTTAAGGACACCTTCGGTTGTAATCGTTGCACCACTGATGGCATTGATTTCTCCATCTCCGGCACCACTTTTTACAGACACCAGACTGTCTGCCATTTTTCCGGCAAACTGCTCCTTAAACGTCGGCTCGTCTGCTTTCATGCCCATACCGGGTGTTTCCTTGATGGATAAAAATGCAAGACCGGTGCAGACACCGTCGGTTGTGTAGCCAAAGGTCAGCGTCATCACATCATATGCCTTTAACGTAACGGATGCCACATAACCGATATGTGTTCCGTCAGCATCCTCTACCAGACACACCTCGTCCAGCGTGACATTGGAAAAACCTCCCTGTGTCAAAATGGCGTCTGCCTCATTGAACGCATCGGCTAAAATTTCGTTGTCTGCCGCTTCTACAATCATTTCTGCCTCCGGGAACACTTCACGGTAGGCCTCTGCCTTTGCCTGTGCTTCCAGCATGGCAATCCGATCCTTGGTAAGCTCGTTGACAAAGCCAAGTGCCAGTGCCGCAATTAAGGAAATCATGCACAGAATCAAGGCATCCTTTATCATACTTTGTTTCTTTTTCTTAGCCATTAGTGTCCTCCTTTCCCAAACGGACGAGGCATCGTCATTTTTTCGATTAACGGCACCAGAAGATTTGCAATAATAATGGCATAGGATACGCCTTCTGCATTGTTGCCATAAATACGGAACAGTCCGGTAAGCACACCAAGCAGGATTCCGAAAATAACCTGACCGCCCTTTGTAATTGGGGAAGTCACATAATCCGTTGCCATGAAGAACGCACCAAGCATCAGACCGCCGGTACAAAGCTCACAGGCAAGGTAATAAAAATCAAAGCCATGTCCTCCGCATAAAAGCACAAATACGGAGAAGGACAGCAGATACATCAGCGGAATACGCAGGGAAATCACCTTGCGGTAAACCAGATATGCTGCACCAAGTAACAGCATTGCCGCACTTGTTTCACCGATAACGCCACCGGTAAAGCCAAAAAAGGTATCAAACAGATTGATGGTTTCGCCTGCCTTTAAGGCTGCTAACGGTGTAGCACCTGATATTCCATCCAGAGAAGCCGCACCGTAATTGAATACGGCATTGCCCACTTTCTGAGGAATGGCAAAGGTATTCATACGTTCTGCGTAACACAAAAACAAAAAGCATCTTGCTCCAAGTGCCGGGTTCATAAAGTTCTGACCCAGTCCGCCAAATACCTGTTTTACAACTAAAATTGCAAATACACTGCCCACTACCGGAATCCAGAGCGGCACTGTGGCAGGCATATTCATGCCGATTAACATGCCTGTTACAATGGCACTGCATTCATACAGTCCCTGCTGTTTTTTCATCAGTCGCAGATAAAGAAATTCCGTAACCGCACAGGTCAGGGTAGAAACAAGCAAAATCAGCAGGGCACGGATACCGAACTGATACACACCAAATGCACACGCCGGCAGCAATGCAATTGCCACATCACGCATAATTGTTGAAGTTGTTGCTCCGCTCCGGATGTGTGGAGAAGCGGAAACATTATATATTTTTCCCATTTCAATCCTCCCTTACTTTTTTATATACTCTCAGAATACTTCTTCTAAAAACCTGAGAGTACATTTTTGAAGAAATCATCCTTCGGACACGATTACTTCTTTTTGCGGGCATCCAGCACGGCACGTCTGGTCTGCTTAAAGGACTGCGTCAGACGCCTTCCTGCCGGGCAGACATAGGTACAGCTGCCACACTCATAACATTCCATGCCGCCAAGCTTTTCGTATGCTTCGTTATCAAATAGTCTTGCCGCAATTTCCATTTTCTGCGGAACCAGATGACTCGGACAGGCTGCCACACAGCGTCCGCAGCGGATGCACGGTGAGGATTCAACCTGCTCCACATCATCTTCGGCAAAGGCAAGCAGTGCAGAGGAGGTTTTCTGTACCGGAACTTCCAGCGTATACATTGCCGTACCCATCATCGGGCCGCCGGAAATCAGCTTCTTTGGCTCTCCGACAAAGCCACCGACTGCCTCAATCAGCTCAGCATGGCTTGTACCAATCGGCACGTTAAAATTCTGCGGCTCCTTAACCGAATCTCCGCTGACTGTCACAATCCGGCGGATTAATGGAATATTTTCCGCTACGGCACGGTAAATGGCGCAAACCGTGTCTACGTTCTGGACAATGCAACCCACGTCTGCCGGAAGCATTGTGGAATTGAACTTTCGTCCGGTTGCTGCATACACAAGGTTACGCTCGGCACCCTGCGGATATTTTGCCTTTAAAATCTTTATTTTGATTTTTTTGTCATTTTTAATCAGTTCATTTAAAACTGCAACCGCAGCCGGCTTGTTGTTTTCCACACAGATAAGCCCTTCTGCCTCCGGAAACAGCTTTAAAACAATGCGCAAACCGCCGACCAGTTTTTCCGGCTCTTCCAGCATTTCACGGTAGTCGGAGGTAAGATACGGCTCACATTCTGCTGCATTGACCAGAATATAATCAATTTCATCCGGATTTTTCGGAGTCAGCTTTACATGGGTTGGAAAGCCTGCGCCGCCCATGCCGACAATTCCTGCCGCCTTGACAATATTGCGGATTTCCTGTGCGGAAAGTGCGCTGTAATCCCGCTTTTCCCCTAAGCCCGGTATGGTACGGTATTCTCCGTCATTGTCGATTACTACTGACAGCACTTTTGTGCCGGATACCGTCTGTCTTGGCTCCACTGCCTTTACCGTGCCGGAAACTGAGCTGATAATGTTAGCAGAGACAAAGCCTGCGGCTTCGCCGATGCACTGACCGACCAGCACCTGTTCCCCTGCTGCCACAATCGGAGCTGCGGGAGCGCCGATATGCTGTGCCATTGGGAACACCATTTCACTCTTTGGAAAAAGCCTTACGATGGGCTTATCCTTGGACAGCTCTTTTCCGTCCCATGGGTGGATGCCACCGGAAAATGTTCCTTTTGCCATTGTTTTACCTTCTTTCTCTATTGTTTTGTTCAAAAATCCCTTATAAAATTTTTGAAGCAGTTTTCTGAAAAAGCAGTTCTTTCTGCTCAAAATATCTTTTGTGAAAATAATCTTCTAACTTGAGTTTTCTTAACAGTCATTTTTTCTCAATAACCATTCTAGCACAAAAATACACTTTATGAAAGTAATTTTGACGCTTTTTGTTTTATTTGATAAAAGTTTCGTTTCGGTGTTTCTCATCAAGCTCATCCACAAAACGTTTTTTTATCAACAGAAAATCTTCCAAATCCATAAGGACATGGTACAAAATCGCACGGTTTTCAAACTCTTCCCTTGATTTTGGAAGTTCTTGCGTTTTCATATGCTCCAGAATCGCATAAAGACGCTCCAACTGAATATCCAGAGCGTTCATTCTGCCAACGCTTTCTGTCACAAATTCCATAAATTCGGCTACAATTTCTGCCTGAGCCGGCATGGATTGCATTTTTTCCATCTCATAATGCAGGCTGTGTAGCTCGTCAATCTGCAACAGGCGCATTTCAAAATAAGCAATGTAATACTCCGGATGGGACGAAAAGGAATTGTTGTTATACTCGTAAGCATCCTCTATATATTCCTTTATTTTTGCTTCCAAAGCATTGATATCATCCCAGACGTTCTGTTTTAACACATCTTTACGCAGATATGCCGCCATGTGCAATAAAATTTCCTGCAAATGCTCTTCTACATACTGCATATCTTTTCGCACTTTTTTCTGCGTGCCGCGGTTGTTGCTGTAAAGGCTCAGAAGAACTGCCAACGTAATACCAATCAACAACAGGGCAAACTCATTCACAATAAATTCCCAGCTAAAATCTGCTTCGGTAAAAAAATGTGCACCAATCACTGCGTTAACGGAAATGGTTGCACCCCATCCCATGACCTCACAGAAAAATACCAGAATCAGAATAAATACGCCATATTCCAGCCAGCCGTCTCCCAGATGATTAAATACCAAAAAGCAGACACCCACAGAAAACAAAAAGGTAATGATTCGGCACACAGACAAGCGAATCGTCTCCCATTTTGTTGTCAATATTGTAAGCAGGGTAATTGTTCCGGCAAAAATGTTATATTTCAACCCCAGAAAATTCGCCAAAATAATGGCAAGCCCACTTCCTACAGCAATTTTTAACGATTTGCTGCAAATTCTTTTCCAGCGTCTTTTATCGTTCAGCAGCTTCATATTTCTACCATTCCTGAATATTTTATATTTTTTACATCCCTGTATAAACCAAAAGCGGAGTCTCAAAGCAAACGCTTTTCGCTCCGCCCTTTTTTCAGTATATCATCATTTGCATACCATATGCAAGGGCAAATTTCCTTTTCAAAAATTAGGCGTGCCCTATTTTCAAAATCGGAAAATCGCAACGCTATCATCTATGGATTTTAACCGATTATGTGATTTCAATGCAATCAAAGACCTTATCTGTTTTAAGGTTATTAACCGACAGAAAAACGCTGGAATGATTGGCGATTATCCAGTTATCAATATCAATGATGATTTAATGCTTGCATTCTACTTGCAGATTAACAAAGGGGCTTCTTGCCTTAGAAGAAGCAGAAAAGGTTAAAATCAAAAAAGGCAGTCACAAACAACCAGTATTCTTTATGAGTGCCATCGACAAAAAGGATGCTGACGGAAATATTGTTATGAAGAAAAATCCCGATGGTACGGAAAGCCCAGAGCAAATCTGGTACACCAAATACTATCTTGCTTTATGATATACTTATCAATACTTAGATATGAACGCAAAGCCACCTTTTTTTGTATAAGGGGGCTGGCTGCTAATACCTTGGCAGTCTGGGGTAAAGTACGAAATAATACCGCACTCTCGCAACAACGATGAAAGGAAGATAAACACGTATGAAAAAAATCTTGATTTTATTCCTTGCTGGTACACTTTCACTTTCACTTCTGGCTGGATGCAGTTCTTCAAATAATAACGATACTCCTCTTAGCCAGTCATCCGAAATCAACACGACACCTAGCGATACACCAACGCCAAGTCCTACAGAAACGCCGACACCAACACCAACACCGACACCAGAACCACATACACATTCCTACACGGAAGCTATCTCAAAAGAAGCTACTTGTACGGAAACTGGTGAAAAAACTTTTGCTTGTGATTGTAGCGATGCTTATACAGAAGAAATACCTGCTACTGGTCATCAGTATAGTGAATATAAATCCAATGGCGACGCTATTTATACAGCAGATGGAACAGAAACTGCTACTTGCACTTGTGGTTCAACCGATACACGAACAGCGAAAGGAAGTAAATTAGAATATACTTATACTGAACTTTCCGCTACGAAGTAACAAAAAATATAAATATAAAAATTATTGGTTAATTTCAACTATCTTTTTTTACTTCAAAATAATAAATCAATAATCATACTAATAACAAAGGAAATAAATTATATTTTTTTAGAATGGAAATGAAAGATTGAAAATGAGAAGTAGAGGGTATCCTTTACCTTAATCGCATCACAAATAAGCCATCTTGCGGTGGCTGCTTTAAAAATTGAATATTTTGAAATGTTAAGGTTATGCAGTTGCTGACTTGATTAGTATAGCACTTCATATAAAGAAAACATAGGCTCAGGGAAACATTTTCATAACGTTTTGTACCTGAGCGAAGCGAAAGGAATGGATATAAAAATGAAAACAAAATTTAACAAGAAAATTCTACTGAAATACAAAGTATTTCAGTAGAATTCCTGATTGCAGATTACTTATTTGTTTAGGGAAACTATTTAATCTTTACTTCTTTGATGTAAAATGAACCATTGATAAAATCTTCAAAACGTCCTTCAAACATTACATTGTACAATTCAATGTATTCATTTTCGCCAATCTGTACATAAACAATACCTGGGTCTCCGATTTCCGTTTCCGTCTTATAAGAACCTTTAAACCAGTAATATGTATATCCATTGACTGTATGGCTGTCATACTCCGTGATACTTGCGTTTGCATCGCCTTGCGCTATATACTTATCAAGCCAATTTTGTTTATAATTCTCATAAGATGTACAACCTGTCTTCATTATAGGATGGCAATACGGCCCCCTTTTTGTTTCATCAACTGCGGACACATAGGTTACCATACCGCTTGGCAATTCATATCCATTTATTGCCCAATTCATATCGCTATTATCTCTTAGTTCGTATGATACTAAAGATGAATCATATTCAATTACACATTCCACAGTAGCACCGCTACTTGTCGTTCCAGTCAATACCCACGAAGCATCCCTTGTATCTTTTGCTTCTTTGGTTATGTTATAAGAAATATATTCATCAACCACCATACCGCCACTCTTAATAAAACAATCTCCTATTTCTGTCCATTCCGTCTGACTTAATGATGCTGGAGAAAAACAATCTAAATCTATTCTATTAAATAATGCTTGTGGTTCATCTGATACCATACTAAGAACAGCTATAAGTAAATCCTTATTATATAAAGCTGGGTCTTTTCCATTCACTGTAGGCCCGAAACCTTCCAGCCAAATAAAATTATAATCAAACGTCAATGTATAAACATTCGTACTATTATCCTTTTGGAGTGTTAAATCAATATCCGAGTTATCAAAAGTAATATCAACTTTTATACTGGTGTTATCCATAGTAACGCACACATCACTTGACTTAACCAAACCATCCGCACGCATTTTTTTCACAATGCCTTCAAATGCCTTTACTGCCTTTTCATATTCTGCATTGTCAACACTTCCAACCGTTTGTACAATCGGTACTTCTGTCGGAGTTGGTTCTGGAGTTGGAGTTGGTGTTGGCTCTGGCGTAGGTTCTGGTGTAGGTGTTGGCGTTGGCTCAGGTGTTGGTGTAGGTGTCGGTGTTTCCGTCGGTGTTGGCTTCTTCGTAGGTGTAGGTTCTGACGTAGGCGTTTCTGTTACAGTCGGCTCCTCTGTTGGTTCTAGTACAGATGATGGTTCTTCTGTCACTTCTGGCGTTGGTTCTTCTGTTTCCTCAGGTGTCAGCGTTGGTTCATCTGTCGGTGTCGGCGTAGGCGTTTCCGTCGGCGTTGGTGTTTCTGTTGCAGTCGGCTTATTGGTCGGAGTATCACTTTCTTCTTGCTTACTTCCGCATGCCGCCAGCATCAGCACCAAAATAACCATAAATATTGCTAAAATCCCTTTTCTTCTGTCTTTCATAAAAACCTCCTCAGTGTTGTTCTTGATACTAAATCTTCTTTAGCCACATTTGCCTAATTTGTATCTATTATACTCGATGCACACATTTTTATCAAGCACTTTTTGCACTCATTCTAATAAGTGTGTTGTGTAAGTGTTTGCAATAAGTGTGTTTTGCCTGTATTTATTTTGTTGAAATTTAACAGTAAAATAAACACATAGGAGATGATATGTATGGAATTTGAAATCAAGAAACAACAGTACACAAATAAAACATTTCGTTTACCTGTTGAACTAGCTGAACAGTTGGCGATTACCGCCAGTGAAAATGATATATCTATGAATGAATTGGTTGTTCAAAGCTGCGAATTTGCCTTAAAGCATCTAAAGCCGCTTAATAATGAACCTACCGATCAATAGTAAAAAATCCAAGGCATATAGAAGTTAAACGGACTTCTTTACGCTTTGGATTTTATTATTTTCCGCAATATATATTTATGGTTCAATGGTGCAATTTCTACTTTGGCGCGGGCATTTTATGCACCATGCGCCTGTATGTTTAACCCCACTGATTTCTTAGCGCATCTGACACGACACGCACAAAATCTCCGCCCCGTTTCATCGGGGCAGTGATACTGGTAAAGGCTTATAAAGCCTTTGGTGCGAATGTTACAACATTGATTAACTGCCACCGCCTTTAGCTGTCAAAAAAATAGACACTTGCGCATCTACTTTTCTGTCTTATCTTCATTCAACACTATTGCATAATAGCTTTCTCGATTTTCTGACTGCGCACGGGTTACACGGATATGAAATGTGTCTCGGTGTGTGTATCTGCCATCGAGTAGCATATTCCGTACCGAATACATACCACCTTCCCAGCCAAGGCTATACCCCATCAAAAGCCCAGTGAACGCATCAACACAGGCACAAAGGATGGGGCTCCCCTTTTCTGAAATGGGGACTTCAAAAAGGGGCTTTTTAAGACCTTCAAAACCGCAGAAAATCAAGCTTTCGGGACTGATAGTGGATTTTCCCAATTTTCAGTCGCGGAAAAGACACTATATGCAAGGGCAACCCAACTTTTCAAAAATTAGGCGTGCCCTATTTTCAAAACAACTTCGTCGTTTTTTGCCAATTCTGTATAGATAAATCTTGTTGTTTTTAAGAATGGCTATACAGCCATTTCCTTGATTTTTCAACGATTTTTCAGTCCCAACCAATAAAAAAGACGGCAAAAGAAGCGACTAAAAAAGCTATACAGAATAGCCTTTTTCGGTCGCTTCTTTTTTGAAAATCTTCTTCGCCCTTTTTCCTATATTTTGAAAAGGAAGGGCTAGTTATCATAATACATATGCAAGTATTTTTCTTTCGTTGCCATACCTCCGCGCAGATGACGCTCCTGCTTGTTCACATCCAGCACTTTTCTGGCTTCCTCTGCCAGAGAGGGATTGATTTTCAGCAAACGTTCTGCGACGTCTTTATGTGTGGTTGTGGGTATTTGGAATGGTTTTGGTTGGGGTTGTTTTCTTGCTTGTTTTAGTCTGTTCTTCTTGATGGTCGCCTTTGTTTTCCTCTATATTTTCGTATCCATCAATCAAGACAGTTTCATCTAAGCCCAAATCACCAATAAGACGCAGATAAATATCTACGTTACCATCCTTGTCCACTTCGATTTTATTGATAAGACGTTTTAACTGTGTATTAGTCATTTCATGAACATCTGTAATATCTTCCATCTCTTTAAAGGTACTGTTGAGAATCGATTCGAGCAGCTCTCCCTTTGTCAGATGATAAGATACCATTTTCAGTTCATTTCCCAATCTATCAATTTCTTTTCTCATGCCACCGATTTTCTCATTCAGTTCCTCTCTGGAAATCAAATCATCGGTGTACATATCCATATATTTCTCACGAGACTTACGAAGTCGATTTAACTCCGCATTCAACTCCTTCTCATATTCCACATTTTCATCTTTTGCTTTATAAACACGTTGGAATTCCCTGATTACATGATCAATTACTTTTTTCTTTTTGCTAAGCACATCCTGGAAGTACTCCTGCAATACCTGAATTAATTCTTCTTCATCTACTGTAATCGCATTCGGACAGCTATCTGCACCACGACCATTGTGACCGGAGCAGACCCAACGCACATAGGTGTTCTTATACTGACGAACGGTTCTGCGGAAAGACCAACCACAATCCTTGCATTTAATCAATGTTGAAAATAAATACTTGTTGCTCTGACGCTCATGAGTCAGTTTGAAAGAATCATGACGACCTTTTAAAATCTCCTGTGCTCTGTCAAAGGTTTCATCATCAATAATGCGAAGTTCCGGACGAATCGTTACCAACCATTCCGATTCATCCTTTTCTTTTCTCTGCCCGGTCAGGAAATCAGCAACCTCTTCCTTGCCGTTAATAATCTTTCCGGTGTATATCTCATTGGTCAGAATACGACATACCGAATTTTGACTCCAATTATTTCCTCGCTTGGTTTTTACGCCACATTCATTGAGCATATTGGAAATCTTAGCACCGCCATAACCTTCCTCGGTATACCAAGTAAACATCTGACGGATTACCTTGGCCTCCTCCTCATTGATAGATAAATTGAAATAGTCGCCTATGGTCTTGTCGTATCCATAAACAATGTTAGGCACACGACCTTTCTCCGCATTCACTTTCTTACCGAATTTAATACGCTTAGAAGTGTTCGCACTTTCTTCCTGTGCCAATGCGCCGAAGATGGTTAATACAAATTCCGAGTTACCCATACTGGTCATGTTGGCAGTAAGGAACTGCGTCTCGATACCAAGTGCTTTCAGCTTGCGCACACTCTGCAATAAATCAACGGTATTTCTTGCAAAACGTGAAATATCCTTTACCACAACCATGTCGAATAAACCTTTTTCAGCATCTGCAAGCA
>CAZJAA010000027.1:0-49965 GCA_964544055.1 uncultured Lachnospiraceae bacterium | reverse complement strand
TTAGAAAAAATCATCACCCACTCGTGGCACTCTTACATTTTACAAGTAGAGATTACATCTCTTAAGGGTAAGCCTGAACAAGGCAAAGAGCCAAAAGTTTTTAAAACTGATTTGGATGACCTTGTCTTCGATGATAGTCGTGCAAAGTATCCGAAGATGACAAAACAGACTTGCTATACATGTTTTTTGCGGCAAAACTTTCCACACATTTTTAATCGTGATACTGCTTATTATTTTTACACTGATATACGTTGTGGAATCTTACATTCAGCGCAAACTAAAAACGGAAGTCAATTAACTTATGGCAAGAATTATGTGGTGGAAGTTTTTGACAAGGCTTCCTGATATTATTGGTGATCCGGAAGTTTTGGTTCAAGGTTAAGGTATATCTGTTATGGGTTATTTGTTATCGGTTTATGTTCAATGTGGGTTAAAGATAAGATGCAAATTTCTTAATAGCTGCCTTGTAGAAAACCTGCTTCGTAGAAGCGTGCGGAGGTTCGGTTCTAAGCACAGGCTGCGGAAGGTCTTCGGATCTTCTGCAGCTATCTTGATGTAGAAGGAGCAACTTATGAAGAATTATTGGAGAATGAGAGACTTTTCAATATTTTCGGTGCCTTATGCGTACGTGGACCATAGGTCATATCAGGCTGACCAGTTATTTGTGCAGAATAAGGTGAAAATGAATTTCAAGGGAGAATGTGCAAAAGTGGAGTCGCCATATCGCATTGTGTTTTGTAAGGTGCGAAAGAAGGATAAGCAAAAAAACAGGAAAATCGGCAGAGAATTCCGTGATGGATTTGATGCCGATTTTATTTGTTATTATAGAGAAGGTGTTCAATAGATTAAAAATGAGTACTAATTTGAAGAAAGTGAGAAGCGAAACGTAAAAAAGATAAAGAGTGGGAAGTGGGAACTGAACTATTGAAAAACGGGAGGTTTTGGTGTATAGTATATAAAAAGAGATTCAAGGGAGATGGTTCAATGGAATATATTACTTCTATGCAGGCAGCCGAGCTAATCGGTTGTACAAAACGACATATTAATAATATGTGTTTGAATGGAGAACTTCCGGGAGCATATAAAAAGGGGTACCGTTGGATGATTCCTATGGAAGCTGTTTCTGAACGAATCACAAACGGAACCAAAAGAGTTCGCACATTTAATACAACCGGGGTTTGCAATCCTGAGCAGCACTATATGGTAGACCTTGCGGAACGCTTAGCTCAGGTACGTATTCTTGTAGATGCGGGGAACTATTTTACTATTAATAGAGCAAGACAGTTTGGAAAGACAACGACGCTGAACGCTTTGGCAGGATATTTGAATCATGAATATTTTGTGGTCAGCATGGATTTCCAGATGCAGATGAGCAATGCGAAATTTAAAAATGAAAACAGCTTTGCATTAGCTTTTGCAAAGGCGTTCATTGCTTCTTTTCGTGTAAATAAAAAAAGTGAGGGTTCTGTTTACGAAGCTGCTATCAGCCGGTTTGCCGAAAGCTTTTCAACGGCTCCTGACAGTTATGAGCTTGTAGAGTTGTTTCAGGCATTAAGTGCTCTTTGCGGAGATTTACCGGAGGATGTTGTGCTCATGATTGACGAAGTAGACAGTGCAACTAATAATCAGGTATTTCTGGATTTCTTGGCACAGCTTCGTGGATATTATATCAATCGTAGCCGGTTTGCAACATTCAAATCGGTTATTCTCGCCGGAGTTTGTGACATAAAGAATTTGAAGCGTAAGCTTAGACCGGATGAAGAGCATAAAGATAATAGTCCGTGGAATATTGCAGCCGATTTCGATATTGATATGAGCTTCTCGCCTGTTCAGATTAGAAAGATGCTAGAAAGTTATGAAGATGATCATAAGACCGGTATGGATATTCAAAATATGGCACAGGAAATATATGCTTATACAAATGGGTACCCTTATTTAGTTTCAAGGCTATGCCAGCTGTTAGATAATCAGGTAACAAGTAGTTCTGCCAAAGGAGCATGGTCTCGTAATAATTTGCTTGAGGCAGTCCGTAATCTTGTAAAGGAATCCAATTCCTTATTTGATGATATGGCCAAGAAAGTCAAGGATTATTCGGGATTAAAGACATTGCTGTATGATATTCTTTTCTGTGGCAGGAGCGTCCCGTACAATTTGGGTACAGAGCTGGTTTCCATCGGAACAATGTTTGGTTTTCTAAAGGATGATGCAGGACAGGTTGCGATATCTAATAGAATCTTTGAAATTTGGTTCTATAACCTTTTCATTGCGGAGGAGGCTATTAACAGTGACACCTATCAAGCCGGTCAGAAGAATAAGAATCAGTTTGTTGATGAAAATGGACTTAACTTGGAGTTAGTTTTAAAGAAGTTTGTACAACACTTTACGGAGAGCTTTTCCGATAGTACAGATAAATTTATTGAAGACAACGGCAGAAAGCTGTTTCTCCTTTATATTCGCCCGTTAATTAATGGTTCCGGAAATTATTATATTGAGGCCAGAACAAGAAGTATGGGCAGAACCGATTTGATTATTGATTTTCAAGGGAAGCAGTATATTGTTGAAATGAAAATTTGGCATGGCGAGGAATATAATGCGCGCGGAGAAGAACAGCTTCTTGGATATCTGAAGGATTATAATTTAAAGAAAGGCTATATGTTGAGCTTCAACTTCAACAAGAAGAAAGAAGTCGGTGTCAAGGAGCTTCACTTTAAAGATGCCACTATTGTGGAAGCGGTAGTATAAAATGGAGGCAGGTGTTTTATACCACAAGTAGAATGACAAACCGCATAATCTGTGATATATTATGATTCGAAAGGAAATAAGGGCACACAAATAGTCCCTGGGTAAAGAAAAGGAAATAATTATGAGAAGCACAACTATGATGAGAGAAATGAATATGCGACGCTTAACAGCATACGCTAGACGTATGTCTAGTTCTCCGTGCTTTATTATGCCTAGAAATACTATGCGGTCTGGAGGTAGATGAAGGAGTGATGAATTGCTCTATAACAGAATACCTTAGTTAGTGATAGCATGACCGCAGACGATATTTGAAAAGATATCCAAGCGGTCTTTTTATATGCAAAAATACGTTTCGCAGAGTGGACTGGAGGTGGTTCCCGCCGGGCTTCATAAGCCCTGTAACGCAGGTTCGAATCCTGCCTTTGCGACTGCGGGGTGGACTGGAGATGGTTCCAGCCGGGCCTCATAAGCCCTGTAACGTGGGTTCGAATCCCACCCCCGCTACTCATCGGGATGCCCGGCAAGTGGTAGCGCACGTGATTCATGACAATTGAGCTTGTGGTGTCAACTTTTATGATACACCACCATTTCCCAAACAACTAAAGTTGTTGGCTATTTGTGTCGGAGCGTCACAAATAGCTGTGATGGCAGAACAGAAATCGCCTGTGTGAATTTCTTAAGAAACTTTGTTACACTACGTCGCTTCTGAAGCTTAGATGCACGGATTCCTCACTTTGTGGGTGGTATTGTATATTACATTTTATAGCTGTATGTGGTATGATTTTCTTTAGAAAGTGTTAATGAAAAATCTTGATGGGAGGAAGATACCATGAAACATACAAAATGCTATATTCCAGAATATCCGCGTCCTCAGTTTGTCCGTAAGGACTGGATAAACCTGAATGGGGAGTGGAGCTTTGCTTTTGGCGAGGATGTAACGGATGCGGAAGCAATGTCCGGTAAGCTGCTGCGGACGATACAGGTGCCCTTTACTTATGAAACTGCACTCAGCGGAATAGAAGACCACAGCCAGCATCCGGTTGTGTGGTATTCGCGAATGATTTCAGGAAAAGAGGGAAAGCGTACCATACTCACCTTTGAGGGTGCCGATTATGATACGGAGGTGTATGTAAACGGCAGACTGGTGGGAAAACACCGGGGTGCTTACAGTCGATTTTCATTTGATGTTACAGAGTATCTGACGGAGGAGTCACTTCTGGTAGTAAAATGCACTGATCATGACCATCCGGTTCAGGTAAGGGGCAAGCAACGCTGGGAAAAGGAAAGCTTTGGCTGCTGGTATGTGCAGACGACCGGAATTTATAAAAGCGTGTGGATAGAATATGTGGATGAAGTGCATCTTACAAAGCTGAAAATGACACCGGATGTGGATAACAGTTCTGTAAAGTTTGATGTGGGTGTGAGTAGTCCGGCAGAGGATGTGGAGGTTCGCATCAGCATCACCTTTGACGGCAGACCGATTCAAACTGTTTCTGTCTGGGCGGCTGACATTGACAATACGGTTTCGGTTCGGCTGGAAAGTAAAAACGTTACATATCAGGTCGAATTATGGTCTTTATGGAATCCGGCACTGTATGATGTGGAAATCAAGGTATATAAGAATGCCGTTGTCACAGATACGGTGGGCAGCTATTTTGGTCTGCGGGAATATACGGTAAAGAATGGAAAACTACTGTTTAATAAAGGCTCATTTTATGCAAAGCTTGTGCTGGATCAGGGCTATTGGAAGGAATCCGGCATTACTGTACCGGAGGAGGATGCACTCTTAAAGGACATCCGTTTGTCGAAGGAGATGGGCTTCCAGGGTTGCAGGAAGCACCAGAAAATTGAGGATGAGCGCTTCTTTTATTATGCGGATATTCTGGGTTATGTGGTATGGTGTGAGCTGCCTTCCAATCATTGGTTCGGAGATGAAGCTGCCAAAGAGATCACAGCAGAGTGGCTGGATATTGTAACACAGAATTATAATCATCCTTCCCTTGTGACCTGGGTGCTGTTTAATGAAAGCTGGGGTGTGAAAAATATTGCTTCTAATGTTTCACAGAGTAACCTTGCAACCGGACTTTATTATATGACAAAGAGTATAGATACGATGCGCCCGGTCATTTCTAACGACGGCTGGTCCCATGCAAAGAGTGATATTCTTACCCTGCATCATTACGAGCAGAATGCAGAATGGCTCTATTCCATGTATGACAACCGTACAAAGCTTGCAGATGGTGATGTGTGGAATTCGCAGATTCTTCCGTTTGCAGATGGCTATCAGTATGAGGGTCAGCCGATCATCTTCACCGAATTTGGAGGCACGCATTATGCACAGTCGGAGGGCTGGGGCTATGGTGCGGCAGTACACACGGACGAAGAATTTTTAGAGCGTTTTGGTGCACTGGTGGAAGCGGTGAAAAAAATGAATATCAGCGGTTACTGCTATACACAGCTTACGGATGTAGAACAGGAAACTAATGGATTGCTTACGGCTGGGCGTCAGCCGAAGGTGCCAATGGAAGAAATTGCAAAACGAACTTAAGGAGAAGAAAGTATGAGTGAAAAATTGTATACCCCACAGAATAAAAATGCGCAGGAATGTGTGAAAACGGTGATGAAGTATCTTTCGGATATTACTTATAAAAAGATGATTACCGGACAGCACACCCAGACGATGGCGCAGGAAGAACTTCATCATATCGAGGAGGTTACCGGAAAGCAGCCAGCCCTGCTGGGGTTCGAACTGCTGTCCTATTCCCCAAATATCAATTATTTCGATACGGATGAAGAATGTATGAAAGAAGTGGTGGAAAATTACGGTACACTGAAAAGAGCCTGGGAGTGGGCCGAACAGAAGGGACTGATTACCTTTACCTGGCACTGGTTTTCTCCTTTAGGAGGACATTCCAAGGCATTCTTTACGGATAATACTGAGTTTGATGCAGAAAAAGCGGTCATCGATGGAACACCGGAATATCGTGCGTTACTTTCTGATATGGATGTCATGGCAGGAATCCTTCGTCCGTTTTGTGAAAAACAGATACCAATTTTATGGCGGCCGTTCCATGAAGGAGACGGAAACTGGTTCTGGTGGGGTGCCAAAGGGGCAGAGCCATTGAAAAAACTGTGGCGCATCATGTATGAACGTTATACCAATGTCCATAAATTAAATAATCTTATCTGGGTGTGGAATTCTCCGGAGCCGGAATGTTATCCGGGAGATGATGTGGTAGATATCATTTCGCGGGATATGTATCCTCCTGCGCACGAGCATACAAGCCAGAGTAAGATGTATCATGATCTGATGAAGATTACCAACGAGCCGAAGCTTACTATAATTGGTGAAACAGGAACCATTCCTTCTGCAAAGGAAATGGTGGGAGAAAAGGTAGGCTGGGCGAGTTACATGACATGGTCGCATGAATTCTGCACGAGCGAAGAGTATACGACCAATGAGGTGCTGAGGGAAACGTATCATAGTCCTTACGCAGTGACCAAGGATACACTTCCGGTACTTTATTAGCAGTCTTGTATGGTTTTACAGCAGAAGGAAGGTATTGAGATGGATTACACATCGTATGTAAATATAAAGCAGGGAACGGACTCGGAGTCGAGGTTTTCTACGGGAAATACATTGCCTCTTGTTTCTACCCCTTTTGGAATGAACAGCTTTTGCTTACAGACAAAGGGCAGTGATGGCGGCTGGTTTTATCATCCGTCGCACCGGCATTGTGAAGGTATCCGGCTGACTCACCAGCCAAGTCCGTGGGTACGGGATTACGGACATTTTGTATTTATGCCGCAAAGCGGGAATGGGTATCATTCGGAGCAGGAAAGAAGCTCGGGTTATGAGGAAATTGCGTTGAATCCTTCTTTTATGGAAGTTTATTTCAAACGTTATTCTGTCAGAATGAGCATGGCACCAACCGAGCGGGGAGCGGTGGTAAAAATGAAATGGGATACAGAAAAAACACCGCGCTTTGCCTTTCTGCCTTTTGAGCATTGGACAGAAGCCACTGTGAATCCAGATACAGCAGAGCTGACGGGGTATGTGAATGCGTATGGGGATGGAACACGTAAGGATTTTCGAATGTATTTTTATATGAAATTTGACCATCCGGTGGACGCAGACAAAACCTTGATTACGGAAGACACCGGGGAAAAGAAAACGGGTCTGTCAGCAAGCGGAATTGGAGCAGGAGTGAGTCTGGCTTTCGATCTTCCTGCCGGGGAAGAACTGACGGTAAGACTTGCCACTTCTTTTATTTCTTCCGGATTAGCAAAAAAGAATGCTGAATGCGAAATTGGGAGCCGGACTTACGAAGAAGTAAGAGCAGAAACAACAGCGAAATGGAACGAGCTTCTTTCGAAAATAGAAATTACTGACACAGAGAAAAGAAAAAGAACCTTTTATTCCTGTCTGTACCGTTGCTTTTTGTTTCCACATACTTTTTATGAATGGGGGGAACCTGGGAAACCGGTTCATTACAGTACAAAGAGCGGAACGATATGCCAAGGGGTAATGTATACGGATAACGGCTTTTGGGACACATATCGCACGTTATACCCATTGTTTGCATTAGTGATTCCTAAACGGTTGGGAGAAATGCTGGAAGGGTATTTGAATTTCTACAAAGAAGAAGGCTGGCTGCCCAAATGGATCTCTCCGGGAGAACGCGGCATTATGCCAGGAACGTTAATTGATGCAGTGCTGGCAGATGCCGCCTGTAAAAATCTGCTTACGACGGAGCAGATGGAGCTGGCACTAGAAGGAATGTTAAAGAATGCGACAACTCCGAGTGCTACCTTATTAAACGGACGCATTGGTGTTGCGGATTATATGGAAAAAGGGTATGTCCCGGAAGATAAATACGGCGAAAGCGTAAATAATTCCCTGGATGCCTATTACTGTGATTATTGCATTGCGGTACTTGCAGAAAAGCTTGGCAAGGCAGAGCTGTGCAGGGAATATCTGGAACGTTCCCAAAAGTATAAGCTACTGTTTGATGAAAAGACAGGCTTTATCCGGGGAAAGAAAGCGGATGGCAGCCGCAGCGGATCCTTTTCCCCCATCCGGTGGGGCGGAGAATTTTGTGAAGGTGCTGCATGGCAGAATAGTTTTGCAGTGTATCATGATGTAGATGGACTGGCAGAGCTTTATGGTTGTAAGGATGGTTTTGTAAAAAAGCTAGATGAACTTTTTGAAACACCACCATTGTTTGAGATAGGTACCTATCCTTGTGAAATACACGAAATGACGGAAATGGCAATGGCAGATTTTGGACAATGTGCGATATCAAACCAGCCGAGCTTTTCGATTCCCTATCTGTATGCCGCAGTGGGAGAACGGGAAAAAACGGCATATTGGATTCGAAAAATCGTAAAGGAAGGATTCAGTGAAAGTGTGTTTCCGGGAGATGAGGACAACGGTTCTATGAGTGCGTGGTATATTTTCAGCGTGATGGGATTTTATCCGCTTTGCCCGGCAAAGGCAGAATATGTCAAGGGTGTGTGCTGTGCCGAAAGGGTGAAGCTTCAGCTTGGCAATGGGAATACGCTTGTGATTAAGAACAGTGGTACAGAGCGTGAAACAGTGATTCCTCATGAGAGGATATGGAAAGGAGGAACGCTTTCTCTATGAAAACATGGAATAATCCAATTGTGGAGGGGTGGTATGCTGATCCGGAAGCCAGGTTTTACAACGGACGGTATTATATTTATGTAACAAAGTCTTTTTCTGATTATGGAGAACAGTTAAATATAGATGTTTTTTCTTCAGAAGATCTGATTCACTGGGAAAAGCATCCGGATATCATTGATATGAGCGGGTATCCTTATATTCACAGAGCGGTTTGGGCACCGACGATTATTGAAAAAAACGGCAAATATTATCTTATCTTTGCCAGTAATGATATTCAGTCCAATGAGGAAACAGGAGGACTGGAAATTGCGGTTTCTGATTCCCCAACTGGTCCGTTTGTAAATCATATCGGTAAAACGCTGGTGGACAGGTTTATCCACTATGCACAGCCGATAGATGCTCATCTTTTTAAAGATGACGATGGTACGGTCTATCTTTATTATGGCGGCTGGAAGCATTGTAATGTCGCTGTCATGAATGAGGAAATGAATGGCTTTGTACCATTGGAAAACGGGGAAATCTTTCGGTCAGTGACGCCGGATAATTATGTGGAAGGCCCTTGCATGCTCAAGCGCAATGGAGTGTATCATTTTCTGTGGTCCGAGGGTGACTGGGTGAATGGCACGTATCATGTCTGCACAAGCCATAGCACGAATCCATTGGAGATAGCTCCGGAGGGCAAGGTGATTCTGGAATCTTCCGAACTTGCAGAGGGACCGGGACATAATGGTTACATCCATATAGAGGGTACAGATGAATGGCGGATGGTTTACCACCGCCGGATTATCGGTGACAGAGAAATGGGGCATCGTGTGTTATGCATCGATAAATTATACTTTGACGGGGATGAGATACTGCCTGTCATTATGAGTTAAGGAGAAGGAAAATGCAAAACAAGCTCAGTGAACAAAAAATTAATACAATAGAGACTGATTTAAATCATGTAAGGATATGTACAGATGTTGGATGTGTAATCCATCTTACTGCTCTTTCGGACAAAACAATGGAGGTCTGGATCGATTTTGATGGCAGCGGTATACGGAATAAATCCTACAGTATCGAGCAGATACCTGATGGCAGGGCAAAATTTACAGAAACGGATCAAGGGGAGTACTATATTTTTTCCACCGGAACATCCGGGGTACGAGTATACAAAAACAAGATTCGTCTTACGTTTGTGGATGCGTTTGATCACGTTCTTTGTGCCGATATGGAAGCCGGAAGAGAGGAGGACGGTGCAGTAGTTCTGTCCCATAAATTAAAAGCCGGGGAGCATATTTACGGTCTTGGTGAGGACAATGATGCCTATCTTGGAAATCTTGACCGCCGGGGGACTACCCGTGATATGATAACAGGTCAGAGAATCAATATCGGTAAAGTAACAGCAGATATTCCGGTAACTTTTTATATGAGTACGGGAGAGGGAATGCCGTATGGGATTTTTACGGACAATTCCTATCCAATGTTCTATGATGTGGGAAAAGAAAACCCAGAGGATTGTTACCAGAAAGCCCTTGGCGGTGATATGATCTTTTATTTTTTTCATGGTGAGAGCTTTGGTGACATTTTAAATGAATATACGAATCTTACCGGAAAGCCACCGATGCCTCCGCTTTGGACACTTGGCTATATCCAGTGCCGCTGCTCCTACTGGAACTGGGAACAGGTGGATGGTCTGATTGATACTCTGAGGGAAAAACGCATACCGCTTGACTGCATTGTCTTTGATTATGACTGGGCAGAGTATTTTAACAATTATCAGTGGAACAAGCGTTGGGAGGGAAAATCTCCGGAAAAAATTGCAGAGTACAGAAAGCAGGGACTCCATTTTATGGCATCCAATTCCGGCCCAATGCTGAAAAAAGACAGTAATACCTTTGCAAGTGCTGTGGAAGCGGGAGTGCTTGCCAAAGATACGAATGGAAATACCATTACCTGCGGTCATTATGGTGGTGAGCTGATTGATTTTTCCAATCCGGCAACGAAGGAATGGCTGAGACCGCAGTTAGAGAGAATACTGGACGAAGGCGTGGAAAGCTGGTGGCTGGATCTCACGGAGCCGGAGGGCGACCCGGAAAATACGGTGTATTATGAAGGGGAAAGAAACAAGGTACATAATCCGTTTTCCCTGCTGAATACAAAAATGTATACCGAAATCACAAAGGAGCATTGCCGCAATATGCGACCGTTTATTCTGACACGAACCGGCACAGCGGGGATTCAGAAATACGGCACCGCCATCTGGTCCGGTGATGTTTATTCGGATTACAAGACGTTCTCTGCTCATCTTCCGGAAGCAATGAATACGGGAATGTCGGGAATTCCGCTCTGGACAAGTGATGCCGGTGGGTTTATTTCCTCTACAAGCAATGCGGAGGATAACCGGAATATTTACAAAAATGATGTGGCTCGTCATGCTAATTTATATGAACGTTGGATTCAGTTTGCATGCTTCAGTCCGCTGATGCGTGTGCATCACGCCGGAGAGTCTGCTCCGTTTGCATTTGGCGAACTGCTGACAGACAGCGTTGCCCACTATATCCGTTTCCGTTATCGGCTGCTGCCGTACATTTATTCCTATGCCTATCGGACTCATCTGACTGGAGAACCATTGATGCGTCCGCTGGTTTATCAGTATATGCAGGATGAAAATGTGTATGACAGGAAGGATGAATTCTTGTTTGGTAATGAACTTCTGGTGGCACCTGCCTACGAGGAAGAAGTAAGCAGACGCGAGGTATATCTTCCGGAGGGAACGTGGTACGATTTTGATTATGGTTATGAATATGAGGGTAGTCAGAGCTACGAGGTTTATGCGCCGCAAAACCGCATTCCGGTATTTGTAAAGGCGGGCGCAATTATTCCAATGACAGAACAGATTTACAATACCTCTGAGCTTGACAATCATGTGCTTTCTGCCGAGATTTATCCGGAAGACGTGAGTCACTTTGTTCTTTATGCGGATGACGGAATGAGCACAGACTACGAAAAGAACAGGTTTACGTTGACAGAGATTTCCTGCGAAGAAACAAAGGGAGAACGGACGATCATCAGAACCTCACGTTCCAATGACCTGTTTGGAGCGGAAAAAATCAGGCTGAAGGTTCATCTGAATGCGATACCGAAACGTGTTTTGGTGAATGGACGGCTCGTGGATAATCAATGGCCGTTGCAGGCACTGAAGAAGACGGAGAATGGCTGGCATTATGAGGAATTCAGCCGCAAACTGTATGTGGCAGCAGAGCTTGGAATGGCAGAAAATGAAATCATCGTGGAATATGAAGAAAATACCATGATTCGCAAGCTATCCAAAGGGGAAGATAAGCAGACACTCTGTGGTCAGAGTCCGTATATCCTTCCGGCAGCCAGTGTTCCGTGTAAGCTTGCGTTTGAAAATTATGACCGTGGCGGTGAAGACGTTGCCTATCATAAACATACTCCGGAAAACGAGGACAGTATCTATCGCAATGACGATGTCTGTATTCGCAATTGTGATGACATTGGCTGCGGCTTCTGTGTGAAGAATATCAAAAAGGGAGAATGGCTGGAATACACTGTAAATGTGCTTCGGGAGGGAATGTATTCGTTTCTGCTCCGTGTTCGTGGTGCGGGTGCAGTTTCCATTGCTGCAAACCAGCGGGAGGTTGTTACAAATCTTGCGGTGGACACTGCAAAATGGCAGGATATCGCCTCAGAAAAGGTTCATCTGGTGATGGGAGAACAGACCCTGCGTTTCTTTGTGACAGAAGGATGCCTGGATGGAAATTATTTCGAAATTGTCAAGCTTCCATTGAGGTAGCCCGTGATTGCGGTCTCCCTTTTTGCAGGTGTGGCAGAAAAAGGAGACTGTTTGAAAAAGGTGCAGGAGCAGTAAGAATAAGCTTCTGAAACCGTATTAGTATTTTCCAGGACGGACTCCGGTTTTCTTAAAAAAGACATTGGAAAAATAGTGTTCATCAGCAAAGTTGAGTTTATGGGCAATTTCCTTAACAGATAATGAGGTGTTTTTTAATAATAATTTTGCAATCTCTATTTTTCGCATGAGAATATAATCATATGGTGTTGCTTGAAAGGCTTTTTTAAAACTCCGGGTTACCTGGGATGGTGAAAGGCAGACATGCTGCGAAATCATTTCAATCGTTAATCTTTCGTAAATATGTCGGTCGATAAATGATTTGATTTCATTTGCGGACTCAGCGGTACTGTCATGGTTGGCTGCAGATAAATGTTCGGAAATCCGTATGATCAGTTTGTGAAATACAAGGGCGCAATGATTGTATATTTCATCAAGGGAAAGCTCTTTGTTTTCACAAATTGCAAGAAATTCCTGAAAAAGAGGGTAAACCTCAATCTGCTTTACAAGGAGCACGCCGGTCAGGTTGTAAATTCGAATCAGTTCGTCACAAAGAGACCCGGTAACATTCATCCAGATTTTTTTAAATGGTTTTTCGGGGGAAGCATAATAGTCATGGCGGCTTCCTTTTGGAAGAATGTAGAGATCCCCCTTGACAGGATAATTAATACGGTTATCTACCTGAACTACTCCTTCGCCCTCGATGACATATTCAAAACAGTGGATGTAGGAGTAAGAACGAGTGACATGGTAGTTGGCATCGGGATAAGTGATGCCGGTCATTTCAATATAGAAAGGTCGTTTTTTTTCATTCCATGCTTCACCGAAAAAAAAGATATGTTCCATGCGTTAATTCCTCATTTTTACTATTGGCTGTATAAGAAAATTATACAATATATGCGTGAAAATTTCAAGAAGGAGGGACTAAAAAACAACCAAGCAGTAAAGAAAAGCAATAATGGGAAGCTTTGGCAGAGCCGACACCGGATCTGGAACCGGAAAATGTATCGATTGCAGACGAAAGTATTCCCTTTGATGATGGTCGCATGGTTTTTGTAAAGGCATATATGGAGCATGCAAGATCCGCAGAAGTGGAACTCGCCATTGCAGAGTACAATAACCGTACGGTTTTTTTATTGGCAAATCAGTAGCAATATAATTCCATGTCAATTCCTTGAGGATAATCTCCAAATTTCTCACCAAACAGATTAAATCCACCGCAGTATTGAGCGTCTTCTTTTACTTCCAGCTTTAACCGGATATTGTCATTTTCCAGGAGCCCTAGGCTGAGGATGTTATGGCTGGAACATGGTTTCTCATCAATGTAGCAGCCGTTTGTGGTGATTTCGATGGTATGCAGAAGTCCGTACTGGGAAGAAGCACTGCTCCACCATTCCGGATTCAATTTTCCGCGTCGGTCTCCATAATCACCATCGCAGTGTATGATTCCGATTTCGTGACCGTTTAGGGAAAAGGTAATGTCAGAAGGCCAGTCCTGCTTGTATCCTAATGCTTCGGAACAAAGTTCAAAGGAAAATTTTACGCGGTTGATTTTATTCTTTTTTAAAAATGCGTTAGTAAAGCGGTATTCCAAAAAACCGAGACTAAGCCAGATTAGCTGTGCAGTAAAACGGGCGGGACTGGTAAATACGCTGCTGGAATCTTCGTAGCCTAAATCACGCACTTCGGATACCATGCCACAGGAAGGCTGGGCTTTATAATCGAAGTAACAGCCGACCGGCATGGACTCCTTGTAAAGATAGGAAGGCTGTGGCTCCAGCAGTGTTTGAAACATATCAATTTCGACGCGGTTGACGAGGACACCGCATAACTTTTGGGATCCCTTGGAACCGGGGATTGGTTGGACGTAAATAAGACCGGCGTTTTCTAATACCTTAATATATAATGCTGCGCTGGATAGTGGAAGCTCAAATTTTGCAGCGACATCTGAGATGATGGCGGGCTTTTCAGAGAGAAAATGCAAAATATCCAGGCGGATTGGAGAGGAAAGTGCTTTGCAAACATCGACAAGTTGTTGTTTATTGTCCAGAGTGATAGAGAGATTTTGCTTCATGGTGTAAATGAATCCTTTCTATATTATTATTTCGTATACTGGGTTCAGTATAGCAGATGAATTTTGAAAATGCAATTGCTATTCAAATAGATACAAAAATAATGGAAAAACGAAAGCTGTCTACGACAGAAAAAATGGAGAAATAAATAAAGATAATGATAAAAAAGCACAAAAAAGAAAAAATAAATCAGAACAATATTGACATTATTACAATAAAAAAGGTATTATTAGGTTCTGAGTAAGTACAAAAAATGGAGATAAGATATTTTGTACAAAAATCATGAATTAAAAAAAGAGGCAGACTATGAGAATTAAAAAATTAGTAGCAACACTGGCAATGTGCTGTATGGTTGGTACGGGTTTAACGGCTTGCAGCAGTGCTGGTACGAGTGGAGATGGGGAACCCAATCATCTACCCCAAATGAAGGAAATGTTGCGGACAGCGATATGACAGGTGAGACTCCGGTGACGATTGAATTTTTCAGTTGGGGTGATAATTCAGAGTAGAGAAATTATCAGGTGCTGATTGAGATGTTCATGAAAGAAAATCCTGATGTTGTAGTTGTGTATACAGCGGAGAGTGCATCCACTTATATGACAACGTTAAAGAACAGAGCTAACCGCCTTCCGGATATTTTCTATATGCCGGACTATGATTTCCTTGAATGGGCAGCCAATGGAATGTTAAAGGATATTTCTTCTTATGTAAGTGAAGAAGAAAGTTCCCTGGTGTGGGAACAGGCAATGGATGAATACTATTTCAATCCGGACACCATGCAGCTAGGTAAATCGGAAGGAGCGGTTCTTTATGGACTGCCAAAGGATCTGGGACCATTTACTCTGGTGTATAACAAGACATTGTTAGACCAGCAGATTGCAAAATATGACTTAGATAGTGACTCGATTTATGCAAAACTTAGCCAGACAACTCCAATGACCTGGCAGGAGTTTCGTGAATTGTTAAAGACAATTGACCCGGATGGCGGTGCGGATGATATTTATGGTATCTCCCATTATGAAATCGAAGCAGCGGTTTATTCTAATAATGCGAATTTCTTTAATGAAGATGCAACCTTGCAGACGATTACCGATTCTAATTTCTATGATGCGATTCAGTTTATTGCTGATTTGACGCTAAGAGATGGTGCAATGCCGACAGCACAGAATCAGATTGCAACCAATGGTTATCAGAGATTTAAAGCACAGGGCTGTGTTTTTAGCTTCATGGGACCATGGGATTGCGCAGATTTCTGGCGTACTGTGGATTTTGAATATGACCTTCTGCCAGTACCTTATAATGGAGAAAATGCGGAAGCACAGAGTACGACATGGGTAGGTTCCATAATCTGGTTGGAAATGGTCCTGCGAGACGCTATAATCTGGATCGGTACTTTGCTTTTGCAAGTGTGCTGGTGGCAAACGGTGTGACACATCGTCCGGTGGCAATGCCGGAACGACCGGATAAGGAAGCCTGGGATATCAAGGGTTTTGAAAAAAATACTATTCTTATATTTTGGGTGATACAGAGAAGTTCTTTACGGCAGAATATAATTTTATACCGAAAGAAGATCAGGTGCTGTTTTTTGGAGAACAGGGGAATCAGCGGTATGAAATCCGGTTGACGGAGACTGGTGTAAAGCTATTGAAGAAAACAGCACAGGGCGAGGAAACAATCGCAAGTGCGACTGTAAATTATCCGGTGGATAAGCTGAACACAGTAAGAGTAGAAAATGGTGACGGTATAGGCTACCTTTATCTGAATGGAATGAGGGTAATTTCTTATGAAGCAGAAGCACAGGCAGGTGCATTGGGCTATACCTGTGCAGAAGGTGTGGAATATACGGCATTTTCTAATGAGGTCTTTGGAACTTCGGATTTTGAAGCTATAAAAAATTTTCCGACAAAGTTTCCAGCAGTAACCTATCTGAAAGGGGAAAACAGAGGTTTTCATATTGCTGGTGCAGAAACAGTAAAAGGCGGAGTGCGTGTAGGAGAAAAACAAAGCATTTCTGAAGCAGCAGATGGCTATGCAGTGCGTCTTGAAAAAAACGATTGGATAAAATATGCCGTGGATATTCCTGCAGATGATACGTATTTTATTGGTGCTACGGTAACTCTGGAAAGTGATGCAGAAATTAGAATAACGCTTGGTGATTGCAAACTGGAAACAAAGATTTCAGCCGGTCAAAGGGCAGTAAATGGAAATGGACAGACGGTAAATGTTGCTCTTGGTACCATTACTGCAAAAATGGGAATTACGACCATGAAAGTCGAAGTGCTTTCCGGAAAGGTGGATTTTTTACTGTTTGAAGTGGAAGAAAACGCTGGAAGCATGGAAACTGAATCAGTTGAGGAGTTTCAGACGGTATTTGGAAAAGCAGAAAAAAATGCTGGCAGACTTACGGTAACAGGTTCGGATATTCCGGCGGTAACTTTTTATGGTACCAGCGGAGCTCCTGATTTTGAGGCAACGGTATCTTTTATGGCAAGTGGTGATCTGGGAGCTGATTTTGGGTTAATGCTTCGGGAAAGGAATTATTCTTACTTTTCGGCGCAGCCGATACAATCCTGGCAGGGATATTATTTGCAGCTTTCAACGCAAATTATGATGCTCAAACGTTATGATTATGGTGAAGAAATGCTGCAGGCGGTTCGAATTGATGATGCAGCCATTGTGGATGGAAGCATACATTCACTGAATATTAAGGCTGTTAGTGGAAGAATTACAGTAACCCTTGACGATACGTATATAATAGATGTGAAGGATGACTACGCATTTTTAACGGGGCGTTTTGGCATTTATTCGGTGAAGGGTGAAATTGTAGTAACCGATTTTTTCTATAAAACACTTGATGAAATAAAATGATTTAAGGAGAAAGAAGAAGGAAATGAAACATACAAAATGTTATATTCCAGACTATCCGCACCCTCAGTTGGTACGTTCTGACTGGGTGAATCTGAATGGGGAGTGGAAGTTTGCTTTTGGAGAAGATGTGTCAGAAGATACTGCTCTGCAGGGAGAACTTTCAGGTATTATCCAGGTGCCGTTTACTTATGAGACAAAATTAAGCGGTATAGAAGAACATGGGCAGCATCCGGTAGTATGGTATTCTCGCCAGATTAAAGGAAAAGAAGGAAAACGTGCAATTCTTTATTTTGATGGTGCAGATTATGATACAGAGGTTTATGTGGGGGGAAAGCTGGTAGGAACTCACCGGGGTGCTTACAGCCGCTTTTCCTTTGATGTAACAGATTATCTTACGGGAGAGGAAACGCTGCTTGTAGTGAAATGCACCGACCATGACCTTCCGACGCAGGTGCGTGGTAAGCAGAGATGGGAAAAGGAAAGCTATGGCTGCTGGTATGTACAGACTACCGGTATTTATAAGAGTGTCTGGATGGAGTATGTAGATGAGGTGCATCTGACAAAGTTAAAAATAACACCGGATATTAAAGATTACACAGTAACCTTTGATACTTCCGTCAGCAAACCTGCCGATGATGTGGAAGTACGTTTTGATATCACTTATGAGGGACGCCATATACAGACGGTTTCTGTGTGGGCAGGAGACATTGACAATACGGTGACTGTACGTCTGGACAGTAAAAGCATCACCCATCAGGTAGAGTTGTGGTCCTTGTGGAATCCGGCATTGTACGATGTAGAGATTACAGTGCGGAAGAAAGATATGGTGACAGATAGCGTGGGCAGTTACTTCGGACTACGAGAATATGCAGTAAAGAATGGAAAATTGTTATTCAACAGTATACCATTTTATGCAAAGCTGCTTCTGGATCAGGGATACTGGCCGGAATCCGGTATCACACCTCCGAGCGAGGAAGCACTGATAAAGGACATTGAGCTTTCGAAGCAAATGGGTTTTATTGGAGTCAGAAAGCATCAGAAGATAGAAGATGAACGCTTTTTCTATTATGCAGATATTATGGGATTTATGGTGTGGTGTGAACTTCCTTCCAATCACTGGTTTAGTGATGAATCTTCTAAAAACCTGACTATGGAATGGCTGGATATTGTAATGCAAAATTATAATCATCCGTCTCTGGTTACCTGGGTGATTTTTAATGAAAACTGGGGTGTGCGGAATATTTTCTCTAACCCGGCACAAGGTAATCTGGCGACCGGACTTTATTATCTGACGAAGAGTATTGATACGATGCGTCCGGTAATTTCCAATGATGGCTGGGTACATACAAAGAGTGATATTCTTACGCTGCATCATTATGAACAGGATGGAAACAGCCTTTTGGGTATGTATGACACCCTTAGGAAGCTTACGGAAGGAGATGCCGATAATCCACAGTTCTTACCTTATGCAGAAGGATATTCTTATGAAGGACAGCCAATCATCTTTACAGAATTTGGAGGAACGGCATATGTGCGTGATGAAGATCATGGCTGGGGTTACGGTGCCGGAGTAAATAATGAAGAAGAATTTCTGGAACGTTTTGGTTCTTTGATAGATGCAATTAAGCGCATGAATATCAGTGGTTACTGCTATACGCAGATTACGGATGTAGAGCAGGAGGTCAACGGACTGCTTACGACGACACGGGAACCGAAGGTTGCTATAGAAGAAATCGCAAAAAGAGTGTAAAATTTTTTTGATCGGACAGAGCAATTTTTCTTTTTTTAGAAAATGAAAAGATAATGCTTTAAATCCTCATGGATATGATGATATTCTTTATTGTTGTTTTGCCGTGGCTTATATATGATAGAGAGCAGGACAGCGTCAAAAATGTGCGATTTTTTCAACTTCTGTCACTAAAAGTACGGAAACTTAAGCAACATTATATTTGCAAAACTCTGATTTTGTGTTTATAATGAAACTGTGAATGAAAAAATGGAGTACAAATAATGGAAAATAAATTGGAAAATAAGCGAAAAAACTGTGGAAAAATAGCTGTCAGTGCCTGCCTGCTTGGGGAAAACTGCAAGTATAATGGTGGAAACAACAAAACCGAAGCGGTGCTTCGGTTTATTCAGGGAAAAGAAGTCATTCCGGTGTGTCCGGAGGTGGCAGGCGGTCTGCCAACACCAAGGATTCCGGTGGAACTGGTGCATGGAGTGGCGGTGAACCGTGAGGGCGAAAGTAAGGAAAAGGAGTTTCGCCTTGGAGTAGAGAGGATGCTTCGGAAGCTTTCCGGAGAAGAAATAGAGCTGGTTATTTTACAGCCAAGAAGTCCTTCCTGTGGGGTAAAACAGGTTTATGACGGTACCTTTACCGGAACACTAGTGGAAGGACATGGTATGTTTGCCGGTGAACTGATAAAAAGAGGATATAAGGTGGTGGAACCAGATGAAATTTGAGTATTGTCCGCATTGTGGAACAAAAGCAATTCAAAAGGAAATCGGAGATGAGGGCAGGATGCAGTACTGCCCAAAGTGCGAGCTTCCGCTGTGGGATATGTTTTCCACCTGCGTTATCTGCGCAGTAGTGAATGAGTACGATGAGGTGGCATTAATTCGTCAGAGCTATGTGTCTACGCAAAATTACGTCTGTGTGGCAGGCTATATGAAGCCCGGAGAATCCGCAGAAGAGACCGCCTGCCGTGAGATTGAGGAAGAAATTGGTCTGAAGGTGGAGCAGCTTACCTATGTAAAAAGCTATCCTTACGAAAAAAAAGGACTTTTAATGCTGGGTTTTGAAGCAAAAGTAAAAAAGGCAGAGTTTCGGCTGTCCGGTGAAGTGGATTTCGTACAGTGGTTCCCATTGGCAGAGGCACCCGGTAAAATCCGTGAGGGAAGCATTGCATGGCAGCTCGTAAGGAGCGTGTGTTGGTAAATTTTTTTACAGGGTATCTTGTTATTATTACTTGCATTGGTCTGTTTGCCATGTGGTCGAACAAGCAAAGAGCCAGAAAGGGTGCCTGGCGCATCAGCGAAAAAAGTTGTTTTTTGTGGCACTGCTTGGCGGTGCCCTTGGTACAACGCTTGGAATGAACTGGTTTAGGCATAAAACAAGGCATTGGTATTTTAAGTATGGCTTTCCTGCCATTTTCTGGCAGAAGCTTTTTTCTGATTTGATCTTGATCTCTGCTCATTTGTACACCTCTGCGATAAAGTTTTTCTTCTATTTTACCTTTCAAAGCTGTCGCATCACACACCTTAACAAAGAAATTTCGAAAGATGCTCAAAAGTCATATCTGCCTTTCACTCGTATAATGGTTTCCAAGAATCCCATTATCCACATCTCTTAACACATGAATTATATTAGGGGTTAAGTAAAATAGTAAATGGATTTCTATGATTTATTTTCCGTAAGGACTGTCAAATTCACGCTCGGCTTTTGCAACGGCTTCTTCCAGCGTAAGTCCGGTAAAATAAGGTGCGTTCAGATATCTACCCGATTTTTTATCATCGACAAATGCGCCAACAGCAATTCCTGGGATTGCACTTTCAGGTGCATTTGGAGCGTGAGGACCGCCGAGATCGGTTCTGCACCAGCCGGGATCGGTAAGATTGATCATAACATCTGTTCCCTCGACTTTGGAACCAAGGTCAATCGTAATTTTGTCAAGTGCTGCCTTGCTTGCAGAATATCCTGCCTGTTCAGGCTCCAGACGAATGCCGCTGGTTGTGTTGACGATTCTGCCGAAGCCCCGCACTATCATTTTCGGCAGAAAATGATAGCAGATCATTGCCGGTGCAATGGTGTTTATTTTAAAGCTTTCTGTATAATCAGAAACAGGAGTGTTAAAGTAATCCGTGCGGTAAGCAATCTGCATACCTGCATTATTAAGTACGATGTCCACTGGTGTTTCTTTTGCATCAATTTCTTCCAGCATATGCTTTACAGCATCAAGGTCAGATAATTCCGCAGAAACGGAATATGCCTCCACGCCCATTGCTTTTACTTCAGAGAGTATTTTTTCGCAATGTTCGGCTGTTCTGCCGTGAAGAATAAGATTGCAGCCATGTTCAGCCATCATTTTTGCTGTAAGATATCCGATTCCTCTGGTAGCACCGGTAATCAGTGCCCATTTTCCTTTTACATTTACCATGTCTGTTTTTCTCCTTTTTTGATTTTTGACGGTAGTTATCGCAGTATCACACCGAGTTATTCGATGTTTTTACTAACAGCTTATAGGATTTAGCAGAAAAAGTCAATAAAGCTGAGGATTTTTACAAAAAAACATCATGTGTCAATGATATTACGAAAAATAAAATAGTTCTTGCCCGGTAGTAACTACCGGGCGGTAGAATAAAAGGTAAGAGTCATCCACATTGAGTAACAAAGCCAGAATGGCTCTGATATGTTTTACAATTGTGAATTAGGAGAGCTTTTTTGACAGATGTATTAGAGTTTAGCCGCATCAGCTTCTCTTTGGCGGCAGATTTCTGCCCAGCTTGGTAGCTTGCGTAATTTTTCGGCTAAGTCTTTCATTGCGGTAGGAATATCAATATTTTGAGGACATATCTTTGTACATTTACCGCAGCCAATACAAGCAGAAGGCTTCTTGTTTTCATCCATAAATTCGATTCTCATGGCTGCATTGACAGCTGGCGAAAAACGAATCTCGTTATAGGTACTAAGCAGCATTGGAATATTAAGCTCCATAGGGCAACCGGCACAGCAATAGCGGCAGCCAGTACAGGGAATAGAGTCTTTCATACTTTCGGCAATGTCGAGTAGAAGCTGGATTTCTTCTTCTGAGAGCTCCTTGCTTTCGGAAAAGGTTTTTACGTTGTCCTGCATTTGAGCCATATCAGACATGCCGCTGAGAACCATTTTAACATTTGGAAGTCCCTGCAGAAAACGGAATCCCCATGCGGCAATGGACTCGTCCGGGCGCAGTTCTTTCAGCTTCGCTTCTGCGGTATCCTCCAGCTTTGCCAGTCTGCCGCCACGAACTGGTTCCATAACCCAGACAGGAATTCCGCACTCGGTAAGCAGATCATACTTGGCTTTTGCATCCTGTAAGGTCCAGTCCAGGTAATTGAGCTGAATTTGACAAAATTCCATATCGTCACCGCAGACATCCAAAAACTCTTTCAGGCAATTTGTCTGTGCATGGCAGCTAAAACCAAGGTGCTTGATACGGCCAAGCCTTTTTTGCTCCTTGAAATAGTCGATGATACCCCATTTGGAATCCAGATAGGTTTCAATTGACTTTTCATATACGTTATGCAGCAGATAAAAGTCGAAATAGTCAACACCGCATTTGAGCAGCTGGTCTTCAAAAATTTCAGCAGGATTGTAACCGTTTGACAGGATTTGATGACCGGGATATTTGGTGGCAAGATAAAAACTGTCACGAGGATATTCACTCAATACACGACCTATCACACGTTCGGATTCCCCATTATGATAAGGGTAAGCAGTATCAAAATAGTTTACGCCATGCTCTATGGCAAAGTGGGTCATTTCCTTTACAAGTGCTTCGTCTATGCTGCCATCTGCTGTAGTTGGCAGGCGCATGGTGCCAAAACCCAACATGGATAGTTTTTTGTTTTGAAAATTATGATAAATCATCAGATTGACCTCCTTTTGTTTCATGAGTACAATAGTATTGTATCATTCGGTAGTAGCTACCGGTCAAGATAATTTTATTAGAAGTGGAGAGACAGATATGTACACAATGAAAGAAGCATGCGAAAAAACAGGCTTGACTTATGAAACCTTAAAGTTTTATTGCAACCAGGGATTGGTTCCCAATGTAAAGCGGGACAGTAAAAATTACAGGGTGTTTAGTGACAAAGATATTGCATGGATAAACAGTCTGAGTTGTCTTAGAAATTGTGGAATGAGCATATCGGAAATGAAGGCGTATATTGAGCTGTGTATTGCCGGTGAATCCAGTATTCCAAAGAGAAAGCAGGTATTGGAAGAAAAACGAAAAAAATTAGAAGAAGAAGTACAGCGTATCAAGGAAAGTATAGATTATATCGATTGGAAACAGGGGTTTTATGATGATGTCCTTTCCGGAAAAATAAAATATTATAGTAACTTAACAGCGGATGCGGAGCATAGCATGTCGTAGACATATTAGAGTGGAAGTAAAATTTACATGAAAAAGATTTCAAAAAAAGTGTGACGAAACCAGAAATTTGTTGTGTATTAGGATGAAAGGCCTTAATACACAAGGGAAGGAGAGAGAAGATGGACGATAAGCAGATTTTAGAATTGTATCACGAGCACTCAGAAACTGCTATATCGGAAACGGCGGAGAAGTATGGCAAGTATTGTCATTACATCGCATACAACATTCTGTATAACGTACAGGACAGTGAAGAATGCGTTAATGATACCTACCTAAAAGCATGGCAGACCATACCACCGCAATATCCGAGTAAGTTATCGACTTATCTTGGTAAAATCACACGCAACCTTGCACTGAACCGATATAAATATTACAACACGCAGAAGCGGGGAGAAGGTCAGACCGAACTTGTACTCGATGAATTGCTTGAATGTGTTCCGGCTAAGGAAAGTCCGGAGCAGGCAGTAGAAGAAAAAATATTGGTGGAAGTGCTGAACCGTTTCTTGGAGAATTTACCGGAAGAGAAAATGAAAATTTTCATGAGACGGTATTGGTATATGAGTCCTATCAAAGAGATTGCGGACGATTTTGCAATGGGCGAAAGTAAAGTGAAAATGATTTTATCTCGCAGCAGAAGTAAGTTAAAGCAAATCTTAGAGAAAGAAGGTATCCTGTTATGAAGAATGAAAAAATATTAAATGCACTTGGAAAGGTAGACGAAAGGTTTATTACTGCATCATCGCCGGAGAATACGAAAAAGACGAAGAATGCAAAAATAAATGCGTGGGTAAAATGGGGAGCTGTGGCAGCTTGTCTGTGCTCGGTTGTAGGAGGAGCCATTTTGGGAATGACAACATTATCAACAAATGATGAACCTTTCGGTTATGTGGTTTCCGAAAATGGGATTACTATTCCTGCCATGGAGGTTACGCTTGCTACGGAGGATGTAGCAATGGCAGATATGTTGGCTTTTTTCATTTATGAAGGACGTTGTTATGTACAGTATGAATACATCTATGAAGACACAGGCATTGTAGGAGAGTATTTAGGAACCGCAACTGGAACAATTGATGAATGGACACTGAAAGAAGGTTATGTAGACTTCGCAGGCAGTATCCGTGGGGATTTTTATTCGGTGAACGGATATGCTCCGGAATTTATGCTTTGCACAAAGGATGCAGATGGTGTGGTTAGCACTTATATTTGCAACAACGGTATAACTCTGAAATACGGCAAGGAATTGTATGAAGACAGGCTGCATCTCTCGGAAAATATTACAGGTGTACAATACGAAAGCCGCACCTCATGGTATCAGAGTATGGGAGAGATACATGAGCTGGATATGGATGAAGTGTATATTCAGGACTTTATCAGTCAGCTCAGTGCGGAAAAATTTCTACTTTGTCAGGAAGTGGTAGAGCAGGAAGACTGGAATCATATGGTAGATTCTGAGATTTATCACTTGTATTTTATTATGAATAATGGGACAAAGATTCATTTGCGGCTTCATGAGAATGGTTACGTCAGGTTCCAAGGATTAATAGATTTGTGTGTCAAAATACCGGAAGAGTGTTATGACAACTTGATTGCGGTTTTTGTTCAAAATAATAAATAGTACAGATGCAGAGGAGTTGGAAGAGCTTTTGAAGCAGAAGAATGGCGGAGAAATTATTGACTAATCAGGGATCGCAACTTATAATTAAGGCAAAATGATAAGCTCATAGATAAAACATATGATGCTGCACTACAGAAAAAAGGGAGACGATGCGATATGATTTATACGGTAACCTTTAATCCGGCAATTGATTATGTCATTCATATGGAGGAACTGAAATCCGGGGAAACCAATCGTTCCAAACGGGAAGAACTTTATTTTGGAGGCAAGGGTATCAATGTGTCAATTGTGTTGAAAGAACTTGGAATTGCCTCCAGAGCACTTGGCTTTACAGCGGGTTTTACAGGCGAGGCCATCGAAAAAGGACTTGCTGAGATGGGAATAAAAACGGATTTCGTACGGTTGGAGCGCGGCACCTCCCGCATCAATGTAAAGATAAAGGCAGAGGAGGAAACGGAGCTGAATTGTCAGGGACCTGACATTGATGAAAAAGCAATCGCAGCACTTTTGGAGAAACTGAATGAATTGCAGGATGGAGATATGCTGATTCTGGCAGGAAGTATCCCGGCTTCCCTTCCTTCGGATATGTACGAGCGCATTTTGGCGAGAATTTCTGAAAAAAACGTTCGGGTTGTGGTGGATGCAACAAAGGATTTACTTTTGAAGGTACTCAAGTATAGACCATTTTTGGTTAAGCCAAACAATCACGAGCTTGGGGAGCTGTTCGGAGTGGAACTGAAAACAGAGGAAGAAATAGAAAAGTATGCAAGAAAATTGAAAGAAATGGGTGCAGAAAATGTGCTGGTCTCCATGGCGGGGGATGGTGCTATGCTGCTCGATGAATTTGGAAAGCTGCACCGGTGCGGTGTGTGTAAGGGAACAGTAAAAAATTCGGTTGGTGCAGGAGACTCCATGGTGGCAGGATTTTTGGCTGGTGTTTCGGAGGGAGATTATGACCATGCACTGAAGCTGGGAACGGCAGCCGGAGGTGCCACAGCGTTTTCGGATGGTCTGGCGACGATGGAAAAAATCGAAGAACTGTTGAAAACGCTGTAATAATAAAATTATATATTGCCGTTCAGTCTGCGAAACTGTGCTGGTGAACAGTTGTGGATGCGGCGGAATGCGTCACCAAAGTAATTGCTTGTTTCATAGCCGCATTTCAGGGCAATTTCAGTAATGCTCAGGTCGGTTTCCAAAAGTAATTTTTCAGCGTGCATGATACGGACATTATTATGGTATTCTTTAAAGCCGATGCCATTTACGGATTTGAACTTACTGGAAAAGTAAGAAGGGTTCAGCCGGAACATATCGGCGATTCCTTTGAGTGTGAGTGGCTCGTTATAATTGGCATCGATATATCGAAGTGCTTCAGCGACAACAATATCGGAAATCAGAATTCCTTCTGCCGTTACATAGTGTGCATGCGTATTCCGGCGAAGCAGTTCAATGATGATTTCCTGAAAATGCAGTTTTCGCACGCAGTCAGTAAAAATATCCTCCGGCTGTGGCCAGATGGAGTTTTCCGGGGAAAGTGATACGGCTGGCTGAATGTCTTGCATCAGTGTGGTAAGCAGGTGTTCTATGTAAGGACGTGCCTCCGTAGGAAGATAGATGGGCGAATTGTAAAAGAATCGATCCATCCAGATGTTTCCGAATTCTTCCGTAATGTCAGAGATATATTCTGGAGAAAATTCTACGGTCAGCCGTTCGCTGACTGTATCGGGAAGATAGGTGGTTTTATGGGGCATGTTGGGTGGAATGATGAACACCATGCCGGGTGTCAGGGTGTAATTGGTCTGCCCGGCCAGCAAAGTGCAGCCGCCGGAAATCAGGTAGTATAGTTCACATTGAGAATGTGAGTGTGAGGTATGCATACCGGAAGAACTAGTATGGGTAAGCTGGGATACAACAAAATATTTTTTTGTATTCATAGTTCGGCTCCTTTTTCTATGATTGTCTGTAAATTTCGTGTGTTCTCTTGACTAAAGAAAATAATTCCTTGGTAAAAGTGCACAAAAATAAACTTTAAAATTTGTAAATAATGACATTATGCACATTATACACCTAAAAAAATCAGTAATCAATAGTATTTCTTCGAAAAAAATAAGTATTAACGGAAATTGTTGTGTGATATAATACCATTACGTGGTGTACTGACTGTGTGATACAGTACATTTAAGCGGAAAATGCTGTCAGGGAAAAGCCCACTCGCGAGGGTTGAAGCCAACAACAGCAAAAATAGATAAGAGGAGGATTTATTTATGAAACGTTGCAAAATGAAAAAGACAGGCAGAATCATATCAAGTATGCTTGCCTTTTTGATGGTTATCAGCTTTATGCCGGGTAATCTTATCAACGCTAAGGCTGCGGATGCAGGTAACATGGCTGCGGAAGCAGTAGCAGACGGCGGTACAATCGCAAGTCTTGAAAACGTAACATTTACTGCTCGTCAGGCTCTTTCTGTAGTGAATAAGGAACCGGCAATTGCTGTAAATGGAACAGAGTATACTTACACATTAAAGTCCAGCGGTGTGAACAATGGTAAGGTTGGTTCCTCATCTGCCCGTGTATTCGGTGAAATTGCTGCAACAGCAGAAACAGATGTTCAATTGGTGGTTCAGATGGGCTCCGGTAAGTCAGGCTATGTATTCGCGAGTGACACACAGCTTGTTCCTACCAAAGAAGCTCCGGCTCAGTTTGAGGCAGCAGATGCTGTGGTTACATTAAAAGAAGGAAACAATGCCTATGAGTTTACAGCAGAAGTCGGTAAGTATTATTACTTATTAGGCCAGGGAACCAATCTTGAAGTGTTTGCGTTTGGCAAGGCACAGACAGTGGCTCCAATCGGCAAGGCTGAGAATTTCACTTTCATGTATGATGATAACGCTGTGGATGGTGTTGTTGCAACCGGCGTATATAAGTTTGCAGACAGCGAACTTACCTTAGGCGGTCAGACAGTAGATGGTGTTATTACTCAGTATACAGTTAAGAGTGGTAAGACAATTACAGTAAATGGTAAGTCTTACGAAACATATACCTCCGGTAAGAGACATGCGGATTCCAACAATATTCTTACGCTTCCGGTAGAAGGAGATGGATGTTTAACAATCTTCAAGCCTGCTGCGGCTGGTATGATGACCGTGTATTATAACTCCACTTCTTTCTTAAGAGTTCATGACTTCAACAATGACGGCAGCAAGAACGGTTTTGTGGATTCCGAGGTAGGAATTACGGAGTATTCCTTTCAGGTTCTTCCGGGACATACATATGTAATGTCCACAACCGGTAAGACAAATAACATGTTCTATGCTGGTTACAGCTATGTGGTTGACGAAAAAGTCAGCGTGCCGGTAACAGTTACCAACGTGGATGCAATAGTGAATGATGCATTAAAGCTGGAACTGGTGGACGCACAGCTGGGTGGTGATCCAATTGCCCTTAAGACAGAAGGTGCTACACTGAAGCTTCTGAACGGTCACACCTATCAAGTATCTACCAATGATGGTGGTGTTAAGGCACTCATTGGAGAAAGCACCACATTTGTTGCATCCAAGGACGGTGTAACAATTACGCTGAACAATGTTCCGGATCTTACACTTTCCGGTAAGATTGTTGGAGCAGATGCTTCCTGTGTTACAAAGCTTACATTTACCAATGTTGCGAATGGTACAACATACGAAGCAGCTTTAAAGGATGGTGCTTATACTGCTTCCGTAAAACCAGGAGAATATAAGGCAAGTGTTGAAACAACAAATGGTGCATTTACCTACGACAGAGCATCCGTTCAGGAAGGTTGCGAGAATACGAACGATGTGTATGTAGAGGTATCTGATCCGGCAGCAAAGAGAGAGTTTGCATATACAGATATCGAATTACTGGAAAAGACGGGTAATGTTGCTGTAGAAACAGGAAAGGCACATTGTGTCGGACGTGCGGATTCTTCCATCAAGATTCCGGTAAGCGGCAAGACTAAGGTTGTTGTAAATGCTTATTATGCAGCAGATTTTACAATCAATGGTGAGCAGAAAGTTGTAAATTCCGGAACAACATCCACGATTGACTCGTTTGAGCAGGTAGTAGAAGGTGATGTTACTATCGCATTTAATGCAACCTCCTACCTGACAAGTATTTCTGTAATCCCTGTGGTAGAGTTTAAGAGCGAGCTTAACGTACCTGGTGATTATGCAACCCTGAACGAAGCTTCGGATGCTATTCTTAGCATGGACAGACCGGAAGGTGAAGCCGGCAGAGTTACCATTAACCTCACAGCAGACATTATGGAGCAGGTTGTTATGAAAGCACCATATGTTACACTGAAGGGTAACGGTCATACGATTTCCTGGTATTATGGTGTTGGTACTCTCTATTATTCCGTAGACCCTGCTACAGGCTACTACAATAAGAGACTTGCCATGGATAAATATTCCTATGCAGAAGGCAACGGAAATCTCTGGGGTGGTGTGTTCATCGTAGAGGGTGACAACTTTATCGCAGAGAATACCACATTCAAGAATACATACAACTACGAAGTAACAGAGGCTGAAAAGGCTGATATTGCCGGTTCTGCACTCAACGTAGATAGACTGGCAGAAGGTGCGGATGTTACAACACACGCATACAAAGAAAGATCCAATGCATTCTATATTGCAGCAGATAATATTGAAGTATACAATTGTAAGATTCTTTCTTCCCAGGATACCCTTGGAAGAAATGGTTCTTCTAATTTAGGATATCATGCATATTTCAAGGATTGTGTGATTGGTGGTAACACAGACTACATCTGCGGTGAGTTTGCAGCGGTATTTGATAACTGTGAATTACAGTGGAAGACCTACGCTAATGATGACAGCAACAATGCCAAGGTTGGTTACATTGTAGCACCAAAGACAAATCCATATGTATTCAGAAATTGTACAATTACAACAGACGGTAATGCCGGTGATGCAGTGGTTCTTGGTAAGTTAGGAAGAACCTGGGGTGCAAATTCCAATGCTTCCTTCATTAACGTTGAGACAAATGGTACCATTGATGCGGAAGGCTGGGGCGAAATGAACAGCGGCGATAAGGCTACTGCCGTTTTCAACGAATACAATCTTACAAGCAATGGTCAGGCATATGCTTCTACAGGTGCTACCAGCACTACATTAGCAGCTGTGGAAAACTATATTGATTCTGCAAACGTAAGCGTTACCAATACTGTACTTGATTCCTGGGTTCCGGCTCATTATGAAGCTGGTGCTGGTGAAAGCACGGAAACAACCAAGGATGGCAGAGCAGTATATGCTGGTGAAACAGTTTATTCCGTAAAGAAGGGCGACTACTTATGGAAAATTGCAAAAGAATTACTTGGCAGTGGTGCAAAATATAAAGAAATCTTTGCGAGAAATAATGACATTATTAAAAAAGTGGAATTAATTTTCCCTGGTCAGCAGCTGATTATTCCTAAAGTAGATGGAACCAAGAAGGAAGAAGTTAAGAAAGAAGAAACTAAGAAGGAAGAAGCCAAGAAAGAAGAGACCAAGGCTGAAGATGTAGTGGTTGATCTTTCTGCTGGATTAACTGCAGGTAAAAACTACGGTGGTATCTCTGTTCTTGATGACATGTCTGTTAAGGATGGCAACGAAATTGACGGTGTTACCTATGCAGTAAGTGTTCAGGGCAGCAATAATCCAAAGCCAAACAAGGGCGAAGTTCCTACCGAAGGTGCTGCAGTAAAGGTTGCTCCGGCAGCAGATGCTACATTTAAGGTGGTTTTCAAGCTTGGAGCAGGTAAGTCTTATCATATTGTGGATGCAGACGCAAATGTAATTGATACCTTTGCAAATGAAGGTGGAGAATCTCTGTATTTGACAAAGGAATATAAGGTAGAAGCAGGAAAGACCTATTATTTCTATGGTAACGGTACAAAGCTTCCAATCTACTATCTTGGTCTCGATTATTAAAATGAAACGTCATTGATATGACCTTCTGACAAATGAAAATTGGTTGTCTGTTCCTGAAAAAAGGAGTGGGCAACCAATTTTTTTGATTTTGTGCAAAACTTTTGATTTGACGCATTTTTAAAGGATTTTTTAGTCAAATTCACTAATGTAAGCATTTACAGAAAACGAAAATTATGGTAAACTAAGGCTTGTGAGAGGTCATGGGACAATGACTTTTTAGCACTTTGAAAGAAATATAAGGGAGGAAATGGACAATGAAAATGTTTCAGAAACGTCTGACCAGCATTGCATTAGCGTTGATCATGTTAGTTGGCATGTTGCCAATGGGCACGGTAATCAAAGCCAAGGCAGACACAAACACTTATGTGTTTGATGCAACTACCATTGATGCCACAGGTGTGGAAGATAAGGCAGAGGTTGCAGCAGGCACAATGTACGCAGATGGTTATTTCAAAACCATTGGCAAGGTAACTCAGAGACTGAATGGCGATGGCACAACAAAGGCTTTGGAAATTGCCAAGAATTTAACAGGTGCCATGCAGTTTACCACACAGGGAACTGCCAATGTAACAGTCATGACAAGTTCTACCGGAGGTTCCAACACTTCTGAAGTTGCTTTAGTTGATGCAGATGGCAACGTGATAGCAAATAACGAGGGACTTACCCAGGTTTCCACAACAACGGTAACAACCTTTACCTACACAGCACTTCCGGCAGGTACTTATCAGGTAATCTCTCCAGAAAATGTAGAGTTAAACCGTGGCTTCCGCTTAATGAGCATCACTGTAGACGAAGAAGCTGCTGCTGCAGGCACTGCGGTAGAAGAGCATCTCCTTGATGTTACTACACTGGATGCCACCGGCGTAACAGATAAGGATGCTGTAGCAGAAGGCACTGCCTATGTAGAAAACTACTTTAAGGTAGTGGGCAAGGTTACCCAGAGATTAACCGGTGAAGGTACAATGAAAGCTCTGGAAATCGGAAAAAATCTGACGGGTGCTCTTCAGTTCATCACAGCAGGCAGTGCAGATGTAACGTTTGTTGTAAGTTCTACCGGGGGCTCCAACACTTCCGAAGTTGCTCTTGTTGATGCAGATGGCAACGTGATAGCAAATAACGAGGGACTTACCCAGGTTTCTACAACAGATTTTACAACATTAACCTACACAGGACTTGCAGCCGGAACCTACCAGATTGTGTCTCCGGAAAATGCAGAGTTAAACCGTGGTTTTCGCTTAATCAGTGTTAAGGTTGTGGAAGCAGCCGGCGGTGTTCGTCCGGGTCGTGCCGCATGGGACAGCGTAGCTACTCCTGTCATCACAAGTGCCGCAGCTGATGGCGGTTCTATCAAGGTAAGCTACAAGATGGTGATTGGCTATAACGGCGCAGACAAGATTTCAGTTGAGATGTTAAATGCTGCAGGCGAGGTGCTCGCAACAGAAGGCGAAGCTTCTGACAGCACCGGCGGCACAATTTCTTTCTCACCGGATGCTTCCGGCAGCTATTCTTTCCGCTTAACAGCAAGTAGAGCAGAAGAAGCAGATAAGGTGGTTACTTCCGAAACCGTTGCGTTTGTTCTTCCGTTAAACGTGCCGGGTCCTACCAGTGCAACCAGCCAAGGTGACGGCAAGGTTTCCGTTGTATGGGCTCCGGTTGCAGAAGCAGAAAGCTACGTTATTTCCTATCGCCCGGTAGATGGGGATGCCGTTACTAAGGCAGGCACAACAACAGAAACAGAATTTGTGGTAGAAGGTCTTACCATTGATACAAAGTATGAATTCCAGATTCAGGCAGTCAGAGGCAGCGAAACTTCCGCAGTAGGTCTCATCGAAGGCAGAGCCACCAAAGAGGCTCAGCGCGTATGGTCCTTCTCTGCTTATGGTTCCAGTACAAAGCTTTCCAATAACTGGTATGAGGGCAATGCCAATGATGGTTCTGTAACCGTGGCTTCCTTAAACGGCAGTGGTAAGATTGTTCCTGGTTCCACGGATGGTATTGCTTTTTATTACACAACCATTAATCCGGAAACAGAAAACTTCAAGTTAAGAGCAACCTTCCATGTAGATGAGTGGAAATTCTCCAATGGTCAGGACGGTTTTGGTCTGATGGCTGCCGATGCCGTTGGTGTAAACGGTGATGGCAGCGCATTCTGGAACAACTATTTCTCCGCAGTAGTATCCAAAGTGGAATACTGGTGGGATTACGAAAAAGAAGAAGTAGTAACCGGTGACACAGGTACAGCAAACAAGATTTCCATGAAGCTTGGTGTTGGTTCGCAGGAAAAGCGTGGTGTAACCGCAGCAAATATTGCAGACGGCACAATTGTTTCCAATACAAAGGAATTATTTATTACCAATACAGAGCCTCTGGAATACAGCCAGAGATATGCCGCAGGCACATATAATATCGTTGGTAACTACACAAACGATACCAAACCTACCGGTACTCTTGGTGAAAAGGCATTAAAGACAGACTTTACATTCGAAATCGAAAGAAACAACACAGGTTACTATGTAAGCTACATCACTTTTGATAAAGATGGTAACGAGCAGAAGGAAACCCGCAGATTTTACGATCTGGACAGAAACGCATTAACACAGATTGATCCGGATAACATTTATGTTGGTTTCTATGCAGCAAGAAATGCCAAGGTTACGGTAACTGACATTCAGTTCAGCACCTCTGACCCGGCAACAGATGCTCCAGCAGAAGCAAGAGAAATTACCTATTATGCACCGGAGCTTGCTGTAAACTCGGCAGAAACAACAGGTAATGACGATTATGTATTAAACGTTTACACCAATGCGAACGGTGTGATTGATGTTAAGGGCAATAACGGAGAAGTTTATGCAGAAGGCGTAAAGGCAACCGCAGAAACCTATACTTATATCACAGTAAAAGATCTGCCAACCGGATTGACAAACTTCCGCATCTTCTTTACTCCGGATGCTGACTTTAAGTTCAGTGAGTATGAGATGCTTTCCACTTACGAAACAACAGAAATTCAGTGGGCAGTTTCCAAGAAAGTATTTGATATGAATGTTATCTACGTTGCGCCAAACGTAGACCCAAGCTTTACCGGTAAGGGAACAAAGGATAATCCAACCGATTTAAACAATGCGATGGAATATGCAAAGGCAGGTCAGATTATTGTTCTTACCGAAGGTACTTATAAGGATTATTTAAGCACTATTACCGTTGGCCGTGGTAATGACGGTACAGCAGATGCACCAATCATTCTGATGGCAGATCCAGAAGCAAAAACTCGTCCGGTATTAGACTTTGGCAAGAAAGGCTCCGGTATGACCATTGCCGGTGACTACTGGATTTTAGACGGCTTTGATGTAACGAATTCCAAGGATGCTTCCAAGGGTATCACAATTGCCGGAAGCAACTGTATTGTTCAGAATGTAAATACATACAAAAACGGTAACACTGGTCTGAACATCGGCAGATGGAAGGGTCAGGATCTTTGGAATGAGTGGCCATCCAACAACCTGATTTTAAACTGTACTTCTTATGACAACGCAGACGTTGGTTATGAGGATGCCGATGGCTTTGCCTGCAAGCTGACCATTGCTGACAACAACGTATTTGATGGTTGTATTGCTCATAACAATGCCGATGACGGCTGGGATTTATTCGCCAAGATTGAATCCGGTTCCATTGGTGATGTTATCATCAGAAACTCAGTTGCATACAGCAACGGTATTATGTCTGACGGAACAGATGCCGGTAACGGTAACGGCTTTAAGATGGGCGGCGACAGTATGCCGGGCAACCACAAGCTTTACAACTGTATCGCATACAACAATAAGGCAAAGGGTCTGGACAGTAACTCCGGTCCAAACATTGAACTTTACAACTGTACTACTTTCAACAACGGCGGTGCAAACGTAGCTCTTTACACCAATGACCGTGCAGAAACAGCTTATGTGGTGGATGGTCTTGTTTCTTTCCGTACGGATTCACTGGGTGTATCCGAAACCTTTAAGTTAAAGGGCGCTCAGGATACAACAAAGGTTTACGGAGTAAACAACTATTTCTATGATACAACGGCACAGACTGGTGTAAACTTAGAAGGCAAGCAGGTGGATGCTTCCTGGTTTGCAAATCTGGATACGACCACCGATGTTTTAACCAGAAATGCGGACGGTACAATCAACATGAACGGTCTTCTTCAGTTAACAGAGACAGCAGCAACAGGCAGCGGTGCAGTCATGGGCGGCACACCAAACACTGATTATAGTGTGATGCTGGCAGCAGCTCAGGAAAAGGATGCCGAAAAGCAGGCAGAAGTTACAGAAACTCCAGCCCCAACGGCTGCTCCAACAGAGGAACCGAACGCAACAGCAGCACCAACAGAAACCCCTGATGATACTAAGACAGAAGTTCCGGCTTCCGGCGCAAGCACCACAGGCATTATTGTAGTTGTTGTGATTGCTGTAATTGCTGTAGCAGCAGTTGTAGCTGCAACCGTTCTTTCTAAAAAGAAAAAGGCAAATAAGTAAGACGCTATAAAAGAAACTATGAATAAATCATAATCAAAAGCCTCCGGCATCGAAACGGTGTTCGGAGGCTTTTTGACTGAGGGAGAGCAGAAATATAGCATAAAAACAGTGTTTTGTAGATATAATAGAAAAAAACAAAAAAATTTAAAAAAATTAAAAATTGTTATTGACAAAATTATTTCCATGGTGTATCATATAACTGTGCTTGAGAGAAAGCACAACATAAGAAATGCGCGAGTGGCTCAGTTGGTGGAGCGCGACCTTGCCAAGGTCGAGGCCGCGGGTTCGAGTCCCGTCTCGCGCTCTTATTATTTTGGCGGAAACCGTGATAAAAAGCGAGTTTCCGCCATTTTCTTCTCTTAGAAAAAATGTTGTCAAAATACTGATTTTGTTGTCAGAACATACTTTCCACTTTTTGCTATTTATCATTATCAAATTTTAAAGAATCTTCCAGACGTTTCCGCAGGGATTCCATATTATGTTCCAAAGATACAATGTAACTTCTTTCCGTTGTAATGATGTCGGAATGTCCAAGCATATCTGCAATTTCACGAGAAGAAAATCCATTACTATGTAACTTTGTTGCAACAGTTTTACGAATTCGGTGACTGTTAAAAGCAGGAATATTCAAATCATTTTCCAGCTTTCGCAGGGTACGGTCAAGAGAACGCACCATTGCCGTGCCATTATTTCCATCGTATGCAACATAAACAGAGTCATAATGTTTCTGCTTATGATAATCCTGAATCATACGAAGCATTTCAATAGCTTCATCCACAAGAATAATAGTACGGTTTCCGGCAAGAGTTTTAGTATCTGCATCATGGACATAAATCATTTTACCGGTTCTTTTTCCATCGGCATCACGTTCATGATGCTTTGTTTCGGCAGTCTGGATATGAATCATCCTGTTCTCAAAATCAATATCTGTCCATTTCAAAGAAGCAAGTTCTCCAATCCGCATACCAAGATAAAAATTGCAGTAAAGCAAAGCAGCAGCGGATGGATGAAGAAAGTGGGAAAAATCCGCTTTCATTGCTGACGAAATAGAGGAAATCGAGCTTTCTGGAACAGCATATTCTTTTTTCTTTGAAACTAAAAACTTATTCCGTGGTATATTACGTTTGACATTGTCGATGATTTTGTACCAGTGCATTGGTAAAACAATGGTAAAAATGATGAAAAAGATAATGATAATTTGATGAAAATGTGGTAAAATTATTTATGATGATGATTGATAAAACCAAAACAGGAAGAAAATGCCAGCCCTTTTTTGGGACACATAAACTGATAAAATTAAGCTACAAAGAAGTTACAAAGAAACGGAACAAAAAGATTTTTTTACAGGCTTAAGACTAAGCCGGAAAGGTGGAACTATGAGTGAATACGGTGGAAATAATCATTGTTATGAATGTGATGGTTCACATGGAAAGCATTATCCGGGATGCACACATGAAAGAAGCAGCGGAAAAGCAGGCTTTGGCGGAAGCGATTTAGGAAAAGTCTTTTTTTCTTTTTCTTAATTTTCGGAGTGTTTGTGGCGGCGTTATGTCCCCCAATAGGAGCCTTAATCATAATATTGGGTGCAAAAATAACTGGAGTCTGATTTCAAAGTGATGAACTGGAGGTATTAACCATGCGTGATTGGAGAGATTTAAACGGAGATGGTGTTATTGACAGAATGGAAATGATGTTTGCAGATGAAATGCTTTGCACCAGCAAAGAAGAACATATGGCATTGTTTGGCAATGCCGGTGATTTTGAAGATGAAACGGATGAGGATGAAGAAAGAGAATACGATTTGATGCTACATGGGCTAGACGCTGATGAACTGGCGGACATGGAGGAAAATGATAGAATAGAAGCTCTTGAAGATGTAGGATTGGATCCGGATGATTATGATTTTGATTAAAAACAATGTAGGGGAAACTCTACCTTGTTAGGTTATGCTGATAAAATCACCGGCAGACTTTGAAAAATTTAAGGATATGTATGGAATAGATGAAGAGATAGTAAAGGAATACGGATTATGAACATACAGATATTTGGAACTAAGAAGTGCAATGATACAAAGAGGGCAGAGCTTTTTTTTAAAGAGAGAGGCATTCAATATCAGTTCATTGATATGAAGGAAAAAGGCATGAGCAAAGGCGAATTTAACTCTGTTGCACAGGTTAATGGTGGATTAGAGAATATGATTAATTGGGAAGGCAAAGATAAGGACTTGCTTGCACTTATTAAATATACTACGGATGAGGACAAACTGGAAAAATTGCTTGAGAATCCACAGGTAATTAAAACTCCGGTTGTAAGAAATGGAAAGCAATCAACACTTGGTTATCAGTCGGATATCTGGAAAGGATGGAGCTAGTGGTAAAGAAAATTGTACATGATCCGCTGTTTCTGGCACAGAAATCGGTGGGTGCAACAGAAGCAGATAAACAGGTGGTAACAGATTTGCTCGATACACTGAGAGCTAATTTAGACCGTTGTGTTGGTATGGCTGCCAATATGATAGGGGTAAAGAAGAATATTATTGTGGTGGCAGCAGGTTCGTTTCAGTTTGCGATGATAAATCCGGTAATTACAAAGAAAAGCGGTGAATATCAGACAGAGGAAGGATGTCTTTCGTTAGATGGAGTACGTCCCTGTACAAGGTATCAGGATATAGAGGTAGATTACTTGGATCAGAACTTTAAGAAACAGCATGGTAAATATTCCGGATGGACAGCACAGATTATTCAGCACGAGATTGACCATTGCAACGGGATAGTAATATAGAAGTATACGAAATAGCTACATTTAAGGAGGGCATGTTATGTCAGAAAAACGAATAGACTGTTCGCATGACAGATGAAAATCTGAAATGAAATTCAAAGAAAAAGTATCCCTTTTTAAAAAATATGATATAATTAAAAGGTAACTTTATTGGTCAGCTGCTGGAACGGGATGAGCAGTAGCATAGCAGCAGACAGGAGAAACAGAACATGAGAAAGGACGAAGCAAAGAGCAAGGTAGTTGGTGTCAGCCGTGAAGCGGAGGAAGCAAAGCTTAAAGAAATTTTAGAGGTAGCTCAGGAAAATCTGGAGCGGACGAGGCGGCACCAGGAAAGCCTGTCAGGAGAGCTGGCAGATATGCTGGATTCTTATGACACGAGGGACAAGGAAGTGCTTGCACTGTGGCACAACACGGAGTCCTTGTTTCAGGAAAGTAAGAGAGATTTGCTCCGCTGTATCAAAGCACGGAAAAAGCCATATTTTGGGCGCATTGATTTTAAGGATGCAGCACTTAAGGATGCAGAAACCTATTATGTGGGGCGCGTGGGGATTTCCAAAGATGGGCTGAACCAGCTTGTAATCGACTGGCGTGCACCGTTAGCATCGGTGTATTACGAAAATGCTCTGGGACCTTGTACCTATGAGGTCAAGGGAAAAGAAGCCGGAGAAACTGTGGTTCACGACATCGAGCTTTTGCGAAAACGTACCTACGAGATGGAAGAGGATACGCTGAAGGATTTTTATGATTCTGATGTAGTGGCAAACGATGAGCTTCTGACAAAATATCTTTCCAAGGGAAAAAAAGCGGTGCTTGGAGAAATTATTGGAACTATTCAGAAGGAACAGAATGCTATTATCCGGAAATCTCCAAGAACTAATCTGATTGTACAGGGTGTGGCAGGCTCCGGAAAAACAACGGTGGCAATGCACCGTATTTCTTATATTCTTTATAATTATGAACAGTTTCGGCCGGTGGATTTTTATATTGTCGGCAGTAATCGTATTCTGTTAAACTATATCACAAGTGTTTTACCGGAGTTGGATGTATATGGGGTATCCCAGATGACCATGGAGCAGTTGTTTATCCGCCTGATTTATGAGGACTGGGATGAAAAAAAGCAAAAGGTAGCCCCACTTTCGCAAAAGAATAAAGACATGTGGGAAAAGGGAGAGTATGCTTGGTTTCATGCACTGGAGGCATTTTGTCTGGCATATGAAAAACAGTATATTCCGGCGGAGTCTGTTGTGATTGAAAAAAATGGAGTGGTGTTGCTGGAAAAAAGATCCATTGAAAACTACATAAAAAATAATCCTCAGCTTTCTGTGCAGGGGAAAGTAAAAGCACTGAACGAGTGGCTTTCTTCCAGGCTAGAAAATGAACTGACCGGAAAATCGGTTTCTTATACAGCAGAAGAAAAAAAGGAACTGAAACGTTCCTGTAAGATTCACTTTGGAAAAGACGAGTGGAAAGGCTCACTGTATGAGGTTTATGAGGCATTTTTAGCACAGCAGAGGGCAAAAGGAAGCCGGGTTTTTGTTGAAAACGGTGCCTATGATGTGTATGATTTAGCGGCTTTGGCGTATCTGTACAAACGAATCAAGGAAATTGATGGCATCCGGGAGGCATCTCATGTTATCATTGATGAAGCGCAGGACTTTGGTATGATGGTGTACGGTGCACTGGCATATTGTCTGCGGGGCTGTACCTATACCATTATGGGGGATGTATCACAAAATATTCATCATGGATATGGGCTGAATGATTGGGAAGATTTAAAAAAGCTGATTTTAACTGGTGATTACGATAATTTTGGAATTTTAAAGAAAAGCTACCGGAATACGGTGGAAATTTCAAATTTTGCCATGGAGATACTTCGTCATGGAAACTTTCCGGTTTATCCTGCCGAGCCGATACTGCGTCACGGCAGTGAGGTTGCAAGCAATGGATATGGGTCGGAGGAGAAAATGGTGGCTGCGGCAGTGCAGACCATTAAGGACTGGCAGAAAAACAGCTATGAAACGATTGCTGTCATTTGTGTGGATGAACAGGAAGCGGAATATGTAAGCGAGCTTCTTGGAAAAGAGCTTACTTTGGCGGACAGTCATCTGGAAACGGCGGTTTTTGATGAGGGTGTCATGGTGCTCCCGGTGGAGTACACCAAGGGACTTGAATTTGATGCTGTGCTTTTATATCATCCGTCCAAGGAGCATTATCCGGCAGAGGATCAGTATGTTAAGCAGCTTTATGTGGCGGCAACGAGAGCATTGCACGAGCTTTCGGTGGTGCATTTAAACGATTTGACGGAACTGATTGCCACGCCGGTATCGGAGGAAAAACGTCTGGCTTCTCTGGAACGGCAAAAGGATTTGGAACGTGTGGCAAAGCCGCGTGTAATTTATAAGGTAACGGAGGAAGAAAAGCAGGCAGAGCTGGAGAAAATGCTACAGCGGACAAGCAGGCGTTATGGGCTGAACCAGGGGAATGAGCAGCCGAAAACGGACGTAACAGAAATGCACAAAACAGTGGAAAGTCAGTCGAAAACAGGTGTGGCAGAAACGTGCAAAACAGTGGAAAGTCAGCTGAAAATGGCGCAGAATGCTGAAATCAACTGCTCACCGCATCCGTTTAATTCGGTAGTAGCCGTAAATGCCCTGACTCCAAAGGGGCACAGCCGTATTGACAGTGCGGTGCGTTGGGTAAAAAAGACGAAAACGTATGTGGATTTTGTCAGCAGCTATGGTGTGCTCCGGGTAATTCCGGAAAGTGATGAGATAATTCACATCCGCTTTATGCGTGGTCAGACTGCTGATTTTCCAAAAGAACACTGGACATATCAGCCAAAGAAAAATCCAAGGTGGAGCTGCCGGGAAACGCCGGCTTTGTTTGAACTGGCTACGGAAAAGCTGATAATTCGGGTGGAAAAGAAGAGCGGCAGCCTTCAGTTTTTTGATAAAAAAGGAAAGCGTCTTTTGAAGGAATCCCAAAAGGAGCCAAGGCAGTTAGAGGCAGAAAGTCCGATGCCGCAGACGTGGAATTATTTTGAGTGGGAAAAAAATGAGCGTCTGGAAGCGAAGGCAATGCTCGGAATGGAAACAGAGCAGGTAGGCGGAAAAGCAAGGTATCTTTCCTTTGGCGGCAAAAAAATGAGAATGCCGCTGCTGTTATCGGGGCTTGGCTACGGACTTGGCATTGCCGCCAGACACACCGTATTTTATTGTGGGATTCCAATGTATGGGCAGTATATTTCCACCACGGCAGAAACCATTCTGGACTACTATTTTCTATATGGAGAAACAATAGAGGAAACGATAAACCGGTACAGGGAAATTCAATACGAGGGATAATAATCGAATAAGAAAAACGGATACCGATGATATGTATCCGTTTTTCTTTGTTAGGTATGTTCGATTGTAATCGGATGTTCGTCTCCGGCAAGCCCTTTCAGGAGTTCAAGGACTTCTTCACGGTCGTAGTATCCGGCACGGATGGTAATAGTATCACCGGCATACAGGCGTTGTTCTCCGTCATCCATTTTTACTTTGTGGTTGGAGCCATAGGTAAGACTCATGATAACGGAAGCGTGCGGCCACATAATGTCGCGTATCGCTTTTCCGACAATAATGGCATCTGCGGCAACAGTAACGGTAAAATTGGAAATCTCCATGGTTTTTCCTTTGTGTTGTGCCTTGGTCATGTGTTCAAGTGCCTTATCGTAAAATGGCATCAGGTTCAGCATTTCGGTAAGAAGGCTGACAACAAAAATAACCAAAGCGACATAAAACAGATTGGTAAACTGTCCGGACAATTCTAAAAACAGTACGGAGGCAGTTAAAGGAGCCCGCAAGGTTCCGCCGATAAAGGCACACATGCCAAGGAAGATAACAGCGGTAGAAAGTTCTGCCGGCATTCCGAGCAGAACAAGAAGTTTGCTAATCAGGGCAGCGGCAAGGACACCAATGGCAAGGGTTGGAATGAAAATGCCGCCGGTGGCACCACTGTCAGTAATCAAAAGCATCATTACCAGCCGGATAAGAAACAGCGCAAGAAGGAGACCAGCTGCCATATGGTTTTCTAAAATATGGTTAATCAGATGGTGTCCGCTGTAGGCAGCATCCGGCAAAATGAGGCAGAAGCATCCGCCAATGAGGAAAGTAATAAGCAGTCTGACCGGAACCCGATCATGCCTTGGTGAGTGAGAGGTAATGTGCCCAAAAAGCAGAATGGAGCCATCAAACAGGGCAACTGCCAAGAAAATCAGTACGGCAAGCAGGAGCAGATATCCGGTCTGGGATAAGGAAAAGGCCGGAAGCGGAGCGAGGGTAAACAATGCCGGACTCATATCAAAGATGCTGCACAGAAGTTGGTTGATTCCGGTAGCCGATAGGACAGATACGGAAACCGTTAAAGCCAACATAGGAGAAAAACGTTTGTGAATTTCTTCTAGTGTAAATAAAATGCCGGAAAGCGGTGCTCCGGTGGCAACGGCAAAGCCGGCTCCTGCACCACCGGACATAATATGTCGGTTCCAGCCGCTGTATTTTTTGGAGCAGCCGCTGACCATGCGTCCTAAGGAGGTGCCAATCAGTACAGCTGGTCCTTCGCTTCCGCAAGGGAGTCCGGCAAAGAAACTGAGCAGACTGCCAAAAAAGGTGCCAAGTAAGGTTTTTGCCCAACGGAAGGAAAGAATGCCCCGTAAAATTCCTTCACTTCGCGGAATACCGCCGCCCTTACATTCCGGAACTGCCTTATGCAGAAAGGACATAAGAAAGGCTGCTGCGGTCAGTACAAGAAAGACAAGCAGAATGGTCAGCCAGGATTCCTTGGCAAGCGTATACAGGGAGCGGGAGAGCGTTTCAATGCGCCCCGCAAGGAATTTAAACAAAAAGATGGTACCACCGGTCAGAACTCCTGTAAGCAGTCCATAGGCAATACAAGGTATCATATGAGTCAGATATTCTTTATAGTATTTTTGTTTCACGAAAGGAAACCTCCTTCTGGTGTATTTTATTTGTCGAGTACTTTTTCAAAAATCAGGCTGGAAATAAACCATGCCGGAGCATAATCCAGTCGAATCAGCCCTTTGTAATTGTACTTGGCTTTGCTGTAATCCCAAGGGCAGGATTTGTGTTTTTTTAACAGCGAACCGCTGAAAAATTCTCCGGTATAAATCAAAAAAGTATAAACGATGCCGCGCAGTACCGCCGGAACGCCGTGCAGCAGGCGGCTGATGGGGGCAAACAGGGCAGCCATGCCGTAAATGGGGAACATCCAGACGGACGTTTGGCAGCGCAGTGTTTTATCTTTGTGGCAGCGAATGGCACCCATGCCGGTCCAGAAGCATTCCATACACCAGCCGAGAGCTCCGCAGACAAAGAAATTTTTGATGAATTTCTGCATCATAAAGGTTCCTTCCTGCTAAGATAATCTTAGTATGAAAGGAACCTTTGTATTTTATGCTACTTGGAACTTTTTTTCAAGCACAATTTTTATATGACCGCTATACCCGGAAAATACGGAGGATGGTGCCGTGAAATCAAAAGTGTTTTATTGATTTTGTATTAAATCCAGCACTGCTTGTAAGGCGTATTCTGCACTTAAGGCTCGGACCGTGTTCCTTCCGGGAGCACCAAACTGACGCATAACGGTTGTAATCTGTCCGTTGACATAAAAGCCAAAGCATACCATGCCTACCGGTTTTTTTTCAGTTCCGCCGCCGGGACCTGCAATGCCGGAAACGGCAATGCCTACTTCAGAGCCGGTTTCCTTTGCTACACCGGCCGCCATTTCACGCACTACCTCTTCACTGACGACACCATAGTTGGCAATCGTGGCTTCTGAAACACCAAGATACCGGACTTTCGCTTCATTTGCATAGGTAACAAAGCTTACGTCAAGAACGCAGGAAGCATTGGCAACATTGACAATGCGGGAGGCAATGAGACCGCCGGTGCAGGATTCGGCACAGGAAATGTGCCAGTTTTTTTCTATCAGTCGATTTACGAGTAATTCTTCTGTTGCAAATTCCATAATATAAACTCCATTCTGAGAACGTTTTTGTTGTTTGAGAAAACTATTTGCGGATTTCAAGCCGGGAAAAGACTTCCCCAAGTCCTGCCTGAATCAGCAAATCGGCGTTGGAATCATATGGGGTAGAGGATTTGTTGATGAGCACAAGGTGCTTCCCCTGAAAATAGCGGATAAAGCCTGCTGCCGGGTAAACAGACAGGGAAGTGCCGCCTACAATTAAAACATCTGCGTTGGAAATTAAGGCAAGTGCTTTGTTAATATCATTTTCATTCAAACTTTCCTCATACAGCACAACATCCGGTTTGAGAATGCTGCCGCAGTCGCAGTGGGGAACCGCTTCTGTTCCAGTCATGGAAGAGAGTGGATAAAATTTCTTACAGTTCATGCAGTAATTCCGGTGGATGCTTCCGTGAAGCTCAATTACATTTTTGCTGCCGCCTGCCTGATGCAGCCCGTCAATATTCTGGGTGATGATACCGGAAAGTTTCCCGTATTCCTCCAGCTTTGCAAGAAACCGGTGGGTGACATTAGGCTGTACGTTTGTTACAACCATTTTGTCCCGGTAAAATTCATAAAATTCCTCCGGCTTTCTGGTAAAAAACGTATGGCTTAAAATAGTTTCCGGATTATATTTGTATTTCTGGTGATAAAGTCCGTCTGCACTGCGGAAATCCGGTATGCCGCTTTCGGTGCTGACACCGGCTCCGCCAAAGAAAACAATGCGCTGTCCGCTGTCAATGATTGTTTGCAGCACAGCAATTTTTTCATTCAGTTCTGATGAAATTTCCTGGTTCATAGTAATCTCCATTCTGAGAACGTTTTTGTTTTAGAATGTGCATCAGAAATTTACACAGGTGTTTCTGGTGCTGTATCAGGCAGATTCGTGCGTTCTCTGTAGCAATCTGCCGTAGGGTAATCTTTTATTTTTTCCGGATGCGGTGTTTTTGTGGCTGAAGGGTAAGTTCCGTCACATTGAAATGCTCACCGCAGGAAAGAACATAAGAAATGGTGTCTGCGATATCCTCCGGGAACAGACAGGCATCCTCCTCAGCCGTAAAATCTGCATTGCGGTACAGATTCGTTTTGGTCATGTCCGGCAGCAGGGTAGTCACCTTAATGCCGTTTTTTCGTACTTCATCAAACAGACTGCCCGCAAAGCTTGTAAGTCCTGCTTTTGTGGCACCGTAGGCACAGCCGTAGGTGTTGGATTTTCGTGCTGTGACGGAAGCCAGGAAAAAGATGTGACCGCTTTTTCGCTGCTTCATAAAACCTAAAAATTCGGAGGTGATAAGCATGGGTGCTTCCAAATTTGTGCGGACGAGTGCCTGGATATCAGAGGCAGACAAGGTTTCCTGCAGCCCGTAGTACCCAATGCCGGCACAATGGATTAAAATGTCCGGAGCAGGCTGCGGCAGACGTTTTCGGATGTCATTCAGTGTTTGCAGCAGCAGCCTGGTATTTGTGATATCACAGGAAAAGCAATGGAAATTTTCCGGATAGGAAAGAGCAGGGTCAAAGGTTCTTCCGATACCGTATACTTCATAGCCTTCTGCAGCAAGCTTCCAAGCGGTGGCAAGTCCGATGCCGGAAGATGCTCCGGTAAGCAAAACAGTTTTCAAACTAATTTCCTCCGTTCCATACAAAGATTTTTTCCTCCGGCAGATGTGCCAGAAGCAGTTCCTTTAAATAGTGTACCATGATTTCGGAAAAACTTCCATAGTGGGATACGCCCTGCTCTGTGTTGTACGGATATTGCACAATGGCACTGTCCGGACGTTTTTTGCGCATATTTTTTAAATATTCATTGCTGATGCGGAAAACACCGATGCTGACATCATATAACATGGTTCCACTGATGGTAGAAAAAACATAGTCCACAAGGGCAGCGTAATTTTCTTTCCATCCGGCATGAAGAATCATCGGGTCAAAGCAGAGTCTGACGGAAAAACCTGCACGGACAGCGGCGGAAAGTGCCTTTAAACGCAGAGGCAGAGAGGCAGCTCCGTGTTCTGCTGTTTCGCAAAGCTGTGATGGAGAAACTGTCCAGGCAAAAATAATCTGCTTTTGCAGAGCCTCCCTGCCCTGATAAAGCTGTTTCAATGTATCAAATACAGCCGGATTGCCGGATTTTGTGCGGATTTCCAGGGTCAGCGATGGGTGGTCGGCTGCAAAGGCAAGCCATCGGCTCACAAAGGAGAAGGTCTGCTCCAGGGCAAGCAGGTCGGTATCATAGGAAATACAAAGATAAACAGGATGTTTTTTTAATAGTGCTTCCAGCTCTGCAAAATAATCGGTAAGGTTTACAAAAACCACAATATGACCGGAGGGATACATTCCCTGCAGATAGCAGTAGTCGCAGTGGTAAATGCAGTTCATCATGCAGGAGGTGTAATAAAAATGCTCGTTTCCAAAGCTTTGACAGACAGGAGCACCCGGATAAAGCAATGTGCCGTCTTTTCTGGCAAGAATGAGGGAGGGTGCTTTTTTCTGGGCGGCAAAATCCTGATGGCTCCGGTTGAAAATGTCTTTGTAGTGGTCAATCCGGACAGGGTTGCCGGAAAACTGCTTTGGAAGCTCCTCGTTCCAAAGATTTTTTTCTACATAAACGGTAGAAAAAAACGGAAGATACATGGAAATGGAAGCGGAAGAAACAGGCTTTGCCGGAAGGTTGCCGGAAACTTCGACGGTTTCTAAAATCAGCCTGCGCAGCTGATGAAGATATGGCATTGCCTGTTTTTTGCCGTGGATGGACGTTCCCGAAAGAGTGCCGAGAAAGGTCGTAAGAAGCGGTGTCAGGAAAAGCCCGGAAAGCTTTGCGTAGGTTAGTAGTCGCTCAAATTCCCTGGACATGGTTTCGGTCATCGGAAGCTGTTTTTTTATCTGCGAAATCAGGGAAAGCTCCGCTTCCTCCCAGATGATTTCGTCAGGCGCAGCCTCCTTTAAAAAGCGGTGCAGTTCCCGGGCGTAGGAAACGATGGCTTCGGAAGGCTCTTTCATGAGAAGCTCAGGAGAAGCTTCCGGTGGTATCATGCCCGGAAAGTCGGACACTACTTTGAAAAACAGCATGCGGTCCGGTGAAAAATGGGGCAGGAGTGCCTGGTACAGCGCAGAGGCTTCCATATCAAGCAGTGTATCCTCGGAAATGTCCATTGCCCCGGTGCGGACAATGGGGCTGGTCAGCAGGGGAAGCATCCGGAAGGAGTGCTGATAAAGAAGGTCAGGATAAAAGGTTTTTCCGGTAGTTAGTTCGGTAATTTTTGACACAAGAAAAAGCTCTCCGATGGAAGTGTGTTCAAGGGAGGCTGGTTCTTTGACGGCAAGACCGGCAAGGCCGAGGCTGATAACCAGATCCTGTCTGCCGGTTGACGGAAAACGTGCAAAGTGTCTTGCCACAGCAACTGCAGCAGAAATCATGCCGGATTCCGTAATAATCAGCCGGATGTCCTCGCCCACAAATAACTGGTACATGGTTTCTGCGGGCTGCTTCTTTAAATGGCAGTTTGCAATCAGATATTTCGCCTCAGAATATAAAGCGGTGATAAAGGTAATCATTGGATGCGTTCCTTCCATATGTGTGGTATTTTTACAGTATCTTATAGTATACTACTTAACTTGTCAGATGTCAAAAAACTTGCCTTTCTATGGGGAAAGGGGTATAATTAATTAAATTGGCTGTTTGTGCTGCCTCATTCGCGACAAAGTCGCTCGGAAATGGAGATTAGTATGGGAAAAAAATATCGTGTAGGTTGTAAAGAATTGGATGAATGTGGAAAGGGCAAGGTGATTTTTAATAATCGCCCATTTGCCGTGCCGTATTTTCTTCCGGGAGAAAAAGGTGAAATAGAGCTGGTTTTTAAGGCAAAGGAAACAACGGCAAAGCTTGTTTCCCTGGATAAGCCGTCAGAATACAGAACCGAAAGTGGCTGTCCGGTGTATGAAGCCTGTGGAGGCTGTCAGGTAATGCATCTGGCTTATCCGCAGCAGCTGGCATGGAAGCAGAAGAAAATAGAAGCATTGTTTCCAGAAGAGCAGAAAGAGGGCAAGATTCTTCCGATTCTTCCGATGGAACATCCGTGGAATTACCGGCACAAGGTCTATGCCTCGTTTTCCAATGGAAAAAAAGGTGAGATTATTGCCGGAATTTATGAAGAAAATTCCCATAAGGTGGTAAAAACGACACAATGCAGAATACAGCATCCGCTGGCAAATGAAATCATTGCTGCCATTGTACAGCTGATGAAAAAGAAGAGAATCCCGGCTTACAACGAAGATAGCGGAAACGGGGTACTCCGTCATGTGTATATCCGTATTGGAGAAAAAACAGGGCAGGTTATGGTGGTGCTTGTTACCGGTAGCAGGGAATTTCCGGAAAAGAAAATTTTTGTGGAAGAATTATGTCGAAAATTTCCGCAGATTACAACAATCCTCCATAACATCAACAGCGCCAAAACAAGCATGGTACTTGGAAAAAAAGAAACGGTACTCTATGGCAATGGAACGATAGAGGATGAACTTTGCGGTCTGCGCTTTACGATTTCTTCGCAGTCTTTTTATCAGGTGAACCCGGTGCAGACGGAAAAATTATACCGGACTGCTGTGGAATTTGCCGGTTTTACCGGAACGGAAACGGTGCTGGATGCTTACTGCGGCATTGGAACCATTTCCATGGTGGCAGCAGAAAAAGCGGGAGAAGTTGTTGGGGTGGAACTGAACGAAGCTGCCTGTGCCGATGCTAAAAAAAATGCCAGAACCAATCACTGCCGCAACGTACATTTTCTGGCGGCAGATGCAGGGGAATATATGGTGCAGCTTGCAAAGCAGTGTGCGGCAAAAGAAAACGCAGCAAAGGCAGGCACTGCAAAAGCAAACAGTGCGAAAGCTGGCAGCGTAAAAGAAAATGAGTGCAGGAAGCCGGACGTTGTTTTTATGGATCCGCCAAGAAGCGGCAGCGACACTAAATTTTTGAATTCGCTGGTGCAGCTGGCACCAAAGAAGGTGGTCTACATTTCCTGCAATCCGGAAACGCAGAAGCGTGATGTTGCTTTTTTGAAGAAAAAAGGATATCAGGTGGAAAAGGTTCAAGCGGTAGACTGCTTTTGTCACACGTATCACGTCGAGACGGTTGTCAAGTTGGTTAGAAAAAAGCCAGATGCATATATCGACATTACAGTTGATATGGATGAGTTGGATTTGACAACTTCTGAAGCGAAAGCAACTTACAAGAAAATCAAAGAGTACATTTATGAAAAGCATAATGTAAAAGTATCGTCTTTATACATTGCACAGGTAAAACAGAAATACGGAATCATTGAGCGAGAGAATTATAATAAGCCTTCCGATGAAAATGCAAGGCAACCAAAATGTCCGCCGGACAAGGAAGTTTTGATTGAGGAAGCATTGCGACATTTTAAAATGATTTCATAATAGCAGACATAATGCTTTCAACGATTTTGTTGAGGTCCGCAAAATCGTTGTTGTTTGACGAGTAATCCACACATTGGTAAAAATCAAAATCCTTCTGTAAAATGATAGCAAATCAAATTACAGGAGGATTTTTATATGACAACATTATTTGAACAGCAAGGCGGACAATATGAATTGCAAGGGGATTATCGGTTGCCTTGCGTTACATTACCAAGCAAAAACGGTTATGAAATCGGTGTATGGGGTGAGAGACACAAACGGTATCTTAAAGAACATCATAAGGTTAGATATTATGTAAACGCTCCATAGTGCGTACCTTTTAATTGCCCAGCCTTTCTGCGATAAT
>CAZJAA010000026.1:0-50967 GCA_964544055.1 uncultured Lachnospiraceae bacterium | reverse complement strand
TCATCTGAGCCTTTTCTTTTGCTCAGCTTTTTTCATAAGTCATTTGACACTATCTTGTTAAATCCTTCCTGGCTGCCACATCCAATCATGCCAATCGCCAGAGTAACCGCAGTCAGTACTGCCAAAATTCTCTTTTTCATAAAAGTAATCCTCCTGATTCTCGAAAGACAGTTTGCTCTGCCTTCGTTTCTCGATTTCTTTTTGCTTACAGGTATAATGTACCTTTGTTATGTAAAGATTCCAACCATGCTTTTGTAAAGAAGCGGTAAAAGAAAAAGGAGAAGCAGAGGAAGCCCTTTTATCGACTTCCTCTATTTCTCCTTTTTTTGTTTTTTCACTTCCTGTTCCTAACCTATTTCAAATCAGATTCTTCGTAGAATCCTTTGTTAAAGGATGCATTGATTTCCGCAATTTCTCTCTTGCCATCAATGTAATCACGGTACATTTCCCACAAATCAATGTCACAGTCATCCATAACCTCATCCTCCGGTACCCAGCTACGAATCAGTTCAATACGTTCCTGCTTTGTTGTATCTTTAATCAAATAGCTCATCTTTTCTACACTCCTTATCACATTCCCTTGCACAATGTGCCTTTCCACCCCGGTTATGTCTCTCATCTCCCGATTTAAAACATGGTGACCTGCATACATCCAACCATACGATTATCAGCTTTTCGAATACATAAAAGCACCGTTCCTCTGGCACCATTTTCTTTCAGAACCCTGCCAATGGGCGTTCCTCCTCTCCTTCCGAATATGCATGAAACGGTGGTACCGACTCAAAAGGACGAATGTAAACATCATAATTTCTGATGACACAGACAGCTGCACCATTCGACCTTAAAAGTACACTATAATCACCTACTTGCGGCAAATCGTCCAACGCATTTTCTGCTACATACTCGTCGCAAGCACTGGCAGTGCCAATTTTTTTCCTTGAAACACCAACGCTAACATGTTATCACTACACGCAGCTTTTACCTGGAACCACCGCCGCATCCGCCGCCGGAAAAGCCACCTCCGCCACCAACGGACGAAGCGCCGCCGCCTTCGGCTCTGGCTGCTTCCACCGCTTTATCTATGGAATGGTGCATCCCCTGATAGTAAATAAAGCACCAGTAATAATGATGATACTGTTCTTCCCATTCTGGCAGATGTTCCGGATACAGTGCCTTTAACTGCTCCAGCACTTCCTCTGCTATCCCAAATAAAGCGGCATAAACCATGTTCTCCTGCCAGAGATTTGCCTCCCAGATAGTGCGTTCTTTCATCGAAGCATGCTCTGTCAGGTACTTATGCAGACCGATTACCTGAGAAAGTTCGCTTTTTCCTGCCTCACTCAGATGATGAATACAGTTGCCGGGGTTCTCTACAAATCCCTGTTTCTGTTTCATGGCTGCTTCTCCATTTTTCTTTGCCGTGTCCACGATTTTCTCCAGGTCTCCATAATGCTTTGACACATACTCGTCCAAAGTTTCCTGCCCAAGTACTCCCTGCTGCGCCGCTTTGGAAAAGAACCGAAACAGCTTTTGCTTTATTTCTCCCTCTGGCTCTTTCAACAGCTGCAGCTCCACATACTCTCCTCCCGTTTCTGCCACCGCACCACGCAGCTCTATGGAGCGTTCATTCATCATGGAAATCATGCAGGCACCGAGGATATTGTCATCTTCCTTGCTTACGTCAAAGGTTCTTGCCAGATAATGCGTCAGTTCCAGATTGCCCAGATTCGGTATACCGTCAAAATATCCCACACCGGAACTAAATTCCTGAAGCTCCTTTTCTCTTTTGGCAGAATATACGGCAAATGAGCCGATGGCAACTGCCGAACCACCAACAATCACGCCAAGCAGTACAAAAAGCGGTGTCAAATCTTCTTTCTCACCGCCATGCCCATAATCGCTGTCTTCCATGGCACGATTTTTTACCTGTTCAAAGGAATCCGTCAGAACCGTACTCGGAGAAAGCAGCGACTTCTCCAACTGAAGCATGACAATCATGGAATTGCTGCCCTCTAAATCCTCGGTTGTATAGGCATACACACAGCCATCAGAAAACTCTGCCATACCCTCAAACCCAAACGCCCAGATTCCTGCATTCGATGCACTAAGCGGTGTTCCATTCTCCATCCGGATTTCAATACTGCCTGCCGTTGGAAAGGTGCTCATATTCGGATTGATAAACATAAAATTGGTTCCGTTGGCATCGGTATACCCTTTGATAAAATCTGTTACCAGATACGAAATCGTATATTCTTTGTGACCATATTCCGTAATTCCAAAGCACAGCTCCACGCCCTCTTTGGTTGTTACCATGCCGCATTTTTCCTTTTTTTCATCAAACCCCGCATCAACATCCCAGTTGCTTACCAAGGTATAATCACCGTTTTCATCTGCCACTGCAAACTCCGAAATTTCAATATCTCCGGTGCGGATGGGAATATAATTTTCCGTGCCGGTCTGAAACTCTCCCTGCCAGTACTGCACCACCCAGGCACTGCCATCTTCTCTTATCACAACCTCAATATCAATGCTGGTGACACAGTTATCGGCAGCATAGACCGTCTTTTCAGACGCTACCATAAAAAACGCCAACATCAGCAACCATGCGGCACTCAGTTTTTTTAATTTTTTCATCACGTTTTCCTCCTTGAAAGCGATCTTTACCTTTTTTTCCCAAGATAACGACAAACCTTTTTCTTGTATTGCACATACTCTTCTCCGAACGTAATAAGCAGAAAATCCTCCTCCACATTGACAATCTGCAAATGGTACATAAGGATGACAAATACTGTACACAGGAACAAAATCCAGTTAAAAAACATCAACAATGTGCCCAAATACAAAAGGTCAAATCCAAGAAATGCTGGATTGCGGCTGATTTGGTAAATACCATTTGTTACCAGCTCCGTTTTGTCCGTTTTGGAAACACCTGCTCTCCAACTGTCACGCATCGTCCGTACTGCTGTTATAAAAATAATTGTTCCTGCAACACTAAGCACGGCACCAAGTCCCCGGACAACCGTAATGCCATGACTTGTGCCAAGTAAAATACTTGCAAGCCCCACAAAAAAAACAAGAAAAGCTGCAATCTTCATGGTAACTTCCACAAATTTAGTAAATCCGGTTTTCCCTTTTCCAATCTGATCCGTTTGTATTCCCTGCTTTTTCTGGGAAAGCATTTTTATAAAATAGCAACCATAAAATGCAATATATGTTGCTATGGCAATCCATTTAAATTCCATAATTTTTCTCCTTCTTCCTGCAGATAGGCTGCCGCAGCGAAAACAGTGCTTTTTCATAGTCCTCTACATAATACTTTATATTGGTTCTTCCCTTTTTGATTACGGTATGTCCCTCGTTTTCCAACAGTTCCTTCTGTTTTTCCACACCTCCGGGATACTTTGCATTTAACCCCCCATTGTTTTTTAACGTTCTCCAATAAGGAATTTTATCTTCTGCACGCTGATGACTTGCCCATGCCGCAATAGAAACAAAAATTCCGGCGGTCATCGGCTCGGTAAAATCTGCGCCGTTCTGCTTTGCAAAATATTCACGTATACTGCCTACGGTAAGCAGTTTTCCGTACGGCACCAGCCGCATCACCTTGTCGTAATCCAGCGGTGGGGCAAAATACATTTTGTCACCACCATATTTTTCAATACTCTTTTGATCCGTGATTCTCTGGATTTTGGGCATATCCTTGCTTTCTAAAAGCATTGCATTAAAATCTTTGTTTTCTTCTTTTGCCATGACATCCCCCTGTTGTGCTGTTGTTATCGTTCTGGATTCTCCAGTAAATCAAAATTGTACAAATAATTTCGAAAACAACTTTGCAGCAAAATCACATCATACGTCTCATATAATTACATATTCTTGTTCTTTATGCTGCTGCATTTGCATTAATACTTTCTATCACTTTTCTAATTCCTGCCCAAACCGTGAGATCCGTAAATATCTCAACTACGCTTCCATGATCCGTAAAGGGAGATTCCTGCAGTACAGACAGATCCTTCATAATGCCGTTATGGACAATATACTCAACAATCTGATTAACGAAGTATATCTGGCGACTATCAAGGTTATTGCTTTCCAAATAATCCGAAAATGCTGCTTTAGCCGCATTCATATCAAGGCCAACGATTTCACGAACAAGCTCACCCAAAGGTTTTGAACCATATTCCTGCTCATATTCTTCCTTGGTGCCAAGTTCTGACCAAAGTACTTTTTCTAGCGCCTCTATATCGCTATGTGAAAGTGGAATATTAGATTTTAGTTTCTTTATAGCTTCATTGTCCTGATGTTCGCGGATATAGTATTCCGCCTTAGCCTTATAATTCTTCAGGTCATCATTTTCAAGTTCTGATTCGTTCCATGAAATCTCAAGGATATCATCCTCAAAATTCGTGTCATATCGGAGTTTTGTATGAGGAATGTATTTCATAAGATTACGTAGCTTTTCTCTGATTTCCTCAAACTCATTTATACCACAGTTATCGATATAATCCTTATGAAGAATTTTATCTATCAGTTCTGCCTGTACTTTAATCTCCGGAATGTTCGCCACACTTGCGATACCGCTCACTCGTTTATATAAATCGCTACGAGCCTTGCCATATTTCTTCCCCACGAGGCAGGCAAGTTCTATGCCATACATAAGTGCATCAAAGCGTACAGCGCTTGCTTCATCATCGGTCGGAAGAATCAATGGAGCCAGTTCTTCCCTGACAATCAATGTATCTTCATATGTCAGCGTCTGATAATTCGCCTCAACCGAATACAAATCCACGTACTTCAAATGCTGCCTCACTGCAAAATTATCACGCGGAAGCTCCTGCACCTTTCCGGTCATCATTTTAACCAATGCGTTGCGATATGCCATGAGCCTGTCCACCTGATATTCCAAATCCTGCAGCTTATAAGCAATCTCAAACTGAAGATTAAAGATTGCCCCCTGCAAAGCAATCATATTTGCGGTAGGTTTGCCTTTGCTCATACGGAAAAACTCAAAGTTCCCACAGAAATCAAAAATATAAAATTTGCTCTTATCCTCACCATCAATCAAGCCCTGACAAAGCCTGGTGCCACGTCCTATCATCTGCCAAAACTTAGCATAGCTCATTACCTGCTTAAAAAATACAAGGTTCAGCACTTCCGGCACATCAATACCGGTATCCAGCATATCAACGGATATTGCTATCTGAGGCAACTTATTAGGCTCAGAGAACTCATCTATAAGAGTTTGAGCATAGTTTATCCTATTATCGATGACCTGAGCAAATCCATTTAAGTGCGGGTAATCTTTATTGAATATCTCAAGAATCTTTTCAGCATGATCATGATTTCTGGCAAAGATAATGGTTTTTCCGAGCTTCTGACCATATTCAATCTTTATTCCCTCTGTCATAACAGTGTGGAGCACCTGGCGAATCGTATCTTCATTGAAAATCCACGAATTTAACGCTGATGAACTGATTGCTTCCGGTACATCTCCATTTTCCGTCTCAAAGGTACTTTCGTACATTGCCTTATCCTCTTCGGAAAGATTCGCATACACAATTCCCTGTTCTATAAACTTAAGCTTTGTCTCCACGGACAAGAAATCCACAAGATACCCATCGGTTACAGCCTGGGCAAGTTCATAACCGTATGTCGGCACACCCTGTTCAAGCTCAAAGATCTCATAAGTATTCTTATCAATATCATCTTTAGGCGTAGCAGTAAGACCTACCAACAGAGCATCAAAGCAGGTAAAAATATCTTTATATTTGTTATAAATCGATCTGTGTGCCTCGTCACATATTACAAGGTCAAAATGCCCGCTGGTAAAAAGTTTTTGATTCTCAACCTTGACAGAATCAATACAGTTCATCATTGTTTGATATGTTGAGAAAACACAATGCGCATTATAGTTATCTTTCTCTTCACAAAGATTAGTTACTGAAAGTGATTGGTAGTGATTTACAAATGCTCTCTTAGCCTGTGTTACAAGCGACGTTCTGTCTGCAAGAAAGAGGATATTTTTAATCCATCCGGCATCGAGAAGTACATGGCACAACTCAATTACGGTTCTTGTCTTACCGGAGCCGGTTGCCATGACGAGCAGTGCTTTTCGGCGGTTCTTCTTATCAAAGCTGTCGCATACGGCTTTGATTGCTGCTTCCTGATAATATCTTCCGGCAATCTTTTTATCCACATTGATATGGTCAAGGGATGTCCGTATTCTTCTTAGATTAAACATCTTTTCAAGGTCAGCCCTGGAATATATGCAGGCAACTTTTCTCTCCGGATACTGTCCATCTATAATCCTTGTTTCAAAACCATTGGTTAAAAAAATACACGGTCTTCTTTGATATTGTTTTTCAAGGAGGTCTGCATAAAGCTTCGCCTGCTGACGTCCCTTTGATACATCAACGCAGGTTCTCTTTGCTTCTATAACCGCAAGTGGCTTATGAGAGTTGTCATAAAGAACATAATCCGCATACCCCTCTTCAGATTTGTTTGGCATTCCCGGAAGTTTTACTTCAGTAATCCAGTCAGAGCCCTCTTTCCAGCCGGCATCCATAAGCATTGCATCAATATAAATTTTACGGGTTTTATATTCCGATAGATCAAGTGGCTTCGGAACATAGGTTTCAACCTGCTCTTCACGACGCGAGGTCAGTTCCTGCTTTAACGCTGAATTCTCAGCAATCAGTTTTTCAATATCAATATCAGGAAAGTCCTTATTAACCGGAACAGCATTATCCTTTGCAAGCAACGCCTTATCAAATGCATGTTCCTCGTACTCGTCTGCATAACAATAACATAGAAAATCAAAGAAAATCTGAAGATTTTCAAGGCAAAGAATTGCCTGGTCTTCTGTAATCTTCTTTCCGGAATGAGCTGCACTGTTGCCCATCTTACGGATGAAATCCATACGTTTCATAAGGTCTTCATCTATGATATCCTTAAACTCTTCCGTACTCATAAGGCTCATCAGATTATCCTGATAAGGCATCTTAAGAGAGGCATCAACTGAATACATCCACTTGATTGCAAATTCCATCGCCCTGCGGCAATTGATAATGCAGGAGGTAGGATCAATATATAATATTCTTTCAGCCGCAATAGCCACATCAGAAAACATGTTGAATTTTGGTTCTTTTTTTAAATAATCGAAATTGGTCATGTAACTACCTCCCTCGCAAGAAAACTACTTAATCTATCTCATTAATAATAGCTTTAAGCTTGGTTATTTTTTCATATACCCCATTGCCTCAACCAAAGTATTCCTGCATCAAACTTTCAAACAAGGTCTGTGTTTCATCTAGTGCTTTCTGCACTGCAACTTGAAATTTGTCGACTTGAAGGACGAAATCGGCGAATTGTTCTTGTAGTTCGATTGGCGGAACAAAAAACTCTTTCTCCTCAAGTTTTGACTTGGATAATATACCTTTCAAAGCCATATTTATATCTTCAACTAAATAGTCTTTAGACAGCTGAAACATCACATATAAAAATAAAATATGGTATTTCTCTGGAATAACAGCATTTATCTGCTGATTAAATGCCACCTTTCTATCTGTAACACATACCCTTCCTATACTTGCAAGGCTACCTGCTATGCATGCCATTAATATTGAATTTTGTTCTACCGTTCTACCAACCTTCATTCCTTCTTCAGAAAGATATTCCGTTGCTTCAGTAGGATTAAGCAATCCTGAAACGATATTATCTGTCTTAATCCATTCTACATAATCTCCATAATATTCCGAAACCGCTCTTGACGGAGTATTACCTGTGACAACCTTACAAGTATCTTTTAACATCTTCTTGGGGAAGTTAAAAGGATTACTTCTTGGGTCACCAAACATTTCCACAAATCGGGCTTTGATGAGGTCATCTAATTTTAGTAATTCTAACGTCCTTAACTCAATTAATTTCTGAATTTTGTCAAGTACCTTAACTATATCCGTCTGTTCTGAAACAGGCGGAACATCAATTTTTATTTGCTTTAAGTCTTTTACTGCAAAACTTGCTTGATTAACCGATTTCTTTGTAATATTACCAATCTGGTTTCTAAATGGATGTCCATAAAAACAATATTTTGCATATGCTGGATTAATTATGTCTCTTTTCGCTTTCAATCTTAAAAGATTCATACCATGAATGATTGTTTCAGCTGGTTGCTTAACATATAAAACTGTTCTTCCCAAATACTGAACGCTATTAATATGTGACATCAGAAGATCACCATCTTCCAGAACATAAGCTTGGTATTTGGAGATATCTGTAATCCCCGCATACCCCATTCGATTTCTGTTAAACTTGTCATTTGCTATTGTCTCTATTCTTGTAATTGGGAAACCACCTTCTGTGTCTCCCTGTTTTATATTTGCTCCATTCTGTATTTGAAAGAAACACTCGTCTATTGTTCTTATCATGTACGTCATCCCCACAAATCCGAATTTATTTTACTATGTCCTCATGGACACTACAGTTACATATTCAGAAGCTTTTCAAGTTCTTCCATTTCTTGGCCAATCTGCCTCTCAAACTCTCTTATATTTGCCATAATCTCCGATGTGGGTGGATACTCTACCGCAACATATTCAATTTCTTTGTACTTATTGATCGAAAGGTCATAGTCATTATCTGCAATTTCTTTCTTGGATACCATGAACGATTTATCTGTACGCTTTCTGCCCTTCTCATCTTCCAGATTTTTAAAGCGACTGATAATATCAGGAATATCGTTATCTTTTATCTCCGCTCTCTTATCATCAAGGCTAAAACCATCGGCGGTCATATCATAGAACCACACATTATCGGTTCCGCCATGTCCCGTCTTTGTAAAAATAAGAATTCCGGTAGAAACTCCGGCATAAGGCTTAAATACTCCGGAAGGCATGGAAATAACAGCCTCAAGTCTCTGATTCTCCACAATTTCCTGCCTGATTGCCTTATGAGCATTAGAAGATCCGAAAAGTACACCATCGGGTACGATACAGGCACATCTGCCACCCACTTTAAGCATTCTTACAAACAACGCCAGAAACAGAAGCTCTGTCTTCTTGGTCTTACATACTTTCTGCAAATCGGGTGATACCGTATCCGCATCAAGGTTACCCTTAAACGGCGGATTTGCCAAAATCAAGGAATACATATCCTTGTCAGGATTCTGATCGGATAAACTGTCACGGTACTCTATAAATGGATTCTCCACACCGTGAGTCATCATGTTCATGGCACCGATACGGAGCATCGTTCTGTCCATATCATATCCATGAAACATATCATTCATGAAGTGATTTCTGTTCTGTTTATCAAGAAGGACTTCCTTTTTGTACCTTTCCCTAAGATAGTCACCACTGGCAACAAGGAATCCGGAAGTTCCGCAAGCCGGATCACAGATAAAGTCTGTAGGCTTCGGATCCATCAGTTCAACCATCATACGGATGATATGTCTCGGGGTTCTAAACTGACCATTTACACCGGACTGAGCAATCTTAGAAAGAAGATACTCATATACATCACCACGGATATCCGTCTGATGAAGTTCTTCCATCATAGAGTAGATTTCATCCATGGCATCCACAATCTTGGAAAGCATCAGCGGAGTATTCACCTTAAAGATTGCATCATCCATGTATTTGCTGTATGCAGAATTTTTGTCCCCGTGAAGATTCTTTATAAAAGGAAATACCCACTCCTGCACTACGGAATACATTCTCTGTGCCGGAAAGTCATGGAACGTTGACCATTTAAGCTGATTGCCATCAACCTTACGATCCCCGATTTCAATCTCATCGGCAAAAATACTTTTGTAAGAAAGTCCAAGCATAGCTGCTTCCTTCGCGCGAAGATTGTCTGTATCATCTAAATCCCTTATAAACATCAAATATGTCATCTGCTCAACAACATCAAGAGGATTAGTAATTCCTCCGTTCCAAAAAATCTCCCACAAACTATCTATCTTATTCCCAAGTTCTCCGGTCATTATCGTTCTCCTTTATTCCCAAGAAATATCATTATTTTTCTCTATTCCAAACGTATTTTGTATATCTTCCGCCACCGATTTTAATAATGTTTTCTGAGGCTAATAGCTCAGCCAATGCTCTTTCAACAGTAATTCGGCTGATATCAGGGCATTTCGCCATAATCTGTGACTTTGTTATCTCGCCATAGGTATTCTTAATCAACTCCGCTACACGCTCCGGCTTTGAAAGTCCACTTGTTACTAGCGTCTGCACTCTGTCAGAAAACTCTCTGTATGCAGCAACTACAACGCCAAGCATATACTGCACAAAGGCCACATAATCGTTATCTCCCTCATGCCAATTAACCGAACTTTCCTGAAGACACTCGTAATACGATGTCTTTGTCTTTTCAATCAGATGTTCAATACTGATATACTTTCCTACAATATATCCTGCTCTGTATAACAGAAGCAAAGTAAGTAATCTACTCATTCTGCCATTGCCATCGTTAAACGGATGAATACATAGGAAATCAAGAATAAACATTGGTATCAAAAGAAGCGGATCTATTATTCCTGCCCCCAAAGCTTTATCAAATTCATTGCAAAGATTCTCTATTGCTTCAGGAGTCTCCCATGCAGGAACCGGTTTAAATCGAACAAACTTATTTCCCTGGGTATCCTCTTCTTCGATGATATTATCAGCCGTTTTATATTTACCGCCAAAATTATATCCTTCAAACTTATACAGATCTCTGTGAAGTTGCAAAATCATGTTTGGCCGGATTGAAATATAATCATGACTTTCATGAATCGTATTAAGCACATCCCTATATCCGGCAATCTCACGCTCATTTCTTGTTTTAGGCGTCGTTTTGTCTTTTACAAGTGCTTTTAATCTGGCATCCGAAATATAAATACCTTCAATTTTGTTGGATGCCTCGGTACTTTGAATCTTGGCAATCTCAACCAACTGTGTCAAAGTATCAGCTTTTGCTTCTATAAACAGTGACTGCTCACCTTTAAATTCGTGAATCTGTGTAAGCAATGCCACAATTTCCGGAGTTAAAAGTTTTTTCCAGTTTTTGACATGGTCAAATGTTATCATTTTAATATCCTCATTTTGACATCAATTCACTCATAAATAAATAATATGATGGAATTAAATAATAACACTCAAAATACTCATCGTCAACTTTAACTACATCATATTTTCTAAAATGATGTAGTTAAGTCGTTGTTGATGTTATTAAATAACGTTCTTCCGCATCTTCACATCATTATGCAAGTTTTTATCTTCTTGATTCAATTATAAATCAAAACCCACAAAAATCCCACTAAAATTTTAACGACTCAAAAATCTATTTTATCTTTTCTTGACAAAAAAACAGCCACAGGAATTTCTTCCCATGGCTGCCACTTTTTTATTACTGTGCACATATAACTTATGCTGTAACCTTTTTGCTATTTTGTAATGCGTTCAAATACCGGCATATATTCAATTGGGGCATCTGCGGTTACGGTGCAGCCACCCTCAAATACTTCTCCGGTAGAAGTCAGCTTCCACTGTCCTTCCGGTAAGTATACTTCTCTTACATACTCATTTAAGTGTAAAATCGGTGCTATCAGATACTTGTCACCAAACATATACTGGTCGGTGATTTCCCAGCACTTTGCATCCTCCGGGAATTCATAGAACATGGCACGAAGCAGCGGAGAACCGTTTGTGTGCGCTTCCTCGTAAAGCTTCTTGATGTAATCATGCAGCTCGATACGAACGTTGTAGTACTTCTTCATGATTGCGTAATTTTCTTCGCCATAGCTCCAAAGCTCGTTTGGCTGACCGGTATGTAAGTAGCCGCCGCCCCAGTCTCTGTCATCCAGCGCAGGAATGTTGTAAGGGCCACGGTCGCCGTGCATACGGAGCACCGGAGAGTATACGGCAAACTGATACCAGCGGATTAAGAGCTGGCGGAAGTCCGGGTCATTGACATCATCTGTCATAAAGCCGCCGATATCGGTGGTCCACCAAGGAATGCCGGCAAGACCCATATTTAAGCCGCACTGTAACTGGTCGGTAAATGCTTCGAAGGTACTTGGAACGTCACCGGACCATACCACGTTGCCATACTTCTGGGAGCCTGCCCATGCACAGCGCAGAAGGTTTACGACAGGCTTGTTTTCCTTGCTCATTTCATCATAGAACACACGGCTGTAAAGCTGCGGATACATATTGCTGCAGGTTAATGCCGGTCCTTCGAAGTAACGGTAATTTTCAAAATCATAAACGCCATAATCCGGCTCCGAGTTATCTAACCAGAAAGCATCAATGCCAAGGTCGTAGTAATTCTTTTTACATACTTCCCAGACATACTTCCTTGTTTCCGGATTGAATACGTCAATTTCTACACAGTCTCCCTGGTAGTCATAGGTCTGCTCTGCACCACGCTCTGTCTTGATCAGGAGACCCATTTCTCTCATCTTCCAGAAGTTTTCACTCCGGCGGTCTACCGATGGCCATACAGAAACGATAACCTTAATGCCCATGGAATGAAGCTCGTCCACCATTGCCTTTGGATCCGGCCAGTAGGTCTTGTCAAACTTCCAGTCACCCTGTACAGTCCAGTGGAAAAAGTCGATGACAATCTGGTCGATTTTAATGCCTTCTTTCTGGTACTGACGTGCTACGGTCAGCACTTCGTCCTGGGTACGGTAACGCAGCTTACACTGCCACAGTCCCATTAAATCCTCTGGGAACATATCGGCACGGCCGGTTACTGCAGTGTAATTTTCCAGAATCTGCTTTGGTGTGTCGGCTGCCGTGATCCAGTAGTCCATTTCCTTGGTGGAACGGGCAATCCATTCGGTGTAGTTGTTGCCGAAAGTTACGCGGCCGACTGCCGGGTTGTTCCACAGCATACCATAACCTAACGAAGATACGGCAAATGGAACGGAAATCTGGGAATTACGCTGTGCAAGCTCTAATACACAGCCCTTTAAGTCCATATTTTCCTGCTGGTACTGACCCATACCAAAGATTTTTTCACCCTTATTGCTTTCAAACTTTACGTTTAATTCGTACTCACTGCCACCGATAATTCCCTTCCACTCACGGTTGATCACCTTTAAGCAGCGACTTTCCTTGGAAATGGTGCCGCCGTAGGAACGGAAATATTCACGCAGCAAAAGCTTATCATCCCGGTAAAAGGAAATGATACCAACAAAATTAACTACTGCCTTGATGCGTCCATTGATAATGGTCACGATATCATTTTGGGCAATCGTACCGTCGCCAACCCAGGTATCCTCTTTTTCAAAAAGAATCTGTGTGTCTGCCGGCTCTGTCTGCTCGGAAAGAGCCCAGATATTTCCGGTAAATTTGCCCTGTCTTGTGGCACGCACACGAAGGGAATCTTTTCCCCAGCCTTCAATACGCACCATTTCACCCTGGTTGTAAAACACCAGTGCACCATTGTCATTTAAAAACTTCATTGTAAACCTCCATTCCGAGAACGTTATGTTTCATTTTACCGCTTTCTTGCTTTTTTGCGGCTATAATGATATAATACAATGAAATATGGCTTATTACTACAAAAATGCTACCAAAAACTGATACTATCCTACTTTTGCCAGAAGAGTCAGCAGCATATTTTTAAGGAGCTGCTACTCCTCCTGCACTTTATGTGAGTTGGAAAAGTTATTTCAAAGGGAGGAACCATGATACCGAGCAGAGAAACGGAAGAAAAAAGACAGCACAGCACTCCATTAATTCCATACAGCTTTTACGAAGTCCGCATTCCGGAGGCATTAAATAACGTGCCGATGCACTGGCACAACGAGTTTGAGCTCAATCTGATTCTTTCCGGAGCAGGAGAATTCATCTGCGGTGACAGCCGCTTTTCTCTGAATGCCGGAGAACTGCTCCTGATTCCTCCGAATATGCTGCATGCCGCCTATCCTTTGGAACACGAAAATTTAGTGTACCAGGCAGTTGTATTTCACGCCTCCTTGTTAGGAAGCACCGGCAACGACCGCTGCACCATGGAATGCATCCGTCCCATCATCAACGGAACACTTTCCGTTGCAGAACCCATCCGTCCGGATTCCAAAAATTACTCTGCCCTGAAAGCTTGTGCCGAGCAGATTATTTTCTGCATCCGCGGCAACCAGCCCCAGCTTGACCTGTTATTAAAAAGCGAGCTTCTACGTTTTATCTGGCTGCTTGACTTAAATACTGAGGCCTCTGTCCATGAAGCAACCGCCATCAGCTACAGTGAGCTGATTCGTCCTGCACTGGATTACATGATGAAAAATCTTCAGGAAAACATTACAATTGAGCAGCTTGCTGGCCTGGTGCATTTGAGCAAAAGTTATTTTATGAACTGTTTTAAAAAAGCGGTTGGTCTGGGAGCAATTGAACATCTGACAAACTTGCGGATTAACGCTGCCTGTGAGGCTCTTTCTGACAGCGAAAAACTGATTTCTGAAATTGCTTTTTCCTGCGGTTACAGCAACCTTTCCAATTTTAACCGCCAGTTCAAACAGATTATGGGCTGCTCGCCAAAGGAATATAGAAAACGTCTGCTGTAACCGCCGGTTCATCACCCCAACGGAGTTTTTATATAATAGGAAATCACCATTTCCTATTACATAGAAAACCACCCACAGAGCCGGTGATGAGGCGACCCCATAGGTGGTTATTGGTTACTGTAATTGTACCATAAATTGTTTTTGATTACAATAAAACTTTTAAAGTTTTCCGATTTTTTATTTGTTACTGTGAACAGGGACTTTTATTCGAGCCGAAATGGCCTTTCTCCTGTCTGCCATCAGGGCTTATTTGTGACGCTCCGGCACAAATAGCACACAAAAATTATTTTTCCCGAAATACCAACTGTGCAAAGTTATAAAATCCAAGATACCACACCTTAAAGTCGTGAACTCCTGCCACCTCCTGCCACAGGAAATTCTCTCCCTCTGTCAGGCGGTCAGTTTTTTCGCAAAGCCCATCCACAGCAGTCTTGGCACTGTTAAACGCAACACCATCTTCCGTGCCACACATACTATAGAAGAAATGAATATCATATTCTTTCGGATAATCTGCCAGTTTTTCCGCTGTCGCTGCTGCCGGATTGCTGGTTGGGGCTGACGAAAAAGTACCAAACCAGCTTAAAATGTCCAGACATTCTCCAATGCCGATATTAGTTGTCTGCATACCGCCCATGGAAAGTCCTGCCATGGCACGGTGGTCACGGGCAGTCGTCAGGTCATACCCACTTTCCTCATACTCCGCATAGGTTGCAAAATTGGCGTCTATATAGGGAATCAAATCATTCCGAAGCTCCTTGCCAAACTCATAAAAGGCATTGTAGTCTGCATTTGTGTTGGCGAAATCCTCACTGGAACGTCCGTTTGGAGTGACGATGATAAACGGCTCAATATCTCCATAGCCAATCAGATTATCCATCACAATTTTCACTGTAGAAAGCGAACCGGTCATGCCCCACTCCTTTTCGTTCCCACCAATACCGTGCATCAGATACAACACATTGTACTGCTTCGATTCATCATAATTTGGAGGAAGGTAAACATAGGCTGGCTTTTCAATTTCGGAGCCATCCCCATAATATGCCTTCGTCGGATAATTTATTTTTACAATGCGTCCGGAAGAATCCAGATTAAATTCGCTGTAACGTTTTGGAATGGATGAGTTTTCCAACTTTGCAGGTTCTATTTTTTCCATAATTGCCTCCAGTGCTTTATAATAAGATTCTTTCCGCGCATAGGCTTCCGTAAAGATACCGCAGTACGGTCCATTCATTTTGTAGGAATAGTCACTTTTCGGCAGATACGGATTATCACAGCAACCCCAAATGGATACATTGGTAATCACAGGCTCTACCGAATTTAATTCATTAATCATAGAAAACAGTTTTCCGTAAAATTCCGCATGCTGCGCCGCTTTTTCTTCCTGATAATTGCGTACTGCCATTTCGGTCAGATGCACTTGAAGGTCTAAGTCATGATACAGGTTGACTGCCGTCCGGATACGCTCAATATCTTCCGCATTCATACAGCCGGACTGCGTGCCGTAACCGCCAATGTAGCTTTGCATTCCTATACCATCGCACAGCTTTCGGTCATTGCCGTCAGCATCTTTCGCATAGGAATTGATACTTTTTAACAATTCCAGTATGGCATCCCGCTTTTCATCATAAAAAGTGTTGTAGTCATTGTAAAACAAGGCAATGCTGACCTCCGGATTGTCTTTTTGAAGCTTTTCTACCGTATCTCTAGCCCATAAAAAAGCAAGCTCCACATAATCCTCACCGATGATTTTATAAAACATATTATCGCTGCCACTACGCATGGTGCGCACATGGCGTACATCACCGGCTGCATACTCCGAAGCATTATCGCCCACTGCCTCGTTTACCACATCCCAACAATAAACAACGCCCGGATAATTGGTTTCAAAATGTGTCACCACTTCTTCTATGTAATACTTTACCCGCGCCTTTAATGTTTCCGCATCTACATAATCCCCGGTCCAGGAATAATTTTCCCTAAAAAACCAGTCACACATATACGCATCCCATACAAGAACGTGTCCCCGTACGCCAATGCCTATGCTCTGGGCATACTCCACCATCCGGTCTGCCGTTGTGTAGTTCATCACCGGCATTCCATCCGCATTGTTCTGGCTCGCTTTCTGGTCTAACAAGCTGTATGCCTTCATTTCATTGGTTGCCGTGATGCTGTTAAATTCATTTTTTACCAGATTTTTGTACTTGCTGCTGTTTAAATTGATGGCACTGAACGGTCCACCAAAGGTAAAGCCAAATTTTTCAGCTTCTTCTTTAATAAAAAAGTTCATAAGCTCAGGCGTTGGCGTAATGGTTGGTGTCGGTGTTGCCGTTGGTTTTGGTGTTTCGGTTACCACCGGCGTTTCCGTTGCAGTCGGCGTTTCCGTTGCAGTCGGCGTTTCCGTTACCTCCGGCGTTACTGTTACAGCCGGTGTTTCCGTCATCTTCGGTGTCTGAGGCTCCTTCCTGCCACATGCTGCCACCCCGCAAAGAAGAATTGTACAGAACACCAACAGGTAAATTCTGTTCTTCCTTTGTTTACTCTTGTTTTTTTTCAAAATTTTCCCCTCCTTTTGCAGTATATGTATTCTCGGAATCATCTGAAAGAAGCATTACTTCTTTTGCCAGCATACCGTATTTTCCCTGTAATGCACAAGACAAAGACTTGCAGCTTCTCCCCATAAAATGCGAAAAAAAACGAAAAAACTTTAGCTTTTGTCCCTACCGTATTGACAAATCTCAAATAATTTTATATAATAATAGTAATTATTATTGTTATATGTACTCTTGAATTTTCCCAAAAAATCATTCAAGAGTACATTATTTCAAAAGGAGGTTTCTATGGCAGGCGTAAAATACAGCAGACAGCGTCAGGCTATCATAGATTATCTATGCAGCACAACAGAGCATCCCACGGCAGAAACAGTATATGCCAATGTCCGCATCCGGTATCCCAAGGTCAGTCTTGGCACCGTATACCGCAACTTAAATCTTCTTGCCGATGAGGGAGAAATTCTTCGCCTGACCTGCGGGGACGGTTCCGACCGTTTTGACGGCAATCCCAAGCCGCACTATCATTTTTTATGTCGCTGCTGCGGCCGTGTGCTTGACCTTACCATGGAGCCGCTTAGTCACATTGATGTGCTTGCTGCTGCCAATTTTGACGGAAGCATCGAAGGACATACGGTATTCTTTCACGGAAAATGTGCCGCCTGCCAAAAGAACTGTCCTGCAAAGCAACCGGAGCAGTGATAGCTGTGCTGTCCGCATGGATAATTGATAACTAGTCATCCCACTCCGAAAATTGATAAAAAATATCATTTTGTTATTGACACATATAGAAAAGTATGATAATATCAAATCAGTAACAATTACTGTTTTTTGTTACGACTTATAAAAATTTAAATATATAAATAACATGCAATGTACTTTTGGAACTCTCCGGAAGCTTCCGAAAGTACAGATGTAAAATTAAAAAACAAGGAGGATTTTAGTTATGGCAAAGTATGTATGCAGTGTTTGTGGTTATGTTCATGAAGGTGATGCGGCTCCGGCAGAATGTCCGGTATGCCATGTAGGCGCAGAAAAGTTCAAATTACAGGGGGAAAAAATGACCTGGGCAGCAGAACACGTTGTTGGTGTAGCACAGGGCGTTTGCGAAGATATTCTTAAGGATTTACGTGCTAACTTTGAAGGCGAATGCAGCGAAGTTGGTATGTATCTTGCCATGGCAAGAGTTGCTCACAGAGAAGGCTATCCGGAAATCGGTCTTTACTACGAAAAGGCTGCCTGGGAAGAAGCAGAGCATGCGGCAAAGTTTGCGGAATTACTCGGCGAAGTTGTAACCAATTCCACCAAGAAAAACTTAGAGCTTCGCGTTGCAGCAGAAAACGGTGCAACCGCAGGCAAGGTTGACCTTGCAAAGCGTGCGAAAGAATTAAACCTTGATGCCATCCATGACACCGTGCACGAAATGGCTCGTGACGAAGCAAGACACGGCAAAGCATTTGAAGGATTACTCAAGAGATACTTCGGTTAATCTGAAAACCGCATAAAATAAGACTTTCTAAGAGGTCTGGTAAAATTCGCCAGACCTCTTTTATGTGGTGAAACCCCATGAGTTGCAGCTCATGGGGTTTCTTGTTTCTCTTTTACCGTTCCCTGTTCGTCAATTTCCACATTGATAGAAATACGTTCCAGATATTCATATACTTCCTGCTGTTCTTCCAGTTCTGCCAGAAAATGCGTGCAATTATTTTCCTGGCGTGCCGGAATAATTTCGGTTTCCACCAAAAGCTTGTCTTTATTTCCGGTAATATGTAGTTGAAGCAGCATGGTGTCCAGCGTTCTCGTGTTAAACCAGAAGTTGCCTAGACTGTAAATAATCGGTTTCCCATCATAGATTTCCAAGCCTTGCAGACAATGGGAATGAGAACCGATTATCGCATCCGCTCCGGCATCCAGATACAGTTTTCCTGTGGTAAGCTGTTCTTCTTCCAGCACCGTACTGTATTCCGTTCCCCAGTGTACACAGGCAAGAACAAGATCTGCGTTTGCATCCGCTTCGCGAATGACTTCTAAAAAAAGATCTGTTTCATAGCAGCGTAAAATACCAGGTTCTGTTTCCGTTGCCTGTGGTGTCTTTCTATTTTTTTCTGCACGAGAAGCGGCTACAAATGCAATCGTAATTCCGTCCACTTCCACATAATACGGCTGCATTGCTTCGGCAAGATTCCGTCCGGCACCAAAGTAAGCAATGCCCGCAGCTTCTAACGTGTCCAGCGTATCCAGCAAAGATACTTTTCCATAATCATAAACATGATTATTGGCAAGCAAGGCAACATCCACCCCCATCTCCAAAAGCAAGGCAACACGTTCCGGATTTGCCCGAAACGTATATGTCTTATCCGCCAGCGGCGTTCCACGGGTAGTAAAGGTAAATTCATTGTTCATGCACAGAACATCTGCCGCATTCATCAAAAACAAAAGTTCCGGAGAAATGCATTGCTCTAGATTTTTCCCTGAATTTTCCCACTGTTTCATAGTTGGTGCATCCTCTGCCAGAGAAATATCACCTGTAAAGCAAATGGTAATATCTACTGTTTCTTCTTCCTGCGCACCAGGCGATGTCTGCTCCGGAAGCATCGTAATTAGAGGCGGAGCAACCGTTGTTCCCGGTATTGGTGTCAGCTTTGGCAACGGTGTCATCTGCAATGTGTTCGACACAGAGGGCGTTTCTGTTGGTGGAACCGTGCACAAATTCATTTTTTCTTCCAAAGCCTGTTTGCGATTTATGCAATGTTCTTCCCTCTGGCATCCGGTTATCCAGAAACAAAGGAGCAAGAAACAGACCAAGCGGCTTCCTTTTTTCACCGGAAACACCTCCTTATGTTCTTCCTGTGCCACTAATTATAGTATTTCCATCTGCACCTTCCGTTATTGCCCCAGTTTTTTCTTCTGCTGTCCAGATGTAATCTGCACTGCAATTTTACGCGGCGACATATGTCCAACGGTCGTAGAAAGCTTCATCAAAAGTGTTGGTACAATGATGGTCTGTCGTCTGCACATCTGCTTCAGAGCATATTCCACGCAGTATTGCGGAGTAATTCCTTTTAACGCAAATTCCACATTTGCCACATCATTAAACTCTGTATTCACCGGTCCCGGGCAAAGTGCACCCACATAAATGCGGCTGCCCATTTCCTTTAATTCCTGCGCCACTGCCTGTGTCAAACTGGTCATATATGCCTTGGTTGCATAATAGGTCGCCATGTAAGGTCCAGCCGGAAGAAGCCCCGCTGAGGATGCCACATTTAAAATATAACCGTGATTTTCCTTCTGCATCTTTTGAAGTATTTTTTTACACAATGTGTGCATTGCCTTTACATTCACATCAATCATATCCAGCTCTTTGGAAAGACTGCCCTCTAAAAAGGTATTGCAGTCACCAAAGCCTGCATTATTGATAAAAATATCTACCTTTTTGTTCTGAATCTGTTCAAAAAAGCGAATGCATTCTTCTGTTTTGGATAAATCTGCCGGAATCACACAGCATTCCACCGGCAGTTCCTTTGCCAGTGCAAGAAGGCGTTCTTCTCTTCTGGCGGTCAAAATCAGCTTATAGCCTCTGTCTGCCAGCTGCTTTGCAAATTCTGTTCCAAGTCCGGCACTTGCTCCGGTAACAACTGCATAATTTTTCATCTGTTTCCTCCCTATAATATAATCCAATACTTTTCAAGCCACACATGCTCCATCGGTTCAAACACTTTCTCCTCAAAAACTCCACCGCACGAAAGAATGGTTCTCCGGCTTGCTTCATTTTCTACAAGACAGGAAATCATCACACGCTCCATGCAAAATTCTTCCCGACAGATTTTTAATGCCAGGTTCAGCATTTTTACCGCATACCCTTTTCGGCGTTCAGTTGGACGCACCGAATAACCGATATGACCGGCAAATTTACGCAGATACGCATTTAATTCGTGCCGCACTTGAAGCATCCCATAAATTCGTCTTGTGTCAGTATCCGTCAGAATATACTGTGTTGCAGAAACCTTTCCCTGCGGCACCGTTTCCGGATTTTCCAGCAGGGCATTATAGTTTAGCCAGTCATATGGATTTTCCATCCGACGCAAAGCACCTGTTCCGTCCATGGAACTTCCCGCCAGCAGCATTTCCTTGCGGTAGGAACGGATTTCCTCTGCATAGGCTTCATCCGGCTTTATCAGTATGATATTGTCCTTTCCCCAAGCCACCATGATTTTTCCTCTCTGTCTGATTCTTCACCGTTGCGCGCAAGCGCACTTTATTTTTTGTTTGCCGGTTCCACATTAATGCTTTTGCCCTTGATTTTTGCGTTCTTCATGACCTGAATCACTTCTGCCGCATATTCTCTCGGAACTTCTACAAAGGTATATTTGTCATACATATCAATGCTGCCGATTAACTTGCCCGGCATACCGGTTTCGCCTGCAATGGCACCTAAAATATCTCCCGGACGCACTCTCTGCTTTTTGCCCAGATTGATAAACAGACGTACCATGCCGGCCTCTGCACCGGTATCACCAAATTCCATGCCCTTTTCCTGCTCCAGGGAAGCATCCGAATCACCCATCTGCAGCTTTAAAAAGGCTGCTGCCACCTCCAGAGAGGAAACATCATACTCATTTACCTTGTCTTCAATGATGCGTATCATGTCTTCCAGCTCATTATTTTCAATCACCTCAAAAACACGATCCATAATTTTCTCTGCTTTAATGGCACTGACATCATTCAATGACGGAATCGGCTGCAGCTGAATTTTGGTCTTACAGAATCTCATAATATCTTTGAGCTTATAAATTTCCCGTCCAACCACAAAGCTGAACGCTCTTCCGGTTCTGCCCGCACGTCCGGTACGACCAATGCGGTGAACATAATATTCATCATCCTGCGGAATGTCATAGTTAAATACTGCCTCTACATCATCCACATCAATACCTCTGGCTGCTACATCTGTTGCCACAAGAATATCCGTCTTTCCGTTTCGGAATGTTTCCATCACGCGGTCACGCTGTACCTGTTTCAAATCTCCATGCAAAGCTTCTGCAAAATACCCACGAAGCTGCAACGCCGACACCAGCTCATCCACCTGCTTTTTGGTGTTGCAGAACACAAGGGAAAGCTTTGGATCATACATATCCAGCAGACGGCATAACACCTCCAACTTGGTATTTGGCCGGACTTCATAATAGTACTGTTCAATTTTTGGTACGGTCAATTCTTTTTTTACAACCTTTACAAGAACCACATCTTTCTGATATGTTCCGACAATATCCATAATCGGCTTTGGCATGGTTGCGGAAAATAACAGTGTCTGCCTTTCTTCCGGAAGCTCCTGCAAAATTGTTTCAATATCCTCACGAAAACCCATGTTGAGCATTTCATCCGCTTCATCCAAAGTAATCATTTTTACTTCATCCATTTTCAGGGTATGACGACGCATATGATCCATCACACGTCCCGGCGTTCCAATGACAATCTGCACGCCGCCTTTTAAGGAACGTATCTGTTTGGAAATATCCTGACCGCCGTAAATTGGCAGCACCTTGACTCCGTGCATGAATTTTGCCAGCTTTCTGACTTCCTCCGCTACCTGAATTGCCAGTTCTCTGGTCGGACAGAGAATCAGTGCCTGAAGTGCCCTGCTCTTTGGATTTACTCTTTGAAGCATTGGAATACCAAATGCCGCTGTTTTTCCTGTGCCGGTCTGTGCCTGACCGATAATATCTTTTCCTTCCATGACGACCGGAATGGCTTCTGCTTGAATCGGCGTCATTTCCTCGAATCCCATCTCTTGTACGGCACGCAAAATCGGTGCCTGTAAGTCCATTTCACTAAATTTCATTCAAATCTCCTTCTATTGCTACTTCGAAAGCTCTTGTTTGCTGTCACTGCGTTTCAAAAGTTTTCTTAATACACTAACAAATTAGTCTACCATGCTTTTTTCAGACCGTCAAGAAAAAAACTTGCTTTCCTATCCTGAAAGAGGTATAATTATGATTGTCTGGACAACAGTAATTCACTTAAAATATTGTAAAGGGGTATTATTATGGGACGTTTAGAAGGAAAAGTAGCAATTGTAACAGGAGGCAATTCCGGTGTAGGTGCAGCAACTGCACAGCTTCTTGCCAAAGAGGGAGCCAAGGTTGTCATCAGTGCACGACGTGAGGCTCCATTATTGGAGGTTGCCGATAAAATCAAGGCTGCCGGTGGCGAAGTACTCACCGTTGTAACCGACATTTCCAAGCCGGAGGATGCCAAAAACCTGATTGCCAAAACATTAGAGACCTACGGCAAGGTAGATGTTCTTGTGAACAATGCCGGTGTTCTTGAAGAAGGCTTAAAGCCGATTGACCGTGTTACGAATGCTGATATGGATAAGATTATCGATACCAATACCAAGGGAACCATGTACTGTATGCGCGAGGCAACCGAAGCAATGAAAAACACCGATGGCAATTGTTCCATTATCAACGTAGCTTCTGTTGCCGGAGTTATGGGCTGTGGCGGTGCGGCTTATGTTGCTTCCAAGGCTGCCATTGTTGGCGTAACACGCCACACAGCGCTCCGTTTTGCAGGCACAAATATCCGCTGCAATGCTATCTGTCCAGGATCTATTGTAACTCCGATGGTTGCAAACATGAAGCCGGAAAACTGTGACCCTGATATGTTTGGTCAGATGATGAAGCATAACGACTTACGCTGCCCTATCTGTATGCCGGAGGACGTGGCAAACATCATTCTTTTCTTTGCCAGTGATGAATCCCGTGCCATTACCGGGCAGGCTATCGTTTCCGATTTCGGAAGTACTTTATAATTCTTAAACAGAGCAGAAGCTGTCGCTTTCCCAAATGAAAATTTGCGAAGCGGCAGCTTCCTTGTCCAATCGTTCCGATTGTCCTACCAGTAAAGCTTATGCGTGTGACAATTCCGGAAAATACAATTTATCACGCTCGATTGTTTCCAGTTCTTTTCCCTGATAAAAAAGCCGGTAATCCTCTCCTCCTTCATATACTTCCGAACTGCAAAGCTCCCTGTCATCCTCCTGAGGCGTAAAACCAAGTCTGCATCTGTGGTCTTTGATATCCATACGCTGTAAAATTTCTGAAAGTGCAAGCTTTCTGCGACACAAAACGGACTTTAAAACCGTGCATTCTTCTTGAGAAGCCACAATAAAGCATTCGATGTCATCGGCATAGAATACCTCATCAAGGCCTGCGGTATAAAACATATGCAAACCATACTTATTCCTCTGTTCCAAAGAAGAATAATCTGCACTGTTTCGAACCAGTTCCAAATAGTTCTGTCTGATTTCACTGCCCATATCCTTTACCGGCAAAAACTGCTTGCCTGATTTTTGGCAGTCGCAGAATTCTTCCTTTACATAATACCGGTACTGGTTCAGTGTTTTTAAATTCAGCTTCTGATAAAATCCTAACGCATCCAAATCACCAAACAGATAAATTCCATCACATTTCGGTTCCTCTTTTTCCAGAACCATTTTCATCAGTTTTGCTGCCAGTCCCTGCTTCCGGTACGCTTTATCCGTCATAACCGTTCCTATCTGTATATAGTTTTTCAACACACCGTTTTGCAGAAACTGCATACGGTTCACAGACACATTAGAAACTATCTTTCCCTGCTCCACAAAAGAATACGGAATATAATCCCCTTCATAGTACCCTTGTGTAACCCATTTTTCAAAATCAAATCCAAAGGTTTTCCGGGTCAGTTCATTTAACATATGGCGGCAGGTCTCATCTTTCATATAATCACTGATAAATTCCATTGTTTCCTCCTTCATTTGCTCTAACCATCACACATTTATAACAAGCGTTCTACAACATGCGTTTTATTATACATCTTTCTCTTTCTAATGTCAATCCATGGAAAATTTCTGTTAACCTCTGCATTTTTGTGCTATAATGCATTTTGAGAACACGTTATGATTATGATGGGAGGGTTTTGAATGAATTTTAAACACTTCGACCGGTTGCTTGCAAGAGCTTCTTATGATGAAGTACAAATTATCGGAAAAGATGTCACTCTCGACGGACAGTGTGCACATATCATCGGAATGACCAGAAAAGGAAAACAGGTGCTCGTCTATACGCTGGAACTGATGGAACAGCCGGACGAAGAAGAAACCTTTACCAGCCTGACAGAGCAAATCCACAGACAGCAGATGAAAGAAAATTATAAACAGGAAATGACTCATTCATTTTTTGGAATAAAGGAATTTCATTCCAAGGGCAAGGTTTCTATGGTTGCAGGTGCAACTTCCTCCCAGTCCGAACCGGAGGAGCATACACTTTTTTACTTAAAAATGAAAGAACATGGCTGGACAATGTCAAAAGATTCTCCACTCTATACTGTCGGCTGGAACCGTCTACAACTGTCCGTTATTGAATTAGAAGAAATGGATGCATTTCCGGACTGGAAAACTGACTTGAAAATTGTAAAGCGCAGTCATCCAAAAACAGTTCCTTTAGAACATCCGGTTCTGCTGACCTGCGGAGAACAGCCTGTGATTTCATTTTCCCTGGAAGATGGTACTCCTGCCACATGTTATATCAACAAAATAGCTTTATATGATGTCTGGGCAGAGCAGGAACGCAAACTAAAAGACGAAGAATACAAAAAGCGGATGTTAGAGCATGTAAGCATGGAAGAATTTCAGAAAATGCAAAAAAATTTTGAGGAAGCACTGCTGGCTGACTGTCCGCGTGGAAAATGTTATATGCTCGTAGAGTACGAATGCAGTCCGGACGTACAATTAAATTTCTACGCCACCTCCTTTCTGGATTCCAAGCCGCAGGTACATTCCGGCAGTGCCACTGCCCTACTCCTCATGCATCGTCCGGACAACGCAACGGGACCTCATGGTTTAAAAGCTCGCGGTTGCGTCATACAGGCACCGATTTCGCCAGAAAAAACTTCCTTAAATGCGGAATTATTTTCATATGCAGGGACGATACAGCAAAGCACGGAAACCTTGTATGAAACAGTTTCCAATTAAAACAGTTGACCATTTTACTCATGTAGGCGGCATGGTACTAATCGCTCATACATAAAAATGTCAATTTTCGCAAAAAAAACTTGCGTCACAAGGCACTTCCATGTATAATGTTACTGTATTTTTTGTGAGGTCAGAGCAAACATGTTCTTCCTGCAGAAAATAACTCCAATAAGAATGAAGGTATAACAATGGAAAGAAAAGTCGGTACTATTTCAAGAGGAATCCGTGGACCAATCATCAGAGAAGGAGACAATCTCGTTGATATCGCTGTAACCTGCGTATTAGAGGCAGCGGAAAGCGAAGGCTTCTCCTTAAGAGACAGAGATGTTATCGCTCTGACAGAGTCCATCGTAGCCAGAGCCCAGGGAAATTACGCTTCTGTAGATGACATTGCTGCAGACGTAAAAGCAAAATTAGGCGGTGGCACCATCGGTGTTATCTTCCCTATTTTATCCCGTAACCGTTTTGCAATCTGCTTAAAGGGTATTGCAATGGGTGCAAAAAAGGTAGTTTTAATGTTAAGCTATCCAAGCGACGAGGTAGGAAATGCGCTCTTAACCTATGACCAGTTGGACAATGCCGGCATCAATCCTTACTCCGACGTTTTAACTCTGGAAAAATATAGAGAACTGTTTGGTGAAAATGTTCATGAATTCACTGGCGTTGATTATGTTGAATACTACTCCAACATCATCCGTGAAGCAGGTGCTGAGGTTGAAGTTGTTTTTGCCAATCAGGCAAAGACTATCTTAAACTATGCAGACTGCATCATCAACTGCGACATCCACACCAGAAAAAGAACCAAGCGTATTTTACTGGAAAACGGTGCCAAGGTTGTCTGCGGCTTAGATGATATTCTTACTTCTTCCGTTAACGGCAGCGGTTTTAATGTAAAGTACGGTCTTCTTGGTTCCAATAAATCCACAGAAGACAAGATTAAGCTCTTCCCTCAGGACTGCCAGGATTTAGTTGAAAATATTCAGGCTGAAATCCTCAAGAAAACCGGAAAGCATGTAGAAGTTATGGTTTACGGCGACGGTGCCTTTAAAGATCCACAGGGCAAAATCTGGGAGCTTGCAGACCCGGTAGTCTCTCCTGCTTTCACCAGCGGTCTCATTGGCACGCCAAACGAATTAAAATTAAAGTACCTTGCTGATAATGACTTCAAGAATTTAAGCGGTGCAGAATTAAAAGAAGCGATTTCCAAGAGCATTAAGGAAAAGGACAAAAACTTAGTCGGCAACATGGCTTCTCAGGGTACTACCCCAAGACAGCTCACCGACCTCATCGGCTCCCTGTGTGACTTAACCAGCGGCTCCGGTGACAAAGGCACCCCAATCATCCTGATTCAAGGCTACTTCGATAACTTTACAGACTAAGAATTACTGTTCTAAAAGTAAAAATAATACCGGCAGACAGGACATACAACGTATGTCCTGTCTGCCGGATTTTTTTACTTTTAAAACGTCACCAAACTGAAATGAGTAAAACACCAAGCTGCCTTGCAGCGACTGACAGCGCAGCTGGCAGGTTTTACGAATTCAGTGCTGGTGACAAGAACAGTAATTCACGAGGTTACAAAATAACCTTCTCTCACCAAACTGAAATGAGTAAAACATCACAGTACCATATCCAGCAGAAGCATCAGGGTAAAACCGACCAGCAGGGAATACGTAGAAACTCTCTCATAGCCATGGCTGTGGGTTTCCGGAATCATTTCATCGCTGATAATATACAGCATGGTTCCACCGGCAAACGCAAGTGCAAAGGGAAGAATTGCAGTGGACACATTCGCTACACAATACCCAAGCAGCGTTCCTGCAACCTCAATAAAGCCCGTTGCCGCAGCAAGCAGAAATGCCCTGCCACGACTGACACCGGACATGACAAGCGGTGATACGGTAACAATTCCTTCCGGAATATTCTGCAGGGCAATTCCAACAGCTACCGTCATGGCTGCACCCACATCATCATTTCCAAAACCAACGCCTGCTGCCATACCCTCCGGCAGATTATGAATTGCCACCGCCATAACAAACAGCAATGCCCGGCTCAGATTTTTATTGTTGACGTGTTCTTCTTCCTCCGTTCCGGCCAGCTTGTGCAGATGCGGTGTCATTTTATCCATAAAATTTAAAAACAATGCTCCGGCAAAAATCCCGGCTACCGGAAGAAGCATCTTCACTCCGCATACCAGTGCAAGGGACGGTACAATCAGCCCGTTCACCGCTGCTGCCAGCATAATTCCGGCAGCAAAGCTTAAAATCATGTCATTTGCCTTATGAGAAACATTTTTTACGCAAAATCCAATCGCCGCACCAACAATGGTGGCACCGCCAATTCCAAATGCAGTTAATAAAACCATCCGCATGCTTTTTTCCTCCCGTCTGTCTTTTTTCTACAGCATATCTTAGCATAACCCTTTTTTTAATTCATTACGCATCAAATGCAAAAAAGTGAGAAAAATTCCTATCTTCCCGACAAAATCCTTATTATATTGTCGTAATTCTCCGGACGATGCGGAAAACAGCAATCCATGCAGCTTTTTACCTGTTTTCCGTTGATTTCCACATATTCATAGGTTCCCGGGCAATGCTCCAGATTATACAAAGGACAATAACAAAACAGGCAGTTCAGTGCTTCCACTCCTTTATGGCACGGATAATATTCACATTGCTTATTTTCAAAAAAACGAGAAGAATGTTTCATTGACCGACCTGCGCTTTCTTTATTTCTGTCTGGTAACCATATGTTTGATTTCCATGAATGGATGTGCAAGTTCCGTTCTGAAAAATTCCGGATAATATTTTTGGGGGTGGTCTGCTGTAATCCATACCAGATGCTCTTTTGCCTCATCCTCTGTAAAGCTGTCGCATACCGGTTCAAAATTTTCCGGCACTTTCATATAGAAAAAAAAAGAAAGCTCATGTACCAGATTTCCTTGTTTCGCCAAAGAATCTCCTGGGAAAAAGTTTTCATGAATAAATCCAAGCCGGTCAATTTCCATTTTTATCCCGGTCTCTTCAAACACTTCACGCACCACTGCTTCTTCCGCTGTTTCACCAAACTTAATTCTACCTCCCACCGAATACATATGGTCAAAACGGTCATTTCTCACCATGAGAAATTTATCTTCTTTTTTTATGATTGCCCCCACCCGGATGTTTAAAATGCCATCCTCCGTTTTCACTGTTAAATCGTGATTCATACAAGCTCCTCCCAGTCAATCTTTTCATTTTTGTAAAAATATTCTTTATCATGTTCGGAAACTTTGCGCAAAACACGGCACGGATTGCCCACTGCGACGGTATTATCCGGAATATCCTTTGTTACCACGCTTCCGGCTCCGATGACAACATTTTTTCCGATGCGTACCCCCGGTACAATGACAGCTCCGGCTCCAATCCACGCATTTTCCCCGATAACAACATCTTTGTTATACTGCAATCCCATGGCACGAAGCCCAGGCTCTATCGGATGATTTGCTGTCGCTACCACAACATTCGGGCCAAACATCACTTTATCACCAACGTATACATGACCATCATCCACCAGCGTCAAATTTGAATTTGCATAAATTCCGGATCCAAAATGCACATGATGTCCACCCCAGTTTGCATGAAACGGAAGTTCAATATAGCAGTTATCACCACATTCTGCAAAAAACTCTTTCATGTATTTCATTTTTTCCTGATACTGGGACGGTTTCAACCGGTTAAATTCCCACAGCCTGTCCTGACAGACAACCTGTTCCCTCATAATTTCTTCGTCTGCCGGGTCATAAAGCAGACCGGCCTCCATACGTTCATACTGTGTCATTTTTTCATTTTCTCCCATTTTCAAAAAAACTTCCCGGCAGCAATCTACCGCAGGGAAACCTGGCTTTTTATCTTACAAGGCGTTTTTTCATTGCCTCATACAGTTCAAAATCTGTTTTATGGTTTTCTGCCACATAGAAAGGCGTTGCATCCTGTTCCTCCACAGGCAGGCAATGGCTCTGATACCAGTTATCATGTGCCGCATTGTCACCAAGCTCACGAACCCAGCCCATCACCTTGCGCACCATATAAGCCGTATGTTTAATATCCGTAATGCAGTCATTGGCATAAAAATTTTTCCAGATGCCGTATTCTGCGCCACGAAGCAGGGCGTCACCTTTGTCAAACCAGACTGCACTGTCCCCGAAGCGAAGAAATGCCTTTTCGTAATCTTTTTCCAGCAGGGATTCATAACCTCTTGCAAAACAGCGTGCCGCACGCCGGCACGTCTGATGTAGCTTGATATGTAAGCCGATGGTTGCAGAAAGCAGCGTCTTTTGCTGTATTCCGTTTTCCGTTACCGTACAGGCAAGACAAAGTTTCTCCAGTTCTTCTTTTTTTTGTTTGCAAATTTCTCCAAATTCGATAATCTGGTCTGTCAGTTCAGAAAAATCAGACAAAAGCAACGTTCCGTCTGCCGGATGTGTCCGGTCGGTAAGAAGCTGATGACAAAACAGGCGTACATTTTCCGTATAAAACTGTTCCCCGGCATACTCTCCATTTTCACATAACATCATTACCGTCGGATATTCGTAATATAATGCTTCGATTTCTTCTTTTGAGTCGCATTCCTGAAAATAGGTACCGACAAAGCTTTCTGCTTGGGACACTTCGGTAACTTCTTCTCCCTGCCACTTTTTCCTCAGCATATCGAGGAAATAAACGTGAGGACGGAGGTTGGAGCATTGTACCGACCAGAACGCATCCTTTCCCTGTTCCAATGCTTTATTACACACCTGATTTACCCGGTCGGCACTTTCCGGCAGCATGGTTACATGATTCGTTTTTTGCAGATTGCAGGAGAACACGTCTGCATACAGCTCCGGACAAAAAGAAGGTTTTTCCAAAGGTAATGTGACCGGCACTCCGTATTTTGTTGCCGTTGCCTCGATTTCTTCTGCTATTTTTTCATTTCCGGCAATCAGAACATTGCCTCCGCAACGCAATAATGCTTCCAGACACATCTGCCAGCCAAAGCTTTCCTCCTGCTGGTGATTCCAGCCTGCCATCAACGTTTTTTCCTGAAGCTGCCAGCCGCGAAACAGAACCTTCGAATCTGTGGAACAGATAACCCCTTCCGGAATCATCACTTTTTTCTTCTGCTCGATATTCTGATCCATCCAGAACCAGAACGGCGAAATTCCAAGATAATGCTCACTCAAATAAAAGAGTGCATAAATAAATCCCAAATCATCCTGGGCATAAATTACCAATTTTTCTGCTGTCACACTGATTTTATAACGTTCCTTTGACAGAAAACTTTCCCGTTGCTTTTGTTTTTCGGTTTCTTCCGGCTCCGAAATGCTGCGTGACATACTCTTTTTGACCAGCACTATGCTGCCTCCCGGTTTTCCTGTTTCTACAAATACGCTGTTTCTGTCCCGTTCTAAGACAGAAAGTGCATTTTTTACAGAAACCGAGTCAGTTTCTGAGATAAAAGTTGTATTTCGATTCAGTGTAAACATAGTACCGGTCTCCTTCGTTTCTTTTCTTAAATAGTATGATACCATATTTTCAGATGAGTTTCAATCTGCGTTTTCTTCTTGTTTGCGCCAAATAATCGCACTTTTGCCTGTTCTGCAGCTACTTCTGAAGGTTCTGGTAATTAATCTGTTCTCGTTTCACCGGAGGATAGGAAACAACCTCCCTGCCGTCCAGCTTTTCCTTTCGCATATCCACAGCTGTTATCTGCCGGTTTCCATACGTTGTATAATAATAAATTCCGCAATCCGTATTGCAGCAGGAAGAATATGCGGTTATTTCATATGCATTTTCGCCAAGCTTTACACAGCCCCTTTGCTGCTCTACCGAAGTCAGAATATGGAAGAACTGCCCGACACTTTCTTCCTCAGAAGCTCCGCAAACCGAATTTTGCAGTACAAACGCTGCCCGGACAAACCTTCCGGTTGATGACAAATCCCCCGGCAGCCCCAAAGCCCCCATTCCACGGCTGTAAGAGTTTAGCGGAAGCTGTTTGGCGAACGTATTTTTTTGTTCTTCGTTTGTCAGCCCCATATAATTATTCAAATTCCAAAGTTGCATCGGAAATGGAGGATTGTTCGTCAGCACGCCAACAGGATTTTCATAAATATGCAGTCCGTCTTTCATAGACTCCACTACAATATTTTCTTCTCCACAGGATATCATCCAGTGCATTGGTGTCAGGGAAAGTTTCTCACTGAAAGGAATGCTTACAAGGTTGACACGTTCCAGCAGCCGGTGTACCTCTGCCATTGTTCCCGCCTGAGACAAAATCCACGGAATAAATTCAAATGGTGAAATATTATCCTTTCCCTGTGCCATATCCGGATAATGGGCATTTCCGGCAAACCTGAGACCTGCCGCACTGACTCCCTTTTCATTGGTGGCTTCATAATACAATGGATATCCGCCCAGCACATATGCCATTCCAATCATGGCATAATGCATGTCCATTTCTCCCATGGTTCGGAAACAAAACGGATACCGGCGGGGTGTTATTGTCACAGTTTCCTGATACGAATACTCCAAATCCAGATTTCTTCCAAAGTAATGATTCTCTGTTTTAAAATTGACTGCTGTACACATTGTTTTATAAACTCCTTTTCCTATTTCTTCTGTTTTTAGTATTAGCAAACGCAGAAAGGAAATGCAAGTTTTTCCTGTATTGTTTAGAAAAATTTTGTAAAAAGAAAAGTCCCTGACAGACAAAGCCATCAGAGACCTTTCGGTAATACTATGTATTACATATGTTTTTCAATAAAATCATCCACAAATGGAAGTGTAATTGTCTTGTTGTTGAATGCCATAAGAGCAAGACAAAGCATTATAAGCTTTTCAAATACGTTAAGAAGCGTATTGATAAAGGCGATAATCCTTGAAATAAAAGGAATGCTAAAGTTGCCGCCAAAAATAGATACCAGACCATCCACAATAGAGATAGCATTTGGAATAAATCCGATAACTGCATTTATCAGTAAAAAAGCAAGACTGATTGCCAATGCCTTTACGACGGATTTCTTCAGCCATTCATCAGATTCACACAGTAATACATAGCCCACCATAAGAAGCAGTGCAAGATTACCATTGAAATAACCAACAAGATACGCTGTTGCGGCAAACATTGCAACAGAAATTCCAAGCTTTGTTTTCATTTTCATATCCTCCTGAGCATAATAAAAAGATAAAATAATTTTACATCATTCTTTTCTTTTTTTCAATACGTTTTCAAGATTTTCGAAAACTTTAGTGTACAGATTTTCTCTTTTTCACTATCACACCGCCTGCTACGGCAAGAAAAAATACAACAGCAATTCCGGCAACCACCCAGAGGCCCGGATTGATACCGTTTTCTTCTGTGTTTGAAGATGTCGATGCGGCAGGAGATACTTCCGGCTCTGCTGTCGGTTCTGCTGCTTCGGTTGGCTCTGGTGTTACTGTTTCTACCGCTGCTTTGGTCGGTTCCGGCGTCACCTCAGGCTCGGCGGTTGGTTCCGGTACAGGTGTTGCAGTCGGAACCGGGATCGGTGTTGGCTCCGGCGTTTCTTCTCCCTGGAACCACACATCAGATAACGTAAAGGTCACTTCAACCGTGGTCGGATTTGTAATGCTTGTAAAGGTTGCTGTATGGTCTGTGGAAGACACTTCCTCTACCACGGAGCCATCCCAGGCATTGACTGGTTTTCCGGAATCGAAAACACCCGATTTCATGCACTCTGCCGGCTCATGAGCAAGCATGGTAAGCGGTGTTCCGTTCACGATTACGGAATCATAAACAATTTTCGCACCCTTTAGTGGTGATTTTGTTGCATCTCCCTTCGTCACATCATAATCCTTGATATAAATTGCCGTTAATTTGTTAATTTCCGTAATTCCTGCTTTTTTGCCTGCGGAAGAAAGCTGGCTGTTTAAGTCGAAAGATAACGTATAGGTTCCGTTTCCGGTTACTGTTACCGGCTCACTCAGTTCGCAGCCCCAGTAGGAGTGCTCTGAATCATTATACAGGACATGAAGTGCCAGACGAATTTCTTTTACCTTTTCTTTGTCGATTACCGTTACATGAACACTCTCTGTAGTACCGTCTGACGCTGTAATCAGAATGTCCGCATTTCCTTCCGCGGATGCCGTTATTTTGCCAAGTGCGTTAACCTCTGCCACCTCCGGATTTAAGGATTTATAGGTTACACTCTTTGCTTCCGGTGTTACGAAAACATAAAGCTGCATTGTTTTCCCAACGGTTAACTGGAAGGTTTTTGCTTCGGTTGTAATTTCCGTTCCTGCCTCCGAAGGCACAGCCTCTACCGTAACGAAAATTACCTTTTCTACTGAACCACTCTGGGAGTAAACATGAATCTTTGTTGTTCCAATTCCCTTTGCCTGAAGGATTCCGCGATATACAGTTGCTATGCTGTCATCCTCCGTGCTCCAAAGCAGCACATCATTGGCATCTGCCGGAGCAGTCACCGTTTCTATGGTCTGCTTTTCTCCGATTTTCATGGTAACGGCTTCGGTTACCGTAACATCTGTCAGTGGATTGATTTCCGGATTTTTTACGATATCCGTGAAATCGTATGCCTGATTGGCGGCGGTTGCGTTCAGATACAGTCCTCTTGTCATTGCTTCCACAATCGTTGGAAACAGCGGACAGCATTTTGTTCTGTTCCAGTAGGAATACAGCCCGGTTTCATATTCTCCCTTTGTTCCAAAGCCCTGATCCCATACCACCGGAACGACTCCTGCCACCTGACAGGCTCTTGTTACAATTTCGCTGAAGTAAGCACGTTCCACATCATTGTAGCCGGTAGCAGTTCCTTCCTGCTGATAGGTGCGGTTGCCCCATTCGCCCAGATACATCGGAACCTCAAACTTATCTGCCATACGTTTTAAGCCGTCTACAACGTCATAAATCTGTTCATAGGTCCATGACACGTTGGTGGAATGCTTATAAATATGGGCAGCAAACATCAGGCCGCCGTTTTCATTATAGGTATCTACCGGAAGAGCAAATTCCTTGTTGGAACCGTTGTTTGCATAGTGTGCCACTGCTGCCAGCCAACGCTTTGTATTGTTGGAGCCGGTTGCACGGACAGTATTTACAAAAATCTGGTTTAAATTCATAATAACCGGAGTATCATAGGCGATTGCTTCCGCACTGTTTTTTAAATCACCCTCCATACAGGTAATTTCGTTCATGGATTCAAAAATCAAATGCTCATCATAATCCTTGAACTTTTCGGCAATTATCCGCCATACCTGCTCAAACTGATAATACACTGCATCTATTTCATCGGATGCCACCAAAAGCCAGCCGGACTGTTCCGCTCCGTCGTGATGCACATTGATAATGGCGTACATATCCTGAGAAACGCAGTAATCTACAATTTCCTGCACACGGTTCATCCATGTTTCATTGATAGAAAAACCGCTTTCCATATCACCGGTAATCATATTTCCCCAGGTAACCGGAATACGCACCGTATTGTAACCAGCATCATGCAATGCCTTTATATACGCTTTGGTTGTCACGGCAGACTGCCATGCTGTTTCGGATGGAGTAAAGCCGGAATGTCCATCCATGGTATTTCCTAGGTTTGTTCCAAGGCCCATTTCAAATACAAGCTCATCCCCGGTCAATTCCTCAAACGGAAGCGGATATGCCGCAGCACTGCTCATTTTAAAGCGCATGGCTGCCTTTGCCGCCTCCATCTTTGAATGCATGTCTGAAAACTGCGTTTCCGTTGCATCTGCTTTGGCAAGCAGTGCATTTGCCTCGTCTACCACTTCCAGAAATGCCTTCCAGGAGTCTGCTTCATAAGAGGCTTCCTCCATATGTTTCACAAACTCCACCGCATACGCAAGCTTTTCACGGTTTAAGTTTGTTTTATCTTCCGGTGCCACATCCAATGTGATTGCTTCGGTAACCGGTGCCACAAAGCCTTCCGGATATACCGCACCATTGTTAAATTCCAGTCCAAGCAGTTCGCAGCTTGTATCGGAAGTATGTAACGTTACCGTAATTGTAATTTCATCTGCATAATCATCCACCCAGGCGGAGCCGTCCTGCAATGTGTGATTTAAATTCACGTCCGGGAACACATAGCAGCCAGTGCCTGCATTGCCGACCAGATTTGGCTGGATTATATTTCCTGTCTTGGAAATCAGTGGTTCGCTGCCGACCAGATATTTACTGGATGCCTTGCCGACAGGAGTTCCGTTTTCATCGTCCGGACCAAGCTTTACCATGGCGTTGATGGCAGAATATGTACCACCTTCTGTTACCTTTACATATACCTTGACTTTGGAGGCTTCCTGCCATGCAATGCCTTCCAGTTCTTTCTCCGTAATGGTGTAGATGGTGTTTGTCGGAGACAATACGGTCGCCGTAGTTGCAGGGGCATCCGGTGTTTCATTGCCTGCTGCTTCTCCTGCAGACGCATTCTTTGCAGTCAGCGTTTCATAAGCTACCAGCGTTACCTTTGGTTCTGCCTGCATAAAACTGATGTTGACACCATTTAATTCCTTGCCAGTTGTTAAGGTTGCTAACACCTTTGGCGTTTCTACATAAGAGGTATATAGCCCAGTGGCTGCGTCATATTCGGATTCACCAACCGAAATTTCCACACCTGCCCAGCCACCCCAGCTGGTATCGTAGGTCTGAAGAATAAATACCTTGGTATCCTCTGTAACCTCGCTTTCGACCTGATAGGTTACTTTTATGTAGTCACTTTCCACATAGCTCTGCTTTTTTTCACCCTCATTGGACTGAATATAGCCGTTATAGGAATCTCCCACATGTGCTGCTGAATCTGATACCAGTGCATCCCCACTTGCCGATAACTGATTTGTCACCGTCATATTACCGGTATCCGGTACTGCCGCCCTGACCGTGCTTTTTGCAGATGGCATCAGGGAAATGCACATCACAAGCACTAACAGCCAGGAAAAAAATTTTTTCCTCATAGCAAAAAACCTCCCATATATAATATGTGCTCTCGAAATTTTCTGAAAGAAGCATTCTGCGCCGGATTTTTGACAGGCAACGAAATGTTTACAGTGTCTGCACGGCATGTACGACGGCAAAATGGCCGCAAAATACCAGAAAGACAGCCGGAATCATTCGTTCAAAGAAGCTTCCGAGAGTACATTAGTCTTGATAAACTAATTATATGATATAGAAAGTCTTTTTGCAAATTATTTTGTTTTAAATTTATTACTCTCCGTGCAATGATACCATTGCTGACTCTACCATATGGTTTTTCACCTTAACCACCTGTATGTTCAAGCCTTGAATTCCCAACGTAAATTTATCACCGTCTGCCGGCACTCTGCCAAGAGTTCCGAAAATTAATCCATTGAGTGTATCAAACTCCTCACTATGAAGATGCACGCCCAGCTGCTCCGAAATATCCTCTAACAGAGCACTTCCATGAATTTTCCAGATATTTTCCCCAATGGAGCGAATCTGCTCCTCCTCTGTGGAGTCGTCATATGCGTAATAATCACCAACCAGACGCTCAATTAAATCTTTCATTGTAACGATTCCCATCATGCCGCCATATTCATCCAGCACCACCGCCATCGTATAACGTCCCTTTTTCATATTGCGAAACAGGCGGTCTGCCTTGATGGTACCCGGCACAAAATACGGAACACGAACCGCATGCTTCATCACGTTCTCACGGTCTTTCTTTTCCAGGCGGAAATATTCCTTCGCTTTTAATATGCCGATAATATTGTCTGCATTTTCTTCAAAAACCGGAAACGAGGAATGGCGGGAATTGTGAATCATCGTCTTCCAGGTTTCCATATCGTCTGCCACATTCAGCATTTCCACCTCGGTACGGTGCGTTACCAGCTCTCCTGCAGAAATATCATCAAATTCGAATACATTCTGAATAAATTCACGCTCGGAATCGTCAATGGTTCCATTTTCGCTGCCGACATCAACCATCATGCGGATTTCCTCTTCGCTGACCTCGTCATCCTTTTGGTTTAGATCGATGCCTATCAGACGAAGCACGGCATTGGTCGAAACCGTCAGCAGACTGACAAGCGGTTTAAAAAGCGTTGCAATTGTACTGATAGTGCCGGACATGGCAAGAGCCAGAGACTCCGCTTTACGCATTGCAATCTGCTTTGGCACCAGTTCTCCAAAAATCAAAGTGAAAAAGGATAATAAAATGGTAATCAGGATAACCGCAACGGAATCCAGCACCTCAACAGAAATGGTTGTCACGCCAAGGCTGACTACCCAGTCTGCCAGCACACCGGAGAAATTTTCTGCTGCAAAAGCGGAGCCTAAAAATCCGGACAACGTTATTGCCACCTGAATGGTTGCCAGAAAACGTGCCGGCTCACTCGTCAGACGCAGCAGTCGCTTTGCTCTTTTATCGCCTTCGGATGCCATATGTGCCAGCTTGGCATCTTTCATGGAAATTACCGCAATTTCCGCACAAGCAAAAAAAGCGTTCAATCCAATCAGTATCACCTGTAACAGTATCATTAGCCCAATATTCATAGTTTCCCTCATTTCTTTTTATGCTGCCGCCCGTTTTGCAAGGCCGCAATAATATCTACCTTATTAGAATAACAGACACACTTTTTTTGTGCCACGCATTTTTTATTTTCTTTACCATGTCTTTACCCTGTTTTTTCATTGCCTTTCTCCTTCGGAAATGGTATCATAAGGCAGAAAGCAGACAGTTTCTGTTCTGCTGAAAAAGAAAATGGAAATTCGTGTGACAAAGTCGCTCAGAAATGGAGATTAACATGATACGCATTTTATATTGCAGCAAATCAAGTATAAATTACAGGCAGCTTGCTGACTTCTTCTTAAAAAATGGTCTGGAAACGGACTGTCTTCCGGCAGATCAGTGTACGTCTGAACTTCTTGCTTCCACAGACGTTTTATTAAATGCCATGGACTCTTTCTACCCGGAAGAACAGCTCCCACTTCTGGCAGAATATTTCCGGCAGGGCGGACATATCATCAACCTGTGCCCGACTCCCTTTACCGTAAGTCTGACAAGCGGTCAGGTCAATCACCGTGCCTTAAGAGCCTTTACGGTAGTAGACGATTTTCATCCGGTCAACGGAACAAGTGCATTTGTTTCCACCTGGTACGGCAAACAGGCTCCTCTTTCCCTGACCGGACTGACAGGCGGCGTTTATCACCTGTGTGAACAGAAAAACGGACAAAATCACCGTGCCGCACATCTAGAGCATCTAATGGATGCTTACGATTCCGAAGGAAATCTGCTGACAGCCGCCCTTCTCCGCATTGTCACACTCCACATGGGAAGTATGACACTCTGCAATTTTGACGTTTCCGCAGCACTTTGTCCGGAACAAAATTCCAAAGGGGTATGTGCTTCTTCGGACAGCAACAGAGTGGCCTCTGATTTTATAAAAACTGCCCTTCTGCAAACCGTCCGGCGGTGTCTTTCCGGCACGGTGCTGCTTACTGTTGATGCAGGTTTTTCCAGATATACTCCGGAAGAAAAGAAAGAGATCCACATTACTGCTGTTCCTCTTACCAGAAAAGAAGGAACTTCTGCCAGTTTACGCCTTTCTGTGTTCCGCACAGACCTTTCTTTAGATAGTACGGATACGCAGAACCAATTGCACAACACAGAAAGCACCAGTCGTCCGAACCCTCTGCACACTTCTGTCGCCGAAACACTTGTCTATGAAAGCTGTGAAACAGTTACGCTTCCTTATCAAAGAAATTTTTCTCCGGTTTTCATCGACTCCGGATTATATCGGATTGAGGCTTCCCTGTCCGTCCAGCGGGAAGATGCATTAAATTTTTCCGCTGCCTCCGAATATCCTGACATTGCTTACGTTTCCCACATTCCGGAAACTTCCGTTGTCATCGCTTCCTGTACGACCGGTTTTCTTGTGTTAACCCAGGAGGAGCTCTTGTGCGAAGTAAAAAGCTTCTCTCCTTTGTACATAGACGAAACCATTTCCACGGATTACTGCATCCGTGACGGCAAAACTACTGCCATACTCGGTACAACCTATTTTGTCACTGATGTATACAGAGAATGCTTTTACCATATGAATGCATGGCTGTGTGCGACTGAAATGCAGCAGCTGAAAAAAGATGGATTTAACGTACTCCGCTCCGGAAACTGGTATTTCATTCCCGAATTTTACAAGGAGGATGGCAGCATCGGAATGCGTGGGCAGCGTGCCATGGAAACCTTCTTTTACCTCGCCGCAAGAAATGGCTTTACCGTACAGTTTGCCCTCGGAACCGTGCTGTTAAATCAGTGGGATACCAGCCGTTCTCCTATCCATGATGCCGGAATGCGCCAAAAGTGCATGACCTTAATCCGCTCCTTTGCAAATTCCTTCTGCGAGTTCAAAAATGTCCAGATGGACATTGTCAACGAGCCTTCTTATTCCAATCGTGGTGCATGGTCTCCCGGCAAGCCTTCCATGGAAGCAGGAGAAAAACTCCGTTACCACGAGTGGCTTCAAAAAAAATACGGTACCGTTCAAGGGCTGCGTACCGCCTGGGGCGAAACTGCACTGACCTTACGCAGCTTCGCAGATGTCCAAATGCCCGAAAATGACCTGTTTTACCGTGGTCTTGCCCGCACCGAGCAACGCAAAAATCATGTCATGCTGAATGACTTTTTCTGTTTTGCAAGAGAGGAATTTTCCGGATGGACAAAAGAAATCCGTGACATTGTTCGCAGTATTGCACCGGATATGACCGTCATTATGGGGCGTGACGAGACTCTCCGTATTCCAGAACAGCAGACGGAGGTTCTTGCCGGCAACATCGACATGGTCTGCTGGCACCAGTGGAATTATAATTCCGATATTTTTACCGAGTATCTGATGAACCGTGTCCGCGGTAAGCTTTGTGTGGCACAGGAGCTTGGAATGTACAAATTCGACGACATCCGTTCCGGCAAACGGCACATGGACGAAGAAATGATAGAAAAACTGAATACCAAGTTGATTTGCTCGTTTGGAAATTTTGTGCAGTGGCAGTCACATGATGATCCGTTCATGTGGGAATTAAGCGAAAATTCCCTTGGACTTTACCGGGCAGACCTTTCCCCAACCCCTTCGCTTTTTGCAACACGCAGCCTGCTTCAGGCAGAAAAAAACATGCAGCACCGGATGCAGCACCGCAATTACAATGCCGTCAAAATCTGTGCCGTATACGGTACTTCCTATCATTTTGGCATTGAGCATCCGTTTGCCCTGCAGGGCATGCGCAATTTCACCTATGCCATGTTCCATGAAGTAAAAGAGCAGGCAGATGTTATGCTGGAACACCTGTTTACCAAAGAAAATGCTGCTGCCATCGGACAGCCTCGTCTGATTATCCTGCCCGGTATGCAGATGCTTTCTGCGGATATCTGGAAGAACCTTCTTGACTATGTACGGCAGGGAGCCGTGCTGCTTGTCAACGGTTGCATTGATAAAACTGCCAACTATGCCGCAGATGCAAAAATCGGACTGCTTGATAACAAATATCGCACCCGACACTTGCATGATTTTGAAAAACTAAAAATTGACGGCAGGGAATATGTGCTGGATTTCCGACAGATCATGGGTTATGCTGATGTATCCAATATCTTAGACTGCGGCGAGCTCCTGCCGGACAATACGGCTGCTGAACCAATTTGCCCTGTCAAAGACGCTGCACCTGCTGTCACTGGACAAATGCCCCCGGTTGAAAGCATCACCGAATACCAGATTGGCAACGGCAGCATTCTTTACTGTCCATACCCTTTGGAGCTTTCCAACAACATGGATGCCATTGCTGCCTGCTATCGTTATGCAATCACAAAGGCACGGGCAGAAAATGACCTCTTTCGTATGCATAAAAATTGCTCGGCAATTCTTTTGAATGCCGTTGCATATGAAGACTGTACGGTTTATACCCTGATGAATGAAGGTGCTGCCGACACCGTTGTCTTTACCGATCTCAGAAGCAACAATACCTATGCCGTAACGCCGGATACACTGTGCAGCGGCAAACTCTGGCTGGATGAATGCGGAAACATCCTTCAAAGCTACGGCAGACTGCATATCTGCACCGGTCAAGCAACAGCGGAATCGTTACTTTGCCGGTAACCGTCCTGTCCGCTCCGTTATTCAAAAAAACCTGCCTGCTGCTAAATTTATGCAAATTTCCTCTTGCCAATTTCACATTAACGTGGTAAAGTTAGCATAGCAAAAAAAGCAAAAGAAAATACTATACAGAAAGCGAGCCGATATTCCATGAAAAAAGCCTACAAAGATATGACAAGAAACGAACTTTTAACAGTAAAAGCTGCCTTGGAAGAAGAGTACAAAACAATGGAAGCCAAGGGACTGAACCTGAATATGGCACGCGGTAAGCCTGGTTTTTCCCAGCTTGCCCTCTCCATGCCTATGTTGGATGTTATCAACAGCAACTCCGATATGAGAACCGTGCTTGGCAATGATACAAGAAACTACGGTGACCTGGACGGTATTGGTGAATGCCGCCGTCTTATGGCTGACATGATGGGCGTTCCAAAGGACAATGTCGTTGTCTGCGGTAATTCCAGCTTAAACATCATGTACGATACCGTTTCCCGTTCCATGACAAAGGGAGTAAACGGTTCCACACCATGGTGCAGACTCGACAAGATAAAATTCCTCTGTCCGGTTCCTGGTTACGACAGACACTTTAAAATTACGGAATATTTCGGCATTGAAATGATTAACGTTCCAATGGATGAAAATGGTCCGGATATGGACATGGTGGAGAAATATGTAAATAACGACCCTGCGGTTAAGGGTATCTGGTGCGTACCAAAATACTCCAACCCAACCGGAAGCTCCTATTCCGATGAAACCGTACGTCGATTTGCAAGCTTAAAGCCGGCCGCTGATGACTTCCGCATTTACTGGGATAATGCCTATTGCATCCATCATTTATATGATGACATTCAGGACGAAATATTAAACATTCTGGAAGAGTGCGAAAAAGCAGGAAATCCGGATATGGTTTATATCTTTGCTTCCACTTCAAAAATCAGTTTCCCTGGCTCCGGGGTGTCCGCTGTGGCATCTTCCAAGGCAAACATTGATTTTATTGAAAGTCAAATGACGGTTCAGACGATTGGACATGACAAAATCAACCAGCTTCGTCATTCCCGCTTTTTTAAGGATATTGATGGTTTAAAGGCACACATGAAGCTCCATGCCGATTTGCTCCGTCCAAAATTTGAAGCAGTACTGAATACACTGGACGAAGAACTGACCGGTTTGGAAATCGGCAGCTGGATTAAGCCTCGTGGCGGCTACTTTATCTCCTTTGATACTATGCCTGGCTGTGCAAAAGCAGTTGTTGCCAAGTGCAAGGCTCTTGGTGTAGTTCTTACCGGTGCCGGTGCAACCTACCCTTATGGCAAGGATCCGGAGGATAAAAACATCCGTATTGCTCCATCTTTCCCAACACCGGAGGAAATGCTGGAAGCTTCCAAGGCTTTTGCTCTCTGTGTCAAGCTTGCCAGTGTTGAAAAGCTGTTAGGTTAAACGTAAAATAAGTTACGATAAAACAAAATGCTTTGGGACTGTACCGAAATAGTTTCGCTGTACAGTCCCATTTTTCAGTGTTCCACAGGTAATGACAAAATTCAAGACTGTTTCCTGTGGGCTTTACGTTCACATTCCGTTTCACAAGTCAGACACAGGATACCAAACGGCAGCTTTTGCTGTCTTCCGCCACCGGATGGAGCAAAGTGCTCTGCGCCTTCTCCCCTATTTTCTAAAAGAAATTCTGAATTTCCACACCATTTGGACACCTCTGCATTTTCTTTCAGCCGTCCTTCTTCACAGGTTATAATTCCATTCCAATGAAACTCGTTATCCAATGCCTCTGTTTTCCATTTCTTTGGTTTTTCCTGCGGTTCTTTCTTTTGCTGCCCAAGACCGTTCTCTATCATCTGCCGCAGCATAACATCCAGCACAACTGACTGTTTTAAAACCTCTTCCCAGTCTTTTCTCCTTTCCTGACGACATTCTTTTGGTCTGAAATTGCTTTGCTCCTCCTCTGAAGATGAGGGTTCTTCCGAATTTCTAAATACCAGCTCAAGCTCCGTGGTCAGCTTTGCCAGCAGTTCAGCATAATCAGAAGTTGCTTCTGTTTTCCACCATTCCGGACACTGATACAGGGAATTTCCGTATCCAGGTTGCACCATTCCGAGTGCCATTTCTGTCTCCTTTCTGTGATTCCGTTTCTTCGGAAATCACCCACTCTCCTTCCCTGTCTGAGCGGTTATGTCTTTTGGCAACCAAATAACATAGAATGTGCCTTGTCACATTCTCGCACCAGGTGCGGTCGCTTGCGACTATTTTCTTTTCGTGCGAGCGAGTGCACATCCAAAGCGGAGCGTTTTTATGTAATCGGAAATAGCAATTTCCAATTATATATAAAAAAGCGTTATAATTTCCAGAGTCCTTCCGGGAATTATAACGCCGTCCTTGCTTTTTATTTTGTTGCCTACTTGTTATATCGACAATTCATCCAGAGTCTTTAAGTATGCCGGATAAAATTCTTCAAAAAAAACCGCAACCTCTTCCATTTCCATCATGTCAATGGAGCTTCTAGTCATTTTTTTTGCATTCGCAAATTCTGTATTGCCTGTTTTTTCCTCTTCTACACACTTAATTAGCGCAGAAATTTTATCTGCCGCCTTAACAAGCTCCCACAGATAGGCATCCCGTTCTTGGGCAAAAAATAGCTCCTCATACTCCTCGCGTATATCGTCCGGCAGCATGGCAAGTAGCTTAATTGCAGCAAAATCCTCTATTTCCTTGAAGGTATCACGCATTTCCACGTTATAATACTTAATCGGCGTTGGCATATCTCCTGTGATAATTTCCGTGCAGTCATGGTAAATTCCAATCAATGCCGCTTTATCTGCATCGAGTTCTTTTCCAAAACGTACCCGGCCGATAACCGCCAGAAGATGGGCAATCATTGCTACCTCTAAGGAATGCTCGCTGATATTCTCCTTTCTGGAATTGCGCATCAGTGCCCAGCGATCAATGTACTTCATCCGAGACAGCATTGCCCCAAAGCTGTAAGTTTTCTTTTTTTCTTCCATATTTTCCTCCAATCCGAGAACTTTTTGTTCGAGGAAGTACCTTTTTATTTTTCCAGATATTTTTTTACATAATGGCCCGTGTAAGACTGCGGCATCTTAGCCACTTCCTCCGGTGTTCCTTTTGCAATTACCTTACCGCCGCGGTCACCGCCCTCCGGACCAATATCAATCAGGTAATCTGCTGTTTTGATGACATCCAGATTATGTTCAATTACCAGAACGGTGTTTCCTCCATCGGCCAGACGCTGCAAAATTTCTATTAGCTTACGCACATCTTCAAAATGAAGTCCGGTTGTCGGCTCGTCCAGAATGTAAATGGTTTTTCCGGTGCTTCGTCTGGAAAGCTCTGTTGCCAGCTTAATCCGCTGCGCTTCTCCCCCGGACAAAGAGGTGGATGGATGCCCCAGTTTTAAATAAGATAATCCGACATCATTTAACGTTTCGATTTTTCTGCGGATGGTTGGCACATTTTCAAAGAAATGCACCGCTTCTTCGATGGTCATATCAAGCACATCAAAAATCGATTTGCCTTTGTATTTGACTTCCAACGTTTCACGGTTATAACGCTTGCCTTCACACACCTCGCACGGAACGTAAACATCCGGCAGGAAGTTCATTTCTATTTTGATAATACCATCACCGCCGCAGGCTTCACAACGTCCGCCCTTGACGTTAAAGCTGAAGCGGCCTTTGCTGTAGCCTTTCATTTTGGCATCCGAAGTAGAAGCAAACAGGTCACGGATTAAATCGAACACTCCGGTATAGGTAGCCGGATTGGAACGTGGCGTTCTGCCGATTGGTGACTGGTCAATATCGATTACTTTGTCCAGCTGCTCCATTCCAAGTATTTCATCAAACTTGCCCGGAATCGTTCTGGCACGGTTTAATTTCTTTGCCAGTGTTTTGTAGACAATTTCATTGACCAGAGAGCTTTTTCCTGAGCCGGATACTCCGGTTACACAGCAGAAAACTCCCAGAGGAATCTCGACATTGATATTTTTTAAATTATTTTCCTTTGCCCCTTTGACCGTGAGCCAACCGGTCGGTTTTCTTCGCACGGATGGCACCGGAATGCAGCGTTTTCCACTTAAATACTGACCGGTCAGCGACTGCGGACACGCCATGACTTCTGCAGGTGTACCGGCAATGACAACCTCGCCACCGTGGGCACCGGCACCGGGGCCGATATCTACCAGATAGTCTGCTGCCAGCATAGTATCCTCGTCATGCTCGACTACAATAAGGCTGTTGCCAAGGTCACGGAGCCGCTTTAAAGCCCCAAGGAGCTTATCATTGTCTCTCTGATGAAGACCGATGCTCGGCTCGTCTAAAATATAGGCAACCCCTACCAGCCCGGAGCCTATCTGCGTTGCCAGGCGGATACGCTGTGCTTCACCGCCGGAAAGCGAACCTGCCGCACGGGACAAGGTCAGATAATCCAGACCTACATCAATTAAGAAGCTGGTTCTTGCCTTTATTTCCTTTAAAATCATATCACCAATCTGTGCCTGCATCTTTGTCAGTTCCAGACGATCCATAAAATCGTACAAATCACGAACCGGCAGGTCAGTTACTTCCGAAATGTTTTTACCTCCTACCGTAACTCCCAGAACTTCCCGGCGCAGACGATGCCCTTTGCAAAGCTTACATGGTGTGCTTGTCATAAAGCTCTCGTATTCCTGCTTGGTTGTATCGGAATAGGTTTCCCGGTAGCGACGTTCTACGTTTTTAATTAACCCCTCAAATGCCACGTCATACACTCCGGTGCCTCGCTGTCCGGTGTAGTGTACTTTCACGGAAACACCATTCGTACCATGAATCAGCATATGTCGGATGTCCTCCGGAAGTTCACAATATGGAGTATCCAGACTGAAACCGTAGTGCTTTGACAATGCCGTAAGCAGAGAACCGGAAAAGCTGGATGGGTCACTGGAGGATTGCCATCCCATCACGGCAATGGCTCCCTGGCTCAGACTCAGAGAAGTGTCCGGAATCATCAGTTCTTCCGAAAACTCCATTTTGATACCAATACCATGACATTCCGGACAGGCACCAAACGGATTATTAAACGAAAAAGCTCTTGGCTCCAGTTCTTCGATGCTGATGCCGCAATCCGGGCAGGCAAAATTCTGGCTCATGGTGACTTCTTCTTCCGGTGTGGTTTCATCACCAATGTATTCCACAATCAGCAAGCCGTCACTCAGATTCAGAACATTGTCGATGGAATCGGAAAGACGCTGCTTAATGCCCTGCCGCACCATAAGACGGTCTACCACAATTTCAATATTATGCTTGAGATTTTTTTCCAGTTTGATTTCTTCGGTCAGTTCGTATAAATTTCCATCCACACGCACACGGACATAGCCCGCCTTTTTTGCCTGTTCCAGTACCTTGACATGTTCGCCCTTCCGTCCTCGGACTACCGGTGCCAAAAGTTGAAACTTTGTGCGCTCCGGTCGCTTCATGATTTCATCCACCATCTGGTCTACCGTCTGCTTTTTGATTTCACGGCCGCATTTTGGACAATGCGGGATACCAATGCGTGCATACAACAGACGAAAATAATCATAAATTTCGGTTACAGTACCAACCGTAGAGCGTGGGTTGCGGTTGGTAGATTTCTGGTCAATGGAAATTGCCGGAGAAAGCCCTTCAATGCTTTCCACATTCGGTTTTTCCATCTGCCCCAGAAACTGTCTGGCATACGAGGACAACGACTCCATATAACGGCGCTGCCCTTCTGCATAAATGGTGTCAAAAGCAAGAGAAGATTTACCAGAACCCGACAAACCGGTCAGCACTACAAACTGGTCTCTTGGAATATCTATACTGATTCCCTTTAAATTATGTTCTCTTGCTCCTCTGATTTTGATGTAATTCTTTTTTTCTGACATATCCTAATCTCCATTCTCGGAATATTCTTTTTCTACGTCATAATATGTCTGTAATACGTTAATGCGCTGCGGAATGTGTATAAAATGCCACGGTTTTTCTTGGTTCATTTGCGCTTATTAATTCATCATTTAACTTTCAGAGTTGTCATTATTATATGGATTATTTAATCTAGATTTAACAATTCTCTTTTCAACTCCACAATGCGGTCACGCAACTCGGCAGCCTTTTCGAAATTCAGGTCAGCGGCAGCCGTGTGCATATCCTTTGTCATCTTCTTGATAACGGCTTCCAGTTCCTTCTTGGACATGGATTCTGCATCCTTGTCGATGCGATAGTTCTGATTTTCAGCTTTTTTGGAGATACTGATTAAATCGCGTACTGCTTTCTTAATGGTAGTCGGCGTAATGCCATGCTCTTCATTGTATTTATTTTGGATTTTGCGGCGGCGGCTCGTTTCTGTGAGTGCCTTGTTCATGGAATCCGTTATGCTGTCTGCATACATAATGACATGTCCATTTTCATTACGCGCAGCACGACCAATTGTCTGAATCAGCGAAGTTTCCGAACGCAGGAAGCCTTCCTTATCGGCATCTAAAATTACTACCAGACTCACCTCCGGAATATCCAGACCTTCCCGGAGAAGATTGATGCCGACCAGCACGTCAAAAACATCCATACGCATATCTCGGATAATTTCTGAACGTTCCAGCGTATCAATATCGGAATGCAGATATTTCACCCGTACTCCGACTTCACGAAGATAATCCGTTAAATCCTCTGCCATACGCTTGGTCAGCGTTGTCACAAGTACTTTCTGCTTTTGTTCTACTACCTTGCGGATTTCACCGAGCAGATCATCTATCTGCCCTTTGGTTGGACGAACCTCTACCAGTGGGTCTAACAGACCGGTCGGACGGATAATCTGCTCCGTACGGAGCAGTTCATGTTCACTCTCATATACCGATGGGGTTGCCGACACAAACAGCATCTGGCTGACGTGGCTTTCAAACTCTGTAAAGTTCAGCGGACGGTTATCCTTGGCGGATGGCAGACGAAAGCCGTAATCCACCAGTGTGGATTTACGGGATTGGTCTCCAGCATACATGCCGCGTATCTGCGGAATCGTAATGTGACTTTCATCCACAATAATTAAAAAATCGTCCGGGAAATAATCTAATAACGTATTCGGCGGGTCACCCGGCTTTAACCTTGACAAATGCATGGAATAATTTTCAATACCGGAGCAGAAGCCGGTTTCCCGGAGCATCTCCATGTCAAAGTTGGTACGCTCGGAAATGCGCTGTGCCTCCAACAGCTTGTCTTCACTTTTAAAATACTTTACCCGCTCATGCAGTTCTTCTTCAATGTCTGCCAGGGCGGCATTCATGGTTTCCGGGGCAACAACATAATGGGATGCCGGAAAAATCACCATATGCTCTAAGGAACACTTGATTTCACCGGTAAGTATGTCAATCTCTGTAATCCGGTCTACCTCATCCCCAAAAAATTCCACGCGGATAGCGGTGTCTGCGCTGGAAATCGGAAAAATTTCCACAACATCCCCACGGACACGGAACGTACCTCGCTTAAAATCCATATCGTTGCGGGTATACTGGATATCCACCAGACGTTTTAGTACCTCATCCCGCTCCTTTATCATGCCGGGGCGCAGCGAAAGCGTCATGCTTTGGTAGTCGATGGGACTGCCCAGACCATAAATACAGGACACGCTGGCAATAATAATGACATCCTTGCGCTCGGTTAATGCCGCCGTGGCAGAATGGCGCAGCTTATCGATTTCATCATTAATGGCAGAATCCTTTTCGATATATGTGTCGGTAGACGGCACATATGCCTCCGGCTGGTAATAATCGTAATAGGACACAAAATACTCCACCGCGTTCTCAGGGAAAAATTCTTTGAATTCACCATAGAGCTGGGCAGCCAAAGTCTTGTTATGTGCGATAATCAAAGTCGGTTTATTTAATTTAGATATAACATTTGCCATGGTAAAGGTTTTACCGGAGCCGGTAACACCAAGCAAAGTCTGAAACATATTTCCTTCCTGAAAGCCCTGCACCAGTTCTTCTATTGCCTGCGGCTGGTCGCCGGTTGGGGCGTAGTCGCTATGAAGTTTGAACAAATTTTGTGCATCCTGCACAAAAACCACCTCCGAACCTGATAGTAACACCACTACTGGATAAATCATTGTGGATATAGTATCACTCAAAAAACATATTTTATTATTTCATGACTGTTACTATCATACCACACGCCAGCGAAAAAGTACAGAACAAAAGTTCGGATTTTTGATTTTTTCTACACAAAAGGCAGAGGAACCTGTTACTATAGTCCCTCTGCCTCACTCATGTATATATTCAGTTGTATCAACTACAATTTCCAATAGTTCCTGCTGAAACCTAACCTCCTCTTCAGGACTTGGAAGCACCTCATCAATGAATGCCTGCAACTCCGGTACACCATCAATTATCAGTTCCTGACTAAGTATAACTGTTCTCTTATCTCTGCTAAAGTAACCTGCACTCTTATCAGCGAGAGCAGTACTCTTATTCCGGTATATCTCCCAAATCGTATATGCAAAAATAGCCGGATGCCATTTAAAATGCAATCCGACTATTTCAGCCTAATTTTCGTATTTTATTCGCATTATCTAATATCACATATTCGATGACAATTCATCAATACTGATAAACTCCAGTTCTTGTTTCGCCTCTGCTTGAGAAGCATATATTTTTACCAACTGCGCTATCTTCCTGTTTGCCTTCCAACCTGATATATTTTCCAAAAATTTCTTGCCATTCTCAGCCACAAAATAAACATC
>CAZJAA010000025.1:0-51113 GCA_964544055.1 uncultured Lachnospiraceae bacterium | reverse complement strand
ATGTAATCTTTGATTTGCTGATAGGTTGCTTTCGCTTCAGAAGCTGTTAAATCCAACTCATCCATATCAACTGTAATGTCGATATATGCGTCAGGCTTTTTTCTAACCAACTGAACAACCGTCTCAACATTCGCCGTTTGTGGAAACATATCCACGCAAACCACCTTTTCTACCTGATAGCCGCCTGCTGTCAGTGCCTCTAAATCTCTGGCAAGACTGGTTGGTTTGCAGGAAATGTAAACCATTTTTTCAACTCCATAGGAAATAATTTTTTGCAGTGCCTTAGGATGGATGCCGTCTCTTGGTGGATCTAAAATAATGTATTCCGGTTTTTCTTCAATGGTATCCAATACCTTTAGTACGTCACCAGCTATAAACTCGCAGTTTGTCAGACCATTACCGGCTGCATTTTCCTTTGCTGCTTCTACTGCTTCTTCAATAATTTCCACACCAATGACCTTTTGGGCAATTGGTGCCATTAACTGAGCAATGGTACCGGTACCGCTGTATAAATCGTATACTACCTTACGGCTGCCTTCTCCGATAAATTCCCGTGCCTGGCTGTACAGCACCTCTGCCCCCAGAGAATTAGTCTGAAAAAAGGAATAGGTGGATATTTTGAAGCGCAATCCTAAAACTTCTTCATAGAAATATTCTTGTCCGTATAATACTTCTGTTTTTTCACTTTTTACTACATCTGCCAGTCCATCGTTGATGCTGTGAAGAATTCCGGCAAAGCTTCCTTCTAACGGCAACTCCAGCAGCTGTTTTGCAAGCGTATCCCAAGAAAATTCCATTTGGGAGGTAGTTACCAGATTGACAAGGATTTCTCCTGTTTTTTCTGCACGGCGTACAAGCAAATGACGCAAATAACCCTCACGGCTCATTTTGTGGTAATAAGGAAGATTCTGCGCTCTGCAAAACTGTAACACACAGGTAAGAATCTTTCGAAAATCCGGATGCACCAGCGTACACTCACTCACATCCACAATATCATAAAAACTGCCTCGTTTGTGCAGACCAAGCATAAGTTCTCCGCCCTTTACCTCATCACCAAAGGAAAATTCCATTTTATTGCGATATTCACAAAACTTTGGGCTTCCCTTAATGCCAAGAAACTGATAATCACCTGCCACCGGGTCTAATAATGTCTGTACTTGCTTTTCCTTAAGTTTTAACTGCTCATCGTATGGAAGCATCTGATAAACACAGCCGCCACAGATTCCAAAATGAGGGCAGGCAGGGACTGGAAGTTCATTTGCCGCCGGTTCCACTACCTCAAGCAGTGTACCTTCTCCTTTGCCCTGTTTTAATTTTGCAATGCGAAAACGAACTTTCTGCCCCGGAACCGTATTTTTAACGATAATTTTTCTGTCCTCCAGTTCTACAATGCCTTTATTTGGAAAGTCTGTACGCACTACAACTCCAATATATTCTTCACCTTTTTTCATACTTTTACTCCATTCCTAATCCAGAGTCTTCTTCCGGCGTTTCTGTAAACTTCTTTTCAGTCTGATTCTTTCCTGTTTGTTGAACTGCTGTTTAACAGCTGCTCCAGACTTTCATATTTTGACATAACTGCGTTACTATAACGTCGGTCGAAGGTCACATCTTCTTCAAACCAGTCCGGAAGCTGGTAGAATGCCGCAGCTTCTTCACTGTCAAATTCGATTTCAGCAAATACGAGTCCTTCAAGATAGCCATGAAAAACATCCAACTCAATGTTCCGGTTGTTTTCTATAGGTATGATATATCTTGTTTTGGAAATTACCTGGCCATCCGCTTTTTCTTTTAAATGCTCATATGCTTTTTGTGTCAATGGAAGTTCTACTTCTTCATTACACCTTGCCGTGGCAGATTCCGGATTCGCAGGATTTTGCTTTGATTTATATGTGAAAATATAGTCATCATTACTTTTTCTTACACGAATTGTCGGCTTTCTGCACAAATACGCCTGTTCTATTTCTTTTTTGGTGTACTGTTCCAAATTTTCCGGCAATGTCTTTATTGTAAACTTACGTTCAATTTCCATTTTTTTGCTCCTTGTCAATTGCAGTATTTTAAACCTGAGGTTTTCTTGATGCCATTCATCCATGATTCGAAAGTATTCAAATCCTGTTTTATTGTATCAAAAAAAAAACAATATGTCACTATACTTTCCATGCATAACATTCTTTCTTACGCAAATAATATTCACAGGCGATAAGTTCGTCAATGCTATCATTTTCAATCAGGAGGTGCTTTATGAAAAAGCAGAACATTTACCTTCTTGCCCTCTGCTGTCTGTTGCTTTGCGGTTTTGCCGCATGTGGCAGAGACAAGAACGACAGCAATAATAATTCTGTCACCAACGGCACACAAAACTCCACTCTTTCGCCAACAACTACTCCAACCCAGACACCAACAAGCCATCCAACTACTATGCCTGACAACATCGGAGATGGCATTTTAGACGGAATTGAGGACGCAGGCGATGGTGTTATCAATGGTGCAGAGGATGTAATTGACGGTGTAGGTAATGCAGTGGACGATATTGGTGACGGCATTATGGGAAATGATGCCAACGGCAATGCAAACGCTGGTCCGGGTGCCACCAGCCGATAAGCAGTCTGTATTTGCAGATTTTACCTTGCATCATGAACAAATAGGCTTAGGATAGTCTCCTCAGCCTATTACATACAACACCACATTTTTCTGCCACACGCAAGGACGCTTTGTTATTTTCGTCAATATTAGCAAAGATTTCGGAGCAGCCCAATTCTTCTTGCGCATACAAAACCAGCCCCTGAAGCACTTCTGTTGCTAGACCTTTCCCCCAATGGGAACGTTTTATAACATAGCCGGCCTCTAATGGGTATTCTCCTTCTTTAAAGCCTGCTCTTCCTATCAGTTCTTCGGTTTTTTTATCAAATACTCCCCAATACCCATAACTGAAAAACGGATACACACTAGACACGTACGACACCAATTTGTCCAGTTCCTCTTCTTTACTGCCGGGTTTTGGCTGAAGATATTTTGCGGTTTCTTTATCGGTCAGAAGCTCATACAGAGCATTCATGTCATCTTTTGTTAATTCACGAATAATGCAGCGGCTGGTTTCTGTAATCAGTGCCGGAAGCTTTTTTTCATGACAGTATACCAGATTTAAATAATTCAAGGAAACTTCTGCTGGGTTTTCAAGCAAGGTTCCTGATTTTGGAACTTCAAAATTACCTTCGATACATCCAACAACAACGATTCCGAGAGAATTCGCCAGTTTAGCATGCTCATCATTATTCGTCAGCATCAGTCCCTGTTGTAGACAAATCGTTTCATTGGATGCAAGCTCTTCTAAGGTCTGTTTTGCAAAAAATCCCAGGAAAGGAACAAGCACGATGAGTCCGGCATCTGATAATTCTTTTTTTAATTCTCTGCATTCCTGCTGAATGTCAAATATTACAGTTTTCAGCTGATATTTCAGCATTGATGTATTCATGTTCTATTCTCTCTTCCTTTTGAAATTCTGGCATATAGGTTCGGAAATGAAGGGGAATGTTATTTCTTTGCAGTTCCTTATTTTTGCGTTCTTTAATGCTGACAGCTTCTAAAAATGCTTTCCACATCTGCTCTGTTTTTTTATCGTCCTCTGTATAGGTTTGCAGCATGGCTGTCTGATTATCGGTAAGCTCCAACATGATGTATGTTTGTCCGGGAACATGAATTCCCGCAACATTCCGCACCGTATCCCAGATAACAAAACGTTCCTCCGGAAATCTTTCGGTGAAGTGCGGCATTATCAGTTCGGTCAATCGCGCTTTGGGCGAATACCGTGCCATTAGAATACGCCCTGGAATCTCTATAAAACGTAAGAATCCCAGATAATGATGTCTTGCATTTGCCACTGCACGCGAAAGTTCCATAACTCTGGAAACTGCAGGTTCTGTCAGATGATTTAAAACACGGCTTTTCAGCCGAAGTGCCGTTTGAATATAACGGTAGATGGCATCCGCTTTATCCGGTGCATCCGAACAAGCCGCATAAAACAGTCTTTCATATACTGCATCGGAACAAACCCTGCGTATTGTATTGATTACCTTGCCGGCTTTTTGGGCATCCGGCTGCAACAAAATATAGGAAGAAAACAGCTCTATATTATGTTCTGTTGAGCCAAGCACTTGAATTTTTGTATTTTCATGACCATATTTCAACTCCCATGCCGCATATACAGCAGAAAAAATGCCTTCTATTGTGTCTTCGCACTGCAACACATACTTCATACTATACCACGCTCTCCTAAAAAATCCTGGTAATTTCCGTCAAATAAAGTAATTTGCCGGAAGCCGGTGTTTTCCTGTTCCGGAAGTTTTTCTGACATCAAAAGATTTTGTAAAACTGCCCCCGCACTTAGCTTAACCGGATAATAAGAAACTCCGCTGCAGGTAATAAAATAAACCGCACGTTTTAAGACAACTCCGGCTCTTTTCAAATCAGAAAAATCCAAACGGCCTGTTTTTCTTGCCTGTACAATACGTCTGGCCGATTTAACGCCGATTCCCGGAACTCGGAGCAACGTATAATAATCTGCCTGATTAATTTCCACCGGAAACCGCTCCGGATGGCGCATTGCCCAATCACATTTTGGGTCTAAAAGCTCGTTAAAATTTGGTTGTTTTTCGGATAGTAGTTCGCTTGCCTCAAATCCATAATAACGAAGCAGCCAGTCCGCCTGATATAAGCGGTGTTCCCGGCGTAAGGGAGGACCTCCGGGCAAAACCGGAAGGGAAGAGTCTTCGTTTACCCGGATAAAGGCAGAGTAAAAAACTCTTTTTAAATCAAATTTTTTGTATAATGCCTCTGAAACAGATAAAATTTGATAATCACTTTCTCCTGTGGCACCGATAATCATCTGAGTAGACTGACCTGCAGGTACAAAACGACCGGTCTGGCTCTGATTTGCCCATCTTGCCTCTTGTTTCATATGCAGTTTGGAAATTTTTTGTCCGAAAGGTTCTGACAATATTTCTGGTGTTCTTTTTAGCACGGAAGCGTTTTGTACACCCATCTTTGCTTCGGTATGCGATTCTTTTTGCATAGACAACTTCGCCTCTGTATGTAAGAGGTTTTGTGTTTCTTCTGACTGTGGCTGAAATGCACCTGTATTCTGAAAAAAAAGCTTTTGTCTTAGTGTTTCACGCAAAAGCAGGGTACTTTCTTCTTCTTTTCGACCAAGTTCACGGGCTGTATACCAGTAACGGCCACGACTGTCATTTACTCCCAGAGCCTGCATATTTTCTTCAATTTCGGACTGAATCTGACGCATGGGGCGAAGTATGTTTTTGCGGGTTTTATTCGGAGCAAGTGTCCGGAGGCCTTCTGTTGTAGGAAGCTCCAAATTAACACTCATGCGGTCTGCATACCAGCCTGCCAGCTCTACTAAATCCGGATGTGCTCCCGGAATTGCTTTGCAATGAACATAGCCGTTAAAATGGTATTTTTCACGAAGGAGCATCAATGTTTCTACGATTTCGGTCATCGTCTGATTTGGAGTCTGGTGAATACCTGAGCTTAAAAACAGTCCTTCGATATAGTTTCTGCGGTAAAATTCTACGGTAAGACGGCAAACCTCCTCCGGGGTAAAACTGGTTCGGATAATATCGTTGGACGAACGATTAATACAGTATTTGCAATCAAAAATACAGTGATTTGTGTATAATATTTTTAACAGGGAAATACATCTGCCATCGGCAGAGAAAGTATGGCAAATGCCGGGAGCTATGGAATTTCCTATGGCTCCCGCTGTACCTTTGCGATTGGAACCGCTGGATGTACATGCCACATCATATTTGGCAGAGTCTGCAAGAATTTGAAGTTTTTCCATGACATCCATAAGAGCCTCCTGTTAGCAATGCTTTTTCGAACATTTGTTTTGCATTAATAATAGCACTCCCTTATAGCAATGTCAATACTTTTTTTCGAATGTCTGTTCGTATTTTGGCAGAATATTTAACTTGATTTACTTTTTCTTTTTAACAAGCACATAAATTACAACTCCCAGGATTGCCGGTACCAGAAAAAGCCCTGCAAAGGGAATTATATTAAAAACAAAAATAAAAGCAAGTACCCACAAGACGTTTTTCGCATTTTTATCTTTTTTTGGAGCTTTGTTTTCCTTATTTTCCCTGTTTTCCACGGTTACCTTGTGCTCTGCACCCATAACCTCCCGGAGCGTTTCCTGCACTCCTGTCAGCTGATGCCTATGCGGATTATGTTCTTCATCATATCGCTGATGGAAAGAATCATGATTATCCTCTTCCGTATGACTGTAGCCGCTATCATATTTATTGTGATATTCCTGATGATCCTGTGCTGCTGTTGTTTCTTTATTGTATCTGGCACACTTTGGACAAATACCACTGTATTTTTCATAATCATATACTTTTTTACATCTTGAGCAGGTCACTAATCCCATTTTTTCCCTCATTCCTTTATATACACAATAGACCCTCAATCCAGAGCAAGTACGGATTAAGGGTCTGCAGCACTATTGATACACTTGATAAAATTTTACGATAAATACTATGGCAATTATCAGAAAGCCCAATCCGACAACCGCCAGAAATCCAAAACCGCTTTTTCGGCTTTTCTGCTTTCTTACAACATAATCATAATATTTTTCCGGTTCTTTCGTCTGCGCTCCCGGGAGAATTCTTCGAAACAGACCCACAACGGCATAACTGATACCGTCTAACGCACCCTTTGAGGAAAGCCAGCAAAGGGCAGCTAGCATAATCAGAACCACTCCGGGAACAGTAAAGCAGTCAGCGAGAAGTCTCAGCTTTTCTATCTCATCCGTCACGTTTTTATAATCATTTACTACCATAACATAAGAAGAAAGCAGACCACCTGCTGCGATTGCAACAACATATTTTGTTATGGTACCAGCAGATATTTTTTTCAATTTGCTAACTCCTTAAGGTAACGAGCTTCCTCTGCATCGTTACAATAAACAAAATGCCCTGGGGCAACCTCACGCATGGAAGGCTTGTCCACACTGTAATCATGTTCAGCAATCGGGTTATAGGTAATTCTGGTTCTTCTCTTTTCTGCGTGCGGATCCGGAAGCGGAATGGCAGACAGCAGAGAACGTGTATATGGATGGAGTGGATGCGCAAACAGCTCATCAGAGCTTGCAAGCTCTACCATGTTACCAAAATACATAACACCAATCCGGTCGGAAAAATACTTAACAACCGACAGGTCATGTGCAATAAACAAAATAGTAAGTCCCAACTTATCACGAAGCTCATTTAAAAGATTAATAACCTGTGCCTGAATAGAAACGTCCAGTGCGGAAATCGGTTCATCAGCAATCAGAAGCTCAGGATTCATAATAACAGCTCTTGCAATACCGATACGCTGACGCTGACCGCCGGAGAATTCATGAGGATAACGTCCTGCATGCTCACGAACCAGACCTACCGTTTCAAGAATTTCAAATACTTTTTCGTCAATGTACTTTTCATCCCTAATACCGTTGATAACCAGCCCCTCCGAAATGATTTCCTTAACCGTCATTCGTGGATTTAAGGATGCAATCGGATCCTGGAAAATCATCTGAATCTGCGTTGTCAGGCGGGTATTTTTCGCTATACGAAGTTCTTCCTTTTCCTTCTTTTTTAATTCAGCTATTCTGGCAGAATTACTTCCTGCTTCTTTATAAGCTGCCACGTATTTCTGCTTTGTTTCTTCTACCAGCTTTTTGGCATATTCTTTATCACAATTCTTATGATCAAAGGCAGCCTTTTTCATTTCTTCTTTGTTGGTAGCAATTACCTTTGACAGTTCCGTCTTCAGGCTCTCAATTTTCTTCCCATTTTCAGCAGAATGCGCCGGATTCTTTTTCGAATCCTCTTCTAATGCGGCAATTTCAGCTTTCGTTGCTTCTTTGGCTTCAGCAATTGCTTTCTTGTAACCGAGCTGACCGGCAGCAATTCTCTGACCTTTGAAATAAATGCTTCCGCCGGTAATATCATAAATCTTGATAATAGAACGTCCTGTTGTTGTTTTACCGCAACCGGACTCACCAACAAGCCCCAAAACTTCTCCTTTTTTAATATCAAAACTTACTCCGTCAACTGCTTTGGTCGGACCAAAATACTGGCAAAGCTTGTCAACGCTGAGTAAAACCTCCTGCTTATTCTCTTCCATCGGTCTCACCTCCTGCGTTCTTTTTCATTCTTGCAATACGGTCCGTAATAATCTTCGGCATTTCAACCTTTGGTGCATTCGGATGCAGCAGCCAGGTTGCTGCCTTATGTGTTTCAGAAATTTGAAACATTGGCGGTTGTTTTTCATAATCAATTTTCATGGCATATTTATTACGCTCTGCGAATGCATCTCCCACCGGTGGATAAATCATATTTGGAGGAGTGCCCTGAATTGCATCCAGTTTTTCGCTTGTATCCAAATCCGGCATGGAGGATAACAATGCCCATGTGTACGGATGTCTTGGGTCATAGAAAATATCTTCTGCAGTACCGTATTCGACGATTTTGCCTGCATACATAACTGCAATATCATCCGCCATATTAGCAACCACACCAAGGTCATGCGTAATAAATATTACCGAAAGATTTCGCTCTGTCTTTAATTTATTAATCAGCTCCAGAATCTGTGCCTGAATGGTAACATCCAAAGCCGTTGTTGGTTCATCACAGATTAAGATATCCGGATCGGCAGCCAACGCAATTGCAATAACAATACGCTGTCTCATACCACCGGAAAACTCGAACGGATACTGATAATAACGTCTTCTAGGCTCATGAATACCTACTTCTTCCATCAGCTTGATTGCCTTTTCCTTCGCCATCGCCTTAGTAATGGTATAAACTACCTGAGAAGCCTTTTCTTTTAAGTAGTCGACAATTTCAAGGCAACGCTCATCAAAATCTACCGTTTCGGATGCAGCAATATATACTTGATACCGCTCTGTCAGACGCTCAATGTTATAAATAATCTTTGCCTTTAATTCCTCTAAATCAAGTACATTCTTTGGAACAACCTTCCAGTCTACCGTTTTACCGCGTGCAATAAGTGCAGCTCTCTTTGCAGACTGTCTTGCATAGCGTGCTTCTTCCTTTGGATTATTTTTCTGGTAGTAAAAATATTTATTGATTGCACTTACCATACTGGAACGGAACGTATACGCTGCACTGTCTTTGTTGATTTCAAGACGGTCGATGGACTTATCCACTTCGTTTGCAAGCTCATTGGCAAGTTTTAAGGCTTCTGCTTTCTGGAAATCGCCCCGGAAGAATTTTTCAGCCTCCAACAGCTTTGGCAAAACAGCCTTTTTTGCCTCCAAAGCAGTATCGTAAGAGTATTTTACACCCTTTCTGGATAGTTCCAGAAACTTTTTCATAAAGTTTTTATCCAGATACTGTAATGCTTCTTCATTCAAATCTTCGATGGTTCTTCCCTTTACGGAAATATTATTTCCCTTCAGCTTGAAATATCCAAGGCGGAAGAAATTCGGACGGGTCTGGTCTAAAATTCTCTGAAGAAGAGTACAGCCATGTTCCAGACTATTCTTGAGAGAATCAGAAATCGTTACCTTTTGCTTTTTGCCCTTTGCAAATTCCTTTTTGGCATTTGCCGTGTCATTGTAGAAAGCTTCCAGTTCTGCGGCTTCCTTATCAAGAATAAAATCGTTTTTCACTTTCAAAAGTTTTTCTGCAAACTCGCCCAGTTCCGCAGCAGCATCAATTTCCTGCTCCTTGTCTACCATAAACAGGAAGTTCTCAATGTCTCCAATTAAAGCTTCTGCGGTTGCCATCGACTCATTATAAGGAGTTTCCAACTTTGTTGCTTCAATTGAAAAATCATCGAACGTCTTAACCATATCTGCAAGCTCTTTATCATCATCATCCTTCTCGGCATTTAACATACATTCTTTTAAAATGCCAAGAAGCTTGTTGAACTCTGCTCTTGCTTCTTTCTTATTTGCCTTGTTTTTTAAAAGCATTGCCTCGGTAATCTGCTTACCAATCTTAACGATAGGATTTAAGGAAGACAGCGGATCCTGGAAAATCATGGATATCTTATCTCCTCTGATTTTGCACATTTCTTCTTCGGAAATCGCAAGCAAATCTTTGCCGTCATATAAAATTTCGCCGCCTTCCACGATGGAGTTTCCAGCTAAAATTCCAAGAATTGCTTTGGAAGTTACAGATTTACCTGAACCGGACTCACCAACAATAGCAGTTGTTTTACCACGCTCTAGGTCAAAGCTGATATCTCTTACTGCTTTGACAGTACCTCCCGTCGTACGGAAGGAAACTTTAAGATTTTTTACCTCTAAAATTTTACTCATATTATTCCTCCACTCCACGAAGCGACGGGTTAAATGCATCTCTTAAACCGTTACCAAATAAATTAAAGCAAATCATCAGTAAAGAAAGCACAAGTGCCGGATAAATCATCAAATGTGGATAATTTGTCCAGATACTCTGGGCATCTGCCAGCAGGTTACCTAATGATGTAATTTCTGCGGTAGAAAGCTTTACAATACCAAGATAACTTAACATACTTTCCGAGTTGATAACACCAGGAATTACCAGTGCACAGCTTGTAATAATCGTACCTAAGGAATTTGGGAAAATATGCTTCCAGATAATTCTGGCATCTTTTGCACCAAGCGTTCTTGCTGCCATAACATATTCCTGATTCTTAAAGCGGTAAAACTGTGTTCGTACAAGCGAAGACATTCCAATCCAGCCGGTAAGCACAAACGCAAACAACAGACACGGGATAGCACCCAGCGTGGACGCAAGATGAATCTGGAACAGTGTTGCCACAATAATAAACGGAATGCCGCTTAAAATATCCTTAATACGTTCTAATATCATATCTGCTGCTCCGCCGTAGTAACCCTCAATGGCACCATAAATAGCACCGATGAAAAGGTTGATGATAGATACGCATATAGCAAGCAGTAAGCTTAAACGGATACCATCGGCCATACGCAAGGATAAGTCATATCCCTGGCTGTCTGTACCTAATGTATACTGTGGAACAAAGCCATTTTTGTATAAATAGTAATTGTAGTATAATACTCTGATTTTGTACTGGGCAGTATCAAAGTTACCGCCGCCGGCATGGGTATAATAAACGGCATTTCCCTCCGCATCTCGGATATAGTTATCCTCTAATACCATGCCTTCCTTGAAGCTAATCGTCGTTGCATTACCGTCTTCATCTACAGAAACAGGGGTGCTTCTCTTGGATTTATACCAGTTGTTGGCATCCGTATAATCTGCATTCCACTCATTATCTTCTACTAATGGATACAATACCTGGAGCCCTGTTTCTTCCTGCCATGCGACAATGTTTGCATATTCTGACTGCTCTACGCTTTTATAAACAAATCCAACTTCCAGATATACATCAATATCAGCTGTCCAAACCTTTTTGTCCTGCTTTTTTGCATCCTTTGTCACACGAGGCTCACCGATTTCACCCTTAATAATTGGCTGGAATTTGCTGGAAAGTCCTTCCTCTAAAGTAACTTTACCGGTACCCTCCGTATCTTCTGCTGCCATACCGATGGAAACCGCTTTAATCAAGCCTTTTTCTGCAAAATCTCTCTTTACGCCGCCGGTAGCAATACCAAATTTGGCTAAAAATTCATTTCTTGGTCCTTTCTTTGCATAATACGGATCCATAAACATAGAATCGTAATTTGTTGCACAAATCGGAAGTAAAAAGGAATATAAAATAACACAAATAATAATAACCGTTGCAATAACGCTGGCTTTGTTTTTGCGGAAACGAATCCATGCGTCCTTAAAATAGCTGATTGGCTTATCATCTAACTTCTTATCTGTAATACGCTCTCCATCATGAGCAAAGGTGAACAGCTCCTGAGGGATATCATTGTAATCTGCTTTATTCTGATTCATTTTACTTTTCCCCCATTCTGATTCTAGGATCAATGAAACCGTAACTGATATCTACCACAATACCGGCAAGAAGACCGACAAAAATGTAGAATACGGAGTCCATCATAAATACATCATAGTCAAACAGATTAATCGACTTAATAAACAATAGTCCTACACCTGGAATCGAGAAAATCTGCTCAATAATCATGGAACCGCCTAAAATTCCAATGAAACTGGAAATAATCATTGGAAGAATCGGAACCATGGCGTTCTTCAACGCATGTCTGACGGTTGCCTGAGAACGAGTAAGACCCTTGGTTCTTGCAAGCAACATATAATCAGAGGTTAACGTTTCCGTCAGTTCTGCTCTGGTAAATCGACAAAGTCCTGCAATCTCACTGAAAGACAACGCAAGAATCGGCGATATCATGCTGACAAACATTTTTCCGGTGAACCAGGAACCTCCTGCGTCATCCAACGAATAAACCATAATCGGCAATAAATCCAGTTTAAAGTAAAAGAAATACTGTACTAAAAATGCGTATACATAGCTTGGTACAGAAATAAATACCATAACTAATGTACTAATCAGGGAATCCTGCCATTTATTCTTCTTTACTGCCGCATAAATTCCAAGTAAAATACCAACCGGAATAGACAGTAATAAAGAATACAGGTTAACAATAACGGTGGGCAAAAGACGATCAGTTAATACATTCCATGCCGGCTCTCTGAAATCGATATACCATGAAGTACCAAAGTCCCATTCTGTTACAATATTTTTTAGATAAATGCCAAACTGTACCAACAACGGTTTATTATAGCCGAGTGCCTCCCAGCGTGCCTGAATTGCTGCCGCCTGTACCTTATCGGTAGGCAGTTCTCTTGGTAATGCACGAACTAACATAAAGCAGACCGTAATAATTACAAAAAAAGTGAAAAACATGAGTAACACTCTTTTTAGTATATATTTGGCCATGCCACCTTTCTTTCCCATATGATTCCTCTCCTTTAATTTCGTTTTTATTTTCTGATGCTTTCTTCGTTTAAGTTCATCTATCTGCAACGGTGCAGGTAGACAAGCCAAAACGAAGAAATTAAAATCCAGAACATTCTACTGTTTTAATAGAGTAAAAACTGCGGGAAAGACCTGCTTTCCCGCAGTCTGAGCTCTTTATCATTCAAAAAACATGTGCTGCTGCTTTCTGAACACTTTTTTATTCGTAGCTTAAGCTGCTACCCTGCTCTTTCAGGAAGTCTGCCCATTCCTGATCGGTATAGTTGTATCTCAGAAGTTCGATTCCACCGAAACCATACATAATGTTATAGTCTTCTGTATAGTAGCTCGTCTTGTAAGAAAGCATAGTACAAACTGTGGAGCTTGCTAACGGAATACGATAATACTTTTTCAGGTAAGCTTCTTCCATCTGTGCAGTAAGACTTAACTTTGTCTTAAAGTCAGCTTCTGTGTACTTACCTGAACCGATCAGTGCACCGGACCACGCCTGCCATGTCATGGTATCTTCTGTGCCATTTACATTCAGAGTAAGAGTCTCTGTTTTAGGGTCCCAACAAGCGGCTTCGTGGATGCTGTACTGATCCGGATCACAGTAAACCTGCATATTACGGAATGGATAGAAAGCAGCACCACCCCATGCGCCATAACCGATTGCATATTCACCATTGGCAACATCACCGTAACGGTCAGGAATATTATCAATCAGTTCTAAGGTAAGCTTTCCGAAGCCGGAGCCTTCCAATGCTGCATTGAGGTACTTGCTAATCATTTCAAGCTGTTTCTGGTCAGCAGATGCAGCCGGACCCTTGGACCAGCCAACACGGATTACAATATCTTCGCCAGACTTGTAAAGACCAGCTTCAACCAGCTCATCATGAGCAGTCTTCATAAGGTTCTTTGCTTCTGTTAAGTTGTAACCGTTGATGGACTTATAAGCATCCTTTAAAGTAGCATAAGGAGTGCCTTCGCCATACTCAACGCCATATAAGTTACATACTGCCTGCATTGCCTCATCAGAGTTTCTGTAGGAGGAATTAGGGTCGTTGTATACATCATAGTGATATAAAGTATTCATAAGAGCATATGCCGGCTTATAACCTGCGGTGGATGTTACCCACTCATCACGGTCAACAGCAAGGGAGAATGCCTTACGGAAATTGATGTTGGACATAACTACAGAATTCTTGTTACCCTTGGACTTGTCCATTTCCTGTAAATCAGCCAGGTCTGTGTCAAAGAAGAAAGACATGGTAAATGTCTCCTCTACCTTGTAAAGCTGTTCGGAAGCAGCGAATGTTACAAGGTCATCAGCAGTTGGAGCCCACTCGTCCAGTTCGCCCTTTAAGAATGCCTGCTTTGCAGCTTCATCCTGCATAACGTTGATAACAATCTTGTCTGTCATATATCTGTCTACGTTTTCACCATCAACCTTATATGGAGTGGTGGAAACTAATCTGCCATCTTTTTCTTCATAACCATACCAGTTTTCGTTCTTTACAAAAACTATCTGCTTTTCATCCTGTAAGGATTCAATCTTGTAAGGGCCATAAGACATGGTAGTATCCTTGCTGGAGTTGTAATTTGTTGTTACTAAGGTACCTGTGGTATCTTTACCAGCTTCGTATAAATCCTTGTATATAAGCCAGGTGCTTGTACAGCTTGTTAAGAAATAGTTGATGTCCTGATATGTCTGTGTTACATAACGGAGGGTATAATCATCTACCTTGTAAAGACCTACGGTATCCCATTCTACCTTTTCGCTTAAGGAACCATCATTGACATAGAACATTTCCTTAGCTGCTTCTGTAGCCTCTGCATCATCTGTAATGTCAAAGCCGTCTGCTAATGCAGTTTTAATAAAGCCCATAATTACATCCTTGTTATCTGCGGTAACCTTTGTGTAGCCGTATACATCTGCATTACTTGCGATTGCATTATAGCCTTCTTCTGTACCAAGGCCGTAACTGTTCCATAAGGTATCTGCGGAATAGCCGAGCGTTGGCTTTGCCTTTAAGCTGATGTAAACCTGACCGGCTGCAATACCTGCATCTAAGTCATAGGAATAATCCGGTACATCTCCGTTGTATACAACCATATCAGCGTAAATTGGAGACTCGGAATTGTAGTATGCAAGTCCACCTGCTACTGCGGACTCACCGCTGTAGTACAGATTTGCACGGTAGTTCTTCATTTTGGAATCAAGTAACTGCTGCATGGAATAAACATAGTCATCTGCCTTAATTGGTGTGCCGTCCTGCCATTTAGCCTTTTCGTTTAACTTGATTTCGAAAACAAAGCCAGCATCTGTTGTGTCAGCTGTCTTACCTTCCGGTAAAGTTACATTATACTTTGTTAAATCAGCCTTATTATCCTTTGTAACGTCTGTGATGGATGTAGCCATCTCATATACCCACTGGTATATTCCGTTTTTGGAGTCTAAGATCTGCATCGTACAGAATGGGGAAGAAACATAGCTGAGAATTGTATCATCAGCGTCTAATTCCCAGGAATGCGGATTCCAGTTTGTACCTAATGCAGATGCATATGCATTATAAGTATACAGTATGTCGGAATCCTTTGTTTTCTTTCCACAACCTGCAGCTGTACTTACTAACATAGTAGCTGCTACTACAAGAGTAAGTACTCTTTTCAGATTTTTTTTGAACATATAATTGTCCTCCTTTTTTGTTAAGCTCCTCTTCCTAGTTTCCTTCCTGTTTTTTTTTGCATATACCACTCTTCTTTTTTATAGCACGTCCAAATTCTTCAACGTTTTACTTTGTTAACGTGCTACTTTGCAAGAGAAAAGCCGTATATACAAGGAAAGCGCAGAAACCTCCTGTGCGCACTCCACATCAAGCTCCTTCGCTTTATCAAACAGTCAGAACAGAATTCTGATTCACTTTTCTTAACGCTAACTATTATAGTATTAGTGTATCCATTTTGTCAAGAAAAAAATGTCGAGTTTTTTTGTTTCAAAACCTTTTGTTCAAGCCTTTTTGAGCAAACCCCGGTAAGATTACGGGGTCTGCCAAAAGGATTTTGTATACAATGATACCTGTCTACTGCTTTTCCAAGTGTGCGATTCCCTGATACAAAAGTACGGATATGACGCACAAAAGAATAATACTTGTAATAACAATATCAAGTTTAAATACCTGACTTGCGTAAATAATCAGATATCCAAGTCCTGCTCTTGCAGCAAGAAATTCTCCAATAATCACGCCAACCAGAGAAAGCCCAAGATTTACTTTCATCAGACTGATGACGGTCGGGATATTTCCCGGCAGAATCACCTTGGTCAGAATTTCTTTTTTCCCGCCTCCCAGGGTAATAATCAGCTTCAGTTTATCCTCTTCGGTTTCTGCAAAGCTGTGATAAAGTGTCAGAACCGTTCCAAATACTGCCACTGATACTGCTGCCACAATAATCGTTTTCATATTGGCACCCAGCCATACAATAAATACCGGTGCCAATGCCGATTTCGGCAGGCTGTTCAACATGACAAGGTATGGCTCAAAAATTTCAGACAGTCTCGTATTCCACCAGAGCAGCACAGCTATTCCGATTCCAAAAAGCAGGATCAAAAAGAAGCTTACAAACGTTTCTGCCAGAGTAATTCCCGTGTGATACCAAAGGGTTCCGTCCTGCACCATGGAACTAATGGTCTTGATTACTCTTGTGGGAGAGCTGAACACGAACGCATTAATAAAACCGGTTCTTGCTCCTATTTCCCACAAGCCCAGAAACAACACCATAATCAGCCACTGCCAGCTGCGCACAAAACGACGCTCCCGTTTGCAAGAAAGCAGATACTTTGCCTGAGCTTCCGATACATTCTGTGGCTGACGGTTCCGGTCAAGCACCTGAGCCAGCATCGTTTTCGTTTTCAGCATCATAATCCATCAGCTCCTTCCATATTGCCTGATAATACATCGCAAATTCTGCCGCACCTCGGGCTTGTGACGGAGTCTGCGGCATGCTTCCGTCCGGCATGCTCAGTGTGATGTCAATTTTACGTCGGATTCTGCCCGGTCGCTGCGTCAGTACCAAAATTTTTTCCGACATACTAATAGCCTCCGCGATGTCATGTGTAATCAGTATCGCGGTTTTTTCCTCACTTTTGAGTATTTTATGAATATCATCTGCAACACTCAGCCGTGTCTGATAATCCAGTGCCGAAAAAGGTTCATCCAGCAGCAGCAAATCCGGCTCCATTACAAGTGTCCGGATTAAGGCAGCCCTTTGGCGCATTCCTCCGGACAATTCTTCCGGTTTTACGTTGCGAAACTCATACAGTCCATATTGTCTGAGCAGATGCTCCGTCAGTTCCATTTTTTCTTTTGTCCTGCTTTTGTTTATTTCCAGACCCAGACAGATATTTTCCTCCGTTGTCCGCCATGGCAGAAGATGATCCTTCTGAAGCATATATCCAATTTTATCTCTGTGCTCCTGTATCGGCACACCTTCCAGCGTGATGCTTCCCTCTTCCAGCGGCAACAGCCCCGCCACCAGATTTAGCAGCGTCGATTTACCGCAACCGCTTGGTCCCACAACAGCAAGAAATTCTCCCTTTTGGACACTTAACTCAATACCAGAGAGAGCCTTTGTTTCACCTGCTTTTGTATGATAGGAATAATTCAGTCCTTTTATTTCTAAAAATTTCATTTTTTTCATCCTTTACTCTCTGATATTTTAAATATATGACGTTGGAATTTGAATGTGCGTTGCCATCGCACAGGAGTTTCCGCATTTTTAATCACGGCAGTGCAAAATACAGAAACTTTGAAAAGGGTATTGACTTTTTTTTAAAAAAGTTGCATAATATCATAGTCAGCTGGTTCTGATGCAAATCGAGGCGTGGCTCAGTTTGGTAGAGTGCTGCGTTCGGGACGCAGAGGCCGCGTGTTCGAATCACGTCGCCTCGACTATTTGCTTTTATAAGAAAACTCGTTTTTGCGGGTTTTTTCTCTTATATACGCAAAGTGCTGAAATAGCTCAGTCGGTAGAGCACTTCACTCGTAATGAAGGGGTCGAGGGTTCAAGTCCCTTTTTCAGCTTAAAAAAGGTTTGGGATATTTCCCAAACCTTTTTATGTTTCTTCCCTTTGCATTTTTTTCGATTTTAATAACTCACTATAATTCCGCCGTCATTCGCATACAGAGTGGATACTCCTGCGGTGTTGACAATAATACAATCTTTAAACGGAATCCGTTTTAATATTTCCTGTTTTACCAGTTCGGCACGCTCCCGGTTATTGCAGTGTGCAATGCCAATTACTTTTTCGGTGGCATTGCGGACATCCCTTTCTATATGCTCAATCATGCGCATCAATGCTTTATTGTGTCCTCTTGCCTGGTCAATTTTTATAATTTCACCATCATCTGCTCCCATAACCGGACGGATATTCAGCACGTTGCAGATGGCATAAGTCACACGGCTGAGTCTGCCATTTTTACGAAGGTTTTCTAACGATTCCAGAACAAACTTTGTTTCCATGTTGTCACGGAAATCAGTAATTGATTTTATAACCTCGGAAAAACCAAACCCTTTTTCTTTCAGTTCCTTTAATTTTAAGGCTATCAACATCTGGCCACAGGAAGCCGAGCGAGAATCTACGATTTCAATTTTTGCCTCCGGATGTTCTTCCAGATACATTTCCTTTGCTGCCAGCGCACTGTTATAGGAACCGCTTAAATGCGAGGAAAGCGTAACAACATAACACTCATCCTCCGCATTAAATTCCTGCATATAGCGTTCCGGCGAAGGGCATGCTGATTTTGGGCACTCCGGACTTGCCTTCATTTTCTCAATAAAAAGCTTCTGGTCAAATGTTTCATCATCTACAAATTCTTCTCCCTCTATCGTCAAGGTCAGTGGAACAAGGCTTATCATTTTGTCCTGTTTCATTTTCTCTGTAACATCCGTGCAACTGTCTCCTATAATTTTATATGCCATAGCAGCCTCCGTTAAAATAGTTTTTTTCTTCTTCTGATGTAGTTTTAAAAACCACTTCTTTTGGTATATAATAACATAGCTTCTCGTATTTGAAAAGGGGGAACTTTTGTAAAAAATATAAAATATTAATAAAAAAAGACAGCTGCAGACAAACCCATGGCTAAAGGTGTTGTCCGCATCCGTCTTTTTCAGTTTTAGCGTGTTAATAACAGCATAATTTCATTGGAACGTTCTACAAACTTTGTCATTGCTTCCGGCTCCAGCGGCTTATGGGCAAGCATTGCCAAATCATATAACTGTTCACAGAGCATATTTGCATGTTCACTTTCTTTGTGCTCTGCAAGATATTTAACAAGCGGATGATTTGCATTTAGTACCAGTTTTTCGCCACCGGCAAACATATCCTCATCACCCATGCCGTTCATACGATACATCTTCATCATATCCTGCATTCTGCGAGTTTCCTCAGAAAGTGTAATCATGGCAGAAACATTCTCACTCTTCAGCTTTTCTACCTTAATTTCAAGTTTTTCTTTATTCAGAGCTCTCTTAAACAATGAAGACAGTTCCTCATTTAATGCCGTCATATCCTCACCGCTGTCGGTAAAGCTTTCGGTTAAATCTGCGTCAATACGCTGGAATTTAACTTCTTTATTTTCATACTCCAGCTGAGTGATAAACGGCTGGTCAATGTTGTGCGTCATAATCAGGGCATCAATACCATTTTCTTTGAACATATTGATGTACTGGCTCTGCTGCTTTTCATCTGTTACATAATATACAATATCTTTCTTAGGCTCATCGGCAGTGTCTTTCTTTTCGTCCTCCACAACCTCAGCTTCTATCTTTTCGCCATTTTCATCGGTTGCTTCTGCGTTTTCTCCCTTTGCCGCCTTTACATATTCCGGCAGGGTCAGATACTTGCCGTCTAAGTTCTTAAAGATGATATAATCCTTCATCTTTTCGCGGAATTTGTCATCCTTTAAGCAGCCAAACTTAATAAATGGGCAGATATCATCCCAGAACTTTTCATATTCTTCTCGCTCTACCTTGTACATTCCTGACAGCTTATCAGCTACCTTCTTTGTAATGTAGTCAGAAATTTTCTTTACAAAACCATCGTTCTGCAGGGCACTTCTTGAAACGTTTAACGGAAGATCCGGACAGTCAATGACACCCTTTAAGAGCATTAAAAATTCCGGAATTACTTCTTTAATGTTGTCGGCAATAAATACCTGATTGCTGTAGAGTTTAATCTTGCCCTCGATGCTGTCGTATTCCGTATTTAACTTAGGGAAATACAAAATACCCTTTAAATTAAACGGATAATCCATATTTAAGTGAATCCAGAACAGTGGCTCCTTATAATCCATAAATACATCACGGTAGAATTTTTTATATTCCTCCTCGGTGCATTCGTTTGGATGCTTGTTCCAGAGTGGATTTGTTGTATTTAATGGTTCCGGCTTCTTTTCTTCTTTTTCCTTTGCTTCGGCGGAATCTGCTGCTTCGCTGTCTGCCGGTTCAGCAGAGGTAACTTCTTCCTCCGGTTCTTCCTTTGCACAGGCATTTAAAAAGAAAATCGGAATCGGCATAAAGGAGCAGTACTTTTCAATAACCTCTTTTGCACGATACTCGTTGGAAAATTCGTAACTGTCTTCGTTTAAGAAAAGCTTAATGGTTGTACCACGGACTTCTCTGTCGCCTTCTCCCATTTCGAACTCCATGCCGCCCTCGGATTCCCAGTGAACCGGTGCTGCATCCTTTTTGTAGGATAATGTGTCAATGGTAACCTTGTCCGCTACCATGAATGCAGAATAAAAGCCCAGACCAAAGTGACCGATAATCTGGTCTTCATTTGCCTTGTCCTTATATTTTTCCAGAAAGTCTTTTGCACCGGAAAATGCAATCTGGTTGATATATTCATTTACTTCCTCGGAAGTCATGCCAATACCGTTATCAATAAAGGTAAGTGTCTTTTCTTCGGAATTGGCAATGACCTGAATTTTGTATTCATTGTCCTCCGGAACCTCTGCTTCTCCAATCATTTCCAGCTTTTTCAACTTTGTAATAGCATCACAACCGTTGGAAATTAATTCTCTGAAAAATATGTCATGGTCAGAATACAACCATTTTTTGATAATTGGGAATATGTTTTCGGAATTGATGGAAAGATTTCCTTTTACTGTACTCATAATCTGTTACTCCTTTCAAACTGAAAAGCCTGCGCTTTTTCTTTCGATGTAATATACTATACCTCTGAAAAACAGAAAAGTCAAGAAAAATATTAGCACTCAACTAGATTGAGTGCTAATATTTATAATTTCTTTATAATTATTGTCCATCCGAAAGCTACTCTTCCTCGGTTGCCAGCTCCATTGCACGAAAGAGCTGTTTTACTTCCTCATCCCATGCTTCCTCCAGCGTTTTATCCAGAGTAAAGGTATTTCTTGCCGTGCCGGTAATTACTCTGCCGACGCCATGTTCAAAACGAATCTGCAAAAACAGGGAAGGAGAATCTTCTCCGACGTTCAGCTGATGTTTTACAAGAAAATCTGCCACAGAGTTCTTTGTCAGAAGCAGTGTGAAAGAAAAGGCAAGCGGAGTATGTTTTCCTTTTACCAGTTCAAACACAAAAGGCTTTACCTCTCCCCAGTATGTATAAGCTTCCGTATGCTGTTCCTGCTCTGATACATCAAAATATTCCAGGAATACCCTGCCTTTAAAGCCATACTCCATGCCGGTACGCAAAAAGCCTTCTTTCATCAAAAAGCCATCAAAGCTTTCCCCCTTTAAAAGCTTCCCCATAAAACGATTCATTTCTAAAATTTTTAATGAAATCACTCCTGCTTCTCCTCTTTCCTTTCACTCACCACACACCGTCAGCTAATCCGGTCATTGCCCTTTCCGGCAAATGTTTCGTTCTCTGCCGGCTTTGCTATATCAGCTGCAATATTATCCCGGCAATGCAGTATACCACCGGAAAGCTAAAATAAAACAATCCTCTGGTTACTTTATCTGCTTTTCCCTTTTCTCCGTTATATGCCCAGACAAACAACATGCTTAAAACCGGAAGATATTCCAGTCCTGCGTTCTGCCCGGTACTTCTGGTGAAGAAAACATAGATAACGGCTATCGTTACAAAGGAAAACATCTTATTGCCATAAAACAAATACAGTGCAATTACAATCAGAACACCTACGCTGCTCTGCTCCGTCCGAAGCAGAATTGCTGCCATTGCTGCGGCAAGATAGACCAAAAGTGTCAGCAGATTTGTTTTCATTGTGCCCTGTCCGTTGGCAGCTATAATTTTTTCTACTGCACAAAGAACAAGTACTCCCAGAAAAAGTGTAAAAAAGTAATTCTGGTTTTGTCCCCATAATTTGTACTGTGTCAGACCATAGGACGCAATATCCATTGGAATTTCAACCGCCACTCCTGCCAAAAGCAGCCGGATCAGAAGCTTTTTTTTATCGGAAGTGTGTTTGAATGCTTCCACAAGCAAAAATGCACTCACCGGAAAAGCAGCGAGATACACTACCTGCCCGATATAGAAAAGTACGTTACGCAGTTGTGTCTGCTCCTTTGGCGCAGCAGATACCCATACCATACAACACATCTGCATGGATATGCCAAGTATCATTAAACCAACCGCAATGCATTTCAATTGAAAAGAATTAATGCCTTTTTTCATTTTTCCTCTTTTCTACAGGAACCGTTTTCAGAAGCACCACACTTCGCGGAGAAAGCTCCAGATGTTCTGTGCTTACTTCACCTTCCTGATTTGCATATTTATCAGCACCGGTGTCAAATACCATATTCCAGTAGAAGCCGTCCAGCTTAGGCAGCCTGAATTCATGCTTTTCCCAATGCATATTAAATATCATGTAAAAGCTGTCCTCCATCGTATGGTCAGTACGCCTTACATAGCTTCCACAATACAGATAGGCCGCCAGCCGGTTGTAAGATGACATATCCAGCTGCCACGGACTGACACCGTGAACGGAGATTGCCGGCCAGCCGCAGCCAATAAAATCGGTTTCCCTCAATTCACGCTCCATGGTAAACAGAGGGTGTTCTTTTCGGAGTTTGAGCAGCTTCTGTACAAATTCCGTAAGCTCGCAGTTTCTTCTTGCAAGACTCCAATCCAGCCAGGATACCTCATTATCCTGGCAGTAAGCATTGTTATTGCCCTGCTTTGTTCTTCCAAATTCATCTCCTGCCAGAAGCATTGGTGTACCCTGGGATAAAACTGTCAATGCCAGCGCATTTTTCATCATACGCAGTCGCAGCGTCTGCACCTTTTTGCTTCGGGTTGGACCCTCTTCGCCGCAATTCCAGCTCAAATTATAGTCAGAACCGTCTCTGCCGTTTTCTCCGTTTGCTTCGTTATGGCGCACATCATACGAGTATAAATCTGCCAATGTAAAGCCATTGTGATCTGCAATATAGTGTATCCGTGCTGCATTGCAGCGACGGTTTTTCATATAATGCGTCAGCGTACTGACCATTCCCTCATCACCTTTTAAGTAGCGTCGCATTTCCATGCAGAAATTTTCCCGGTATTCCAAAAGTCGATCCGGATATTTTTCTTTCAACCATTCCGGCACCTCAGAAACCATAAACGCCGTGGCCGCAAGATAGACATCTCCTGCCACCAGACTGACCGGAAGCTGCTGTTCGCAGATATGGAAGCCGTCTATCCCGTATGCTCTTACCCAATGCCGCAGACAATCTAACATAAAGCTCTGGCTTACCTTTTCATCAAACATCATTTCCAGATACACATCAATTCCGGCTTCATGCAGCATGTCCGTCATTCGTTTAAATTCAAGGTCGGCTTTTTCCGGTTCTGCGGCATAAGATGCCTTTGGTGCAAAATAATATGCCGATGAGGTATATCCCCAGTAATTTATTTTTTTTGAAGCGTTATCTACGTTCTTCTGTGCATTCTGACCTTTTTTTTGCCTTTCGTTCTTCTTTTCCTGTCCCATATAGGTTCTTGCCGGAATGCCTATCACCGTGCCTTTGTTTGCAGTGTGTTCTGCTTCCAGTTCGTCAAACTCCGTCACCGGCATTAAAAGAACGACATTGATTCCAAGCTCCTTCAAATATGGAATTTTTTCGATTATTCCGGCATATGTGCCTTTTTTACGCACACCGGAACTTTTTCCGAGCGTAAATCCACGCACATGAAGCTTATACAATACCAGTTCGGACAGCGTATGCCGCTTATGCTGCACAGCCTGCGTCTGCGGCAAAACAGACACAGCTGCCCTGATATATTCCGGTTCTTCTCCAAACACTTCTCTTCCGGTAATCCTTTTTGCATATGGATCACATACAAAAGAGTTTTCGGTCTGATACAGGTATTCATAGTCCGTTTTGCCGTTTTTTTCAGGAATACAAACAGCTACCGAAAAAACACCTAAGGCAGAGGTTTCCATTGGAATTACCTCTGCCGGAGCTGTTTCACCTTTTTTATACAGCACAAGATTGCACGAAGAGCTTCCGGGTATGGATACTGCAAAGTTAAACATACCATGTGAAAACGATACGCCAAGCGGTGTATCCATTCCGGGTTTTACCAGTCGTTTCTTCGTTTCATTTTCCATTCCAACCTCGTTTCTGAAAGCGGCTGCCGCTTTACTATTCTTCATTTTCAAATTCTTCCGCTTCTGTTTCAATCGTTGTAAGCATGGTTCTCTTGCGCGCCATTTCATCACTGTCAAGATATTCGTCATAAGTGGTTGTTTTATCAATCAGGCTGCCGCCCGGAACAATTTCCATAATACGGTTTGCCGTGGTCTGGATAAACTGATGATCCAGTGCCGTAAACAAGAGCACTCCCGGAAATTTGATTAAACCGTTATTCAGTGCAGTAATGGATTCCATATCAAGATGGTTCGTCGGCTCATCCATAACAAGTACATTGGAGCCCATAATCATCATCTTGGAAAGCATGACTCTTACCTTTTCGCCACCGGATAAAACGTTGACCTTTTTCACACCTTCTTCTCCGGCAAACAGCATTCTTCCGAGGAAGCCACGCACATAGGTTACATCCTTTTCCGGAGAAAACGGCATTAAGAAATCCACAATGGTTTCGTCCACGGAAAACATCTGGGTATTGTCTTTTGGAAAATATGCCTGTGTTGTGGTAATTCCCCATTTAAAGCTTCCGGAATCCGGTTCCATTTCTCCCATTAAAATTTTAAACAGTGTGGTTGCCGCCAACGTGTTGCTACCGACAAATGCAATTTTATCTTCCTTATTTACAATAAAAGAAACGTTGTCTAATACTTTAACTCCATTAATTGTTTTGGAAAGGTTTGTTACGGTAAGTACCTCATTGCCGATTTCACGCACCGGGCGGAAATCAATGTATGGATATTTTCTTGAGGATGGACGAATATCCTCAAGTTCAATTTTTTCCAACGCTCTTTTACGTGAGGTAGCCTGTTTGGATTTGGAAGCATTTGCCGAGAATCTCTGAATAAATTCCTGCAATTCCTTGATTTTTTCTTCCTTCTTCTTATTGGCTTCCTTCATCTGTTTTACCATTAACTGGCTGGATTCATACCAGAAATCATAGTTGCCGGCATAGAGCTGAATTTTGGCATAGTCAATATCCGCAATATGCGTGCAGACCTTATTTAAGAAGTAACGGTCATGGGATACTACGATTACCGTATTGTCAAAATTGATTAAAAATTCTTCCAGCCAGCGGATTGCTTCTAAATCCAGATGGTTGGTCGGCTCGTCCAGTAAAAGGATATCTGGATTGCCAAACAGTGCCTGTGCAAGCAACACCTTCACTTTCTGGGAACCGTTTAAGTCTGCCATCTGGGTATAATGAAACTCCGGCTCAATACCAAGACCATTTAATAAGGTTGCTGCGTCAGACTCTGCTTCCCAGCCGTTTAAATCGGCAAATTCTGCTTCCAATTCACTTGCCCGGTTGCCGTCTTCTTCTGTAAAATCTTCTTTTGCATAAATGGCATCTTTTTCCCGCATGATGTCATATAAACGCTGATTTCCCATAATGACTGTATCTAAAACATTATAGGCATCATATTTAAAGTGATCCTGCTGTAAGAAAGAAAGTCTCTGACCTGGTGTAATGACAACTTCACCCTTGCTTGGTTCCAGCTGACCATTTAAAATTTTTAAAAAAGTAGATTTTCCGGCACCATTTGCACCAATCAGACCATAACAGTTTCCCTCGGTAAATTTAATATTAACATCTTCAAACAATGCGCGCTTTCCTAAACGCAGTGTTACATTGCATGCCTGTATCATGTAATCCTCCTTATTTGTTGCTTTCTTCGTTTTAAGTAACCTAACTATTTATATTATCTTATATTTTCCATTTTGTAAAGCCCCTACCACGGAGATTTCATCTGATACTTTCCATTGACTGCCAATTCATTTATGCTTTTAGGATGCACCGATACTTTACCTTCCCGGACCGCTGCCTCCGCAACCAGCATGGTTGTTTCATCCATCCATCCACAGAAGAAAATGACATGATCGCCCGGATGTATGAACAAATCCATCTGCTGCAGTCTGTCTATTCTGCTCACCCTTGAACCAATATCATTTAAACCGCTTGTGCTTTGTTTTTTTGCAAAACCCAAAGCTGCCGAAACGTATCCCGAACAGTCCAGTCCCGCCGTCATATACTTATAATAATCCACGGCATTAATATTTCCTGCCACATAGCCTTTGTCAATGACCTTTTGAAACGTATTTCCCTGAAAGCCGACATCCAGTGCATAAAAGCCGCCCCAGCAATAAGGAATCCCTTTCATTACCGCTTTCCAGCCGGATACACCCTCGTTCTTTTTTCTGATTGCCTCTATTTCTCTTGACAGAACAACACCTGGCTCTGACTTTGAAACAAGCGTATGTGTTTTTCGCAGCGTCCAGGTATATTCCGCCATAGCGCAGGCACGCTGCCATACTTCCTCTCTTGAAAGGGCAATCTGCTCTGTACACGCAAGTCCGGCACGTTTCCGGTAAGATATATTATCTCTGTATTTTTCCTCTGTTTTTTTTGCAGCGTCCGCTATTTCTGTCAGCTTTGAAGCTGCCTGCTCCCGCAAAACAATTTTACAGACTTTTATTGTCTGTTTTCCTGGAAAAAAAAGATAAATATTTCCATTTCGAAGCACCTGTACATAGGTGTCCGGAAGATAGGCATACTCTTCCGTCAAAAGGGCAGATGCTCCGATACAGTCTCCTGTCGCCGAAAAACCGACTAAAGTCAGCTCACCGGAAAGAACTGAACAATTTTCTACAAGTTTTGTATAAATTGCGTAAATAGTTCCATCCTCATCCGAACCTGCATATTCTGCAAAATCATATTCCGGAAGCTTTGGGAGCTCCGGAATATGATATTCCCGGGCGGTAATTGCTCCGGTTTCTGCATCCAGCAACAACTCCTGTTTTCCATACGTCCGAACTGCTACTCCCTCTTTGGTTACATATAACTGCTTTACATAGTCTTCGGTAAGCTCCACTGCACTGCGAAACTGTAATTCCCCCTGCTTCGTATAGCACTGTACCTCCGAAAGAATATCGTCATAAATATACAATTGGTCTTCATAGCTCACAATATCTGACGGAAGAACTGCCTCCGTCAGCGAAATTGTTCTGAAATTTCCACGCTCGTACTCTAAAACTTCACAGTCATAAGTACCCAGAAGATACACTGTTTCATCCTCTTCTACCCAAAAACCGTCTGAATAGTCGAGGGTATACTGCGCATTTGTCTGCTCTTCTTCCTGTTCGAAGGTACTTTGCACTTCACAGATTATGCTTTCTCTCATACGGTCAATTTCCCTGGTAAGTCCGATGTTTTTGTCACCAAACAGAGAAATTGAAAGAATGGATGCTATCAATACAATGCTTTGCAAGCTTTTTATCATATTATACCTCAAATACCAGTTCGCCATAAGTTGGTACCGGCCAGAATTTCTTGTCTACAATTGTTTCCAGCTTATCAACCGGAATCCGCAGTGACTCCATGGCAGGTACCACCGTTTTGCGATACGCTTCTGCCTTTTCCTTCGCATTGGTAATGGCAACGGCTACAAGCCTTGCTTCTCTCACCTTTTCTTTTGCTTCTTCCGTTTCTGCCAGAAGCTGTGATACCTGTGTCAGAAGCTTTTCCTGCACGGTGAAATTTGCCGTTGGCACAGCGGTACGCACTGCATTAATCGATTCTGCCAGCTCCGTTGTATACTGGATGACAGCGGGAATATACATTCTCCGAACCATATCCACCATTGTCTTTGCTTCAATATTGATGGTTTTGGAATAATTTTCATAATTCATTTCTGCACGAGCTTCGAGCTCTGTTCTGCTGAATACCTTGTGCTTCGTAAATACTTCGATGGTTTTATCGTACAGCAGTGCTTTGGTTGCTCCTACAATCGAAGCTTCGTTTGGCAAGCCTCTGCGTTCTGCTTCCTTGGTCCATTCTTCCGAGTAACCGTCTCCGTTAAAAATAATCCGTTCATGAGCGGTCAGTTCTCTTTGTAAAAGCTTTTTTAATGCCGTTTCAAAGGCTTCTGGTGCCACCTGCTCCAATTCATCCGAAAACTGGCTCAGAGTATCTGCCACAATCGTGTTTAATACTGTATTTGGTCCTGCTACGGACATGGACGAACCAAGCATACGGAATTCAAATTTATTTCCGGTAAATGCAAATGGAGACGTACGATTCCGGTCTGTTGCATCTTTTCGGATTTCCGGCAGGGTATGTACACCTATATTCATATAAACTTTCTTTTTGCAGTCCTTAGCCTCGCCGGTTTTAATAATCTGACGCACAATGTCTTCGAGCTGTTCTCCAAGGAAAATCGAAATAATCGCTGGTGGAGCCTCATGTCCTCCCAGACGATGGTCATTGCCCGGATTGGATGCGGAATAGCGAAGCAGTGTCGCATGCTCGTCCACTGCCTTGATTACCGCCGTTACAAACAGCAAAAACTGCAGGTTTTCATTTGGCTTTTTCCCGGGACTTAACAGATTTTCACCGGTATTGGTAACAATGGACCAGTTATTATGCTTACCGGAACCATGCAGACTCTTAAATGGTTTTTCGTGCAGCAGACACTCCAGATTATGACGCTTTGCCACACGCTTCATCACTTCCATAACAAGCTGGTTATGGTCAACGGAAATATTTGCCGTAGAATAAATTGGAGCCAGCTCGTGCTGTGCCGGTGCCGCTTCGTTGTGCTGTGTTTTGGCAAGCACGCCAAGCTTCCAGAGTTCATAGTTCAGCTCTTTCATATAAGCTGCCACACGTTCCTTTAAAGCTCCAAAATAGTGGTCATCCATTTCGGAGCCTTTTGGCGGCTTTGCACCAAACAGTGTGCGTCCGGTAAAAATCAAATCCTCACGCTGCAAAAATTTGTCACGATCAATCAGAAAATATTCCTGTTCCGGACCAACCGAGCAGGATACATTGGTGACTTCCGTGTGTCCGAACAGTTTTAATATGCGGGTAGCTTCTCTGTCAAGCACCTCCATCGAGCGGAGCAATGGGGTTTTTTTATCCAGTGCCTCGCCGGTATAAGAACAGAATGCTGTTGGAATGCAAAGTGTAACCCCGGCAGCATCCTCCTTGACAAAAGCAGGCGAAGTGCAGTCCCACGTTGTATAGCCTCTGGCTTCGCAGGTAGCTCTAAGACCACCGGACGGAAAGGAAGAAGCATCCGGCTCACCCTTTATCAGCTCTTTTCCGGAAAATTCCAAAATAACCTTGCCTTCCGGTGCAGGTGTAATAAAAGCATCATGCTTTTCCGCAGTAATGCCTGTCATTGGCTGAAACCAGTGGGTGTAGTGCGTTGCACCTTTTTCAATTGCCCAGTCCTTCATTGCACTTGCAACCACATCCGCAATCTGTGAATCCAGTTCTTCTCCATTTTCCATTGTCTTTTTCAAAGCCTTAAAGGTTGCCTCCGGAAGACGTTCTCTCATCACAGCTTCATTAAAAACATCAATCCCGAAAAAATCTGTTACTTTCTCTGCCATATCAAACCATACCTTTCTGCACCGGCTTTTTGCTGCTGTTTTCTCATACCTCGCTCCAGCAATAATCAGCAGGCTCATTTTATGTTTTGTAATTCATTTTATTTACAGTAAAAGGTGCCCTAAACTTCCATTTAGAACACCTTCTAAAATTGATACTATCGTATCATATTTTTTTTTAAAAGAAAAGCATTTTTTCACAGTTATTTATCACTGTTTCTTATCTTTTTCATTACTGCTTTTTCATGTTTACATCAAGCTGGTTGAAAGGAATTTCAATTCCGTTGGCATCAAAGGCGACCTTAACCTGCTCCATCAAATCCCACTTTACCGTCCAATAATCGGAATTTTTGCACCATACGCGGAAGCCGAAATCAATCGAGCTGGCTGCAAATTCATTAATAAATATCTTAACTGGATGTTCCTCGTCCTTTAATACCAGTTCGTGTGCCTCTGCGGCTTCCTGCAGAAGCTGTTTTACAAGCTTAACATCACTTTCATAGGAAACGCCGAACACAAAGTCCACACGACGGAATTCCTTGCGAGAAGCATTGATAATATTGCTGTTTGCAAGTGTACCGTTTGGCACGACAACCACTTTATTATCTCCGGTAATAAGCTTTGTACATAAAATTTCAATGCTTGTAACGGTTCCCTCCACTCCGCAGGAAATAATATAATCACCCACCTCAAATGGTTTTAAAACAAGAAGCAGTACACCGCCTGCAAGGTTGGATAAGCTTCCCTGTAAAGCAAGTCCTACCGTTACGCCAGCCGAAGCAAACAAAGCTGCAAGTCCGGTTGTTGCAATTCCAAAATAGCTGACAATAATAAAGCCAAGAACTACATATAATACAATTTTGAGTGCAGATTTCAAAAAAGATTTTACACCTGCATCCATGTGTCCCTTTTCCATGGCTTTATCTGTAAATCCAATCAGCCACTTAATACACTTTACACCTACTACATACAGCACCAGTGCAATCAGCGCTTTTACAAGCAAAGGAATCAGTGTCCCTGTAAGAAATGTAAGAATTACTGCCATTATTTTGATACCTCCTTAGCCTTTTTTGAAGATTTGCTTTTCACCGTTTTTGCTTCCGATTGCTTCTCCGGCTTTACTTCCGGCTGCTTTTTTTCCGTTTCTTTTTTCAGCCGGAATACTGCCGTACCGAGTGGTGCAAGGTTCATTTCGATGGAATACTCCCTGCCATCACAAGGTTCCCCTTTGGCAATAAGCCATCTGGCATTTACCATGCCTGTACCGCCATATTTTTCCGCATCACTGTTGAAAATTTCTTTATATTTTCCAGACACCGGAACTGCCTGACGGAAGTTTTCATAAGAAACCGGTGTAAAATTGCAGACAAACAACAGCATATCATCTGAATTTTTTGCACGTCTGACAAAGGAAACAATACTCCGGTCTGCATCCATGCAGCTCATCCACTCAAAACCCTCCGGTGAAAAATCCTGCTCATACAGGGACGGCTCCGTTTTATATAATTTATTCAAATCCCTGGAAAACTGATGGAACTTCTGGTGCTTTTCGTGTTCTGCAAGAAGCTCCCAGTCAAGGCTCTTTGCCTCATTCCACTCTGCAAACTGGGCAAATTCCTGACCCATAAACAAAAATTTCTTACCCGGATGCCCCATCATAAACATCATGGCAGTGCGCAGATTTGCAAATTTCTGTTCATACTCACCCGGCATTTTGTTGATTAACGAGCCTTTGCCGTGAACCACTTCATCATGGGAAAATACAAGCAGGAACTTTTCGCTGTAAGCATACATCATACTGAACGTAATACATCCATGGCAGTGCTTGCGGAACAGCGGATCTGTTTTCATATAGGTGAGGAAATCATTCATCCAGCCCATATTCCACTTCATATGAAAACCAAGTCCGCCTTCTTCTACCGGACCGGAAACCATTGGCCATGCCGTGGATTCCTCTGCAATCATCATTACGCCCTTGTTGCGCTTGCTCATTATGGAATTTAAATGCTTTAATAATTCTATAGCTTCCAGATTTTCCTTGCCGCCATAGCGGTTGGCAACCCATTCGCCGTCATTTTTACCATAATCAAGATACAGCATAGAAGCAACTGCATCCATACGGATACCGTCTGCATGAAACTGCTCTACCCAATAAAGCGCATTGGCAATCAGAAAATTGGCAACCTGCGGTCGGCCGTAATTGTAGATCAGCGTTCCCCAGTGTGGATGCTCGCCCTGCCGTTTGTCCCGATGTTCGTACAGACAGGTGCCGTCAAACTTTGCAAGTCCAAAAGCATCCTTTGGAAAATGTGCCGGTACCCAGTCTAAAATAACACCAATACCCTTCTGGTGCATATAGTCCATAAAATACATAAAATCTTTTGGTGAGCCGTAGCGGGAGGTTGGTGCATAATAACCGGTAACCTGGTATCCCCATGAACCATCAAACGGATGCTCCATAATTGGCATCAGTTCAATATGAGTATATCCCATTTCCAGCACATATTTCGCCAGCTGCGGAGCAATTTCACGGTAATTATAAAAAAGTCTGCCTTCCTCTTCTGCCGGCTTTTTCCAGGAGCCCAAATGCACCTCGTAAATATTAACAGGACCTGCCAGCGGATTGGATTTCTTTCTGGCAGCCATATATTCTTTATCGTTCCACTCATATCCGGATAAATCCGCAACCACGGACGCATTGTCCGGACGCATCTGGGAACATGTACCATAAGGGTCTGCCTTTAATACATTGGCACCTCCTTTGATGCGGATTTCATACTTATACAATGCTCCTTCCTCCACCCCCGGAATAAACAGTGCAAAAATACCGGAATCTTTCTGCATTTCCATCAGATGACGTCTGCCGTCCCAGAGGTTAAAATCGCCTACTACACTGACCTTCTGTGCATTTGGTGCCCATACGGCAAATTCTACACCCTCTACACCGCCAACTTTCTTTTTGTGTGCACCAAGCATTTTATAAACCGTATAATTAATGCCGTTTGCAAACAAATCCAGTTCGCTGTCCGGAAGTACCGGAAGAAACGCATAGGCATCCTCCTGCTCCCAAACGGTACCATCCTCATTTGTAATAACATAAGTGTATTTAAAGATTTTGTCCTTGTCCACAAGCACTCCAAAGAAGCCTGCTTCGTCCAGACACTGCATTTCATAAGCTTCTGTCGAATGCTTCACCTTGACCGAAACTGCCTTTGCACCCGGATACATACAGCAGATCTGAACCCCGGCTTCCGTTATGCGCGGTCCAAGAATCTGGAACGGATATTTTGTGTCTGCATAAACAATTGCTTCCACCTTTTCCCAGTCCATATTCTTTTGCAACAAATTATCCATATTAATCCTCCTTCTGCGGGTTTTATTCTAAATACCATTCATCCTTTTCCTGTCCTTGCACTTCTTCTCCTTCTGCAGGTTCTTCCTTGGCAGGCATATATTTTTTAAACACACGCTCTATCAGAAACGATGCCAGCAATATGCCGATTGCCGGTAAAAAGAAAATTCCCGGCAGCAGGATGTAACAGCCAAGCAGCACGCCCACAAACAGAACAAGCAATAAAAGTGTGGTTATGATATGTCTGGTCGCCATGATAAAAGAAGTTTTTAATATGCCGATAAGCTTCATGTCAAATCTGGAAAGAACCGGACAGACATAGACATATATGGCACAGAACAAAAAAGTAATGACAAGGAAAATACCAAAATAGGTGCTTCCTGACGTACTTGTATTTTCTGTTCGCATTAATTCCGTCGCATATTTAAAATCTATATACATGATAAATGTCATTACCACTGCAAGCAGGGAAAATACAGAACCCTGCCGGAAATTTCGCTTAAAAGAGCGGAAAAATTCTTTTGTGGCATAGCTTCTTTCACGACGGATAACCTTTACCATTGCGTAATACAAAGCTGTTGTTGCCGGCACAATGGTAACAATGGGGATACATAAAATCAGCCACAGGGTATTCAGTACTACAACATCAAATGCCTTTCCCATAAAGGTGAAAAACTTGTTGTCAGGATTTAGCCAGTTGTTCATCGGGATGAAACCTCCTTTTTCTTGATTGTGTACGATGTCATCAGTTCCATCTCTCCCGAAAGCTTAAAGTGACCATAGCCGGTTGGCAGAATAAAATGATCTCCTTTTTTTACCGGCGTGCCGTCAATTGTTCCATTTCCCCCGATTACACTGAACAGCTGGTATTCCCCGTCCATAGAAAGCTCTGCTTCTCCCTTTACGCAGAGTTTCTTTACCGTATAAAACGGACAGGATACCATTGTCTGGATCTGTGCACCCTGCACGGATTCCATTGTATTTTCTGCTGTTTTGTCCTGATGTGGACAAGTAATCACATCTATGCTTTTTTCAATATGTAATTCTCTTGGCTTACCGTTTTGCAATCTGCCATAATCATACAAGCGATAAGTAATATCACTGCTCTGCTGTGTCTCTAAAATCAATGTGCCTGCCTTGATGGCATGTACCGTACCGGGCTCAATCTGGAAGAAATCACCTTTTTTTATTGGTCGCACGGAAATCAGCTCGTCCCAGCGGTTTTCCTCAATCATCTGCCGCAGCTCCTGCTTGTCCTTTGCATTGTGTCCAATGACAATGGTAGCATCCTCATCACAGTCTAAAATGTACCAGCATTCCGTTTTTCCAAGAGAACCATTTTCGTACACCTTTGCATATACATCATCCGGATGCACCTGAATGGATAAGTCTGCTTTTGCATCAATAATTTTAACCAGCAGCGGAAAAACCTTCTCTGTGCTGTTGCCGAATAATTCTCTGTGTTCTTTGTAAAGCGTGCTTAATGTAACCCCATCATAAGTGCCGCCTGAAATTGTGCCGTCACCGTTTTGATGTGCACTGATTGCCCAGCACTCTCCTGTGTTGTCCCCCGGAATGTCATAGCCATACTCTGCTGCCATCCGGTTGCCGCCCCAAATCATCTGTTTAAAGACGGGCTTTAAAAATAAAATTTCTCTCAAGGTAGTTACCTGGCCTTTCTGCATTAATTATCGCATTATATTATACCACTTTTTGTCCATATTGTGAAGTCTGTTCCGGGTTATATTTCAATTTCCTTCCACTCCCCCGGAGCCAGCGTCTCATCCAGGACAATGCCGCCCATGGAAATTCTCTTCAGATAAATCACCAGACAGCCCACTGCTTTCATCATCCGGCGTATCTGCCGCTTTCTTCCCTCGGTAATGGTGATTCTTCCCTTAGTGACCGGATGTGTCGAACGATTGTGGGAATATTTTTCATCCAGTGGCTTTGGAAGTGTGGGGAGTACCTGTCCAAGCGTTGTAAGCTCCAACACCTCCACCTTTGCCGGTGCTGTCAGCTTTTCAGAGCCGATAACTGTCACTCCCTGCTCCAGTTTCAGTTTCTTTTCCTCGGTCAATTCTCCCAGAACATAAAATTCGTAACACTTTTCCTTTTTATTTTCCGGATGCGTCATCTGCTGATTCCAGGCGCCATCATCAGTAATAATCAGCAAACCTTCTGTTTCCAGGTCTAGACGTCCCACCGGAGAAAGCTTGTCGTTCTCCAGCTCTTTGAAATAATCCATGACTGTTTTGTGTCTGGCATCCGTTCGTGCCGTGATACAACCTGCCGGTTTATGAAACATATAATAATGATACATTCTGATTATCCTTTAAAATAATTCATCCAGTAAAATATAATACCGCACCTTATTCCAGTCTGCCTTAAAGCCAAGCTTCCGGAACAAAATCATCGGATCAACCTTGTGAAAGCTTTTTCCACCGTATTTTCCCTCTAAATTGCCTAACAGACTGCGGTAACAAAGTGCCATATCCTGATATTTATCTGCCACCCCTGCTCTTCCCAGGTCTAAAAAGCCGCTGATTTTTCCTTCCTGCAAAAACACGTTGGGAAGACAGAAATCACCGTGTGAAAATACCAGTTCTTCCTCCGGACGGTTTTTCTTCAGCCATCGAAGCAGCGATTTTGGATTTTTAAAACCGCCCTTTCCAAAGGTATCCGGATTTACATTTTCCATATCCACAAGGTCATGCTCCACGTTATAAGCCGCCATGCGCAGCTTTTCATCCAGATTGTTTGAAAATGGGCAATCGGAAATATCTATTTTCTGAAACATATGAATGCCCTCTGCCAGTGCCGTTGCAAGCATATCCGTATTTTCCAGATATTCATCCTCACACGACATTTTTCCCGGAAGCTTTGTCATCAGCAGATAGTCTTTTCCGTCGTCTACGACCCGGCAAAGCACCTTTGGCACCGGAAGTCTGTCTTCTAACCAGCAAAGCACCTGATATTCCCGTTCTGCCTCTTCTCCGGCTTCCTGTATCTTTAATACTTTGTCCTCAAAAAACAGCACGGATGCCCCGGACATGCCAACACTGTCTTTCTTTGCTTCCTCTTTGTTAATGTATTTTTCTATTTCCTCCGGAATATACATTTTTCACCTTTCACTTTCCCTGCCAAGGCAGTCATGAATAAAATAGAGTGCCATTGCCTCCATGCGTCGGTTGCCTTCCTTGGTAAATCCATGGTCCTCATCTAAAAACGTTTCCAGTCTGGCATCCTGGTAATAGGTTTTAGCTTTGTAGCTGTAGTCAATCGGCACAATATGATCCGCAGTTCCGTGCATAAAAAGTACCGGATTTTTAAATTTCCCCAGGTGTTCCCAGATAATATAATCCTTGGAAACCTCAAAAAACTGTTTTCCAAGCGGCACGTCCCAGAAAGCAAAATCACCTTTCATATGCTCCGGCTTTGGAAAACGAGTTTCCTGATTATCCAACATACAAAATGCCGGGAATAACAGAATCAATCCACGGATTTTTTCTTTTAACTGCTCGGCTGCCATTGCGGACACCAGACCGCCCATACTGCTGCCAAGTAAAAATACCTTTGTCTCGTCAATCCACTCCCAGCTTGTCACTTCTTCCACCACGGCAAGCAAATCCTCCAGCTCAGTAAAATGATTCATCTGTGTTGTAGAAAGCCCGCTGACCTCATCTCTTCTTCCACCACCGCAAAAGCCGTGACATACCCCGCAGATACCGGTACCGGCGTAGTATTTTGCCGATGTTCTGAAATCCCTCTTAAAGCCATCAAAGCCATGGCTGAAAATGACCGCCGGACATTTTTCTCCCTCTGCCATGTTTTCCGGCTTATAATAGAAACAATCACTGATTCTGCCATGATGCTGTATTTTAAATTCTTTTTTATGCATCGTTTCTGTCGTGTAAAGCAATATGCCTAAACCACACGCCCACACTTTCCTCCCTGTCAATTTATATGTACTCCCGGAATTTTTGAAAAAAGTATTCTGAGATAAATTTTGGATATGCATGACATTTTCTCAATGCGTACACAGTGTGTACATTAAAAATGGAAAACGCATATCTGAAAGTTTGCCGGAAGCATTTCTCGTTCCGGTAACAATTTCCTACAGTATACAACATTTTTTCTTACTTTTACAGAGGAAAATTTTAAAAAATAAAACTTTACCAGCAGACTTTGCCGATTTTTCAGCTTTATAAAATTCCGGTCAGAAAAATTTCCAAGCCAATCAGAATTAAAATTACACCACCAAGAACCGAAGCCTTATTGGCAAGCTTTGTTCCGAATTTTTTTCCAATCATAAGCCCGGCAGCACAGATAAAAAACGTAACTGCCGCAATAATCAAAGAACATACCAGAGCCATGGCAAAACCATATTCTGCAATGGTAAATCCAACCGATAACGCATCAATTGAGGTTGCCACACCTTGCAAAAGCAGTGCCGAAACTCCAACCGCACGGCACTCATTTTCCTCAGCGGCATCTTTTTTCAAACCCTCCAACAGCATTTTTCCTCCAATATATGCTAGAAGAATCAGGGCAATAAACGGGATAAACTTTTCAAATGCCTGAAACTTTTCCACTATCGTATGTACACAAATCCAGCCAAGCATCGGCATGGCTGCCTGAAATGCCGCAAAAACACCTGCAATACCGCAAAGCTTCCCACTTTTCATCTCCGGTTCATTCAGACCATTTGCCAGCGATACCGAAAATGCGTCCATCGCAAGCCCTACACCTAATAACACGCTGTTAAAGAAAAACACAAAATTCCACTCCATCATAATCCTCCTTGATACTTAATAGTATGCTTCTTCTTTTGTGAGATAGAATAGTGAAGCGTTCCTTATTTCACCTGGTAAGCTTTTCGCAAAATAAAAAACCGAGTACAGCCATCGGCTATACCCAGTCTTATTTATCAATAATATTAATAGACAGACTTCATGCATAGCTGGACAGTTATACATGAGTCTCGCGTTTTAAAACAAGCCAGACCGTCTGGTCAGTATGTTGACTTGCTACGCTTATGCGCTCGCTACTCCCTCACAGATTAATGTAAAGAGAATTATTGCATAATTTTTCTCAATTGTCAATAGGCAGAGCTGTTTGAATTTTCACCACTCCATGTTTGCGTAAATCCGTTCCAGGCGCTCATCCGGGAAACGTTCATCTAACAGTTCTTCCAACGCATTCGACGGTGCCAGTCCTTCCACACGCTCCGACCATCTTCCAACCGCAGCAAGAGAAACCAGAGCATTTACGATAAAAAACACAGTAAAGCACCATGTTAAAATCTTGCCGCATTTATTTGGTATTTTCAGTATCCACTTTGCCATACGCGGATATACATCTTTAATCCACCAAACGCCCAGAAAGCCCCAGAAAAAGGAGTACAGCAGGCAAATACGTCCATTGATATTAAACGGCACAGAACTGTAATCCCAGGAGCGGGAGCCAAACAGTACCTCCTGTCCCCAGGAACATAAATACTCTACTGCACTTCCGACAATCATTCCTCCAAAAAATGAAATCCATGCACCGTTATTTCGGAATTTATACAGGCATCCGGTCAATGCCACCGCCCCTGCACCATACAGCAGATTAAACGGACCATACACCAGACCGGAACGGCTTTCCAGATATCCATGTCGGAGCAGACACCACAAAAGTTCTACCACAACTCCGGCAAAGCTGCCAATGAAGCAGACAAGCAGCAGCTTGTATAAGTTCACACCACTTGCAAAATGCTTTGCTTTCTGCTCATGCAGATCAATCACTGTATTCGACGGTGCATTGGGCACCAGACGGCGTTTTTTGCGCTGCTTTGTGATATCCTTGCAGCGGGCGCTCATCTCATCACTGACTGCGTAGGTTTGCTCCATTGTTTTCAGCATGACAGCGGAAGCACGTTTTAACGAATCCACCTGCTTCTCCACTTCCGTAAAATCTTCCATCTCCGGCAGTGTCACATAAACCTCCTGTGCACGCTTTTTGGTATCTTCGGCAAGCTCCAGCAACTTCCGGCTTTTCTGCTCCAGTTCGGTTATGTATGCATCCTCCGGAATTTCCGGATTCAACCATTGTTGTTCTATTTTTTTGAATTTTTTCATTGCGGTTCTCCTTATCTTTTTCATTTTCCCATACTAATCTCCATTCCGGAGCGTTTTTTGCGACGAGACAAAAGAAACAAAGTTTCTTAAGAAATTCGCGCAGGCGATTTCTGTTCTGCCATCACAGCTTTTTGTGACGCTCAGGCACAAATAGCCAACAATTTTAGTTGTTTGGGAAACAATCAGCATATCAATGTGATTTTTCACACTAACTCCTGATCTGCATCAGGAAACTCAAATTGCGAAAGATATGGCTGCATGCTTCTCTCCTCCCTGTTTATGTATAACACATCACAATCCATACACCACGATACCAAGCCCTGCGGAAATAAGAATCAGCAGGATTGGTGACGGCTTATGAATTCCCAGCTTTTTCATGCGGGGCAATACATATAAAATCATCGCTAAAATACCGGTAATCACCAGTGCCCGGACATCCATGCCCGGTGCAAAAAAGCAGCTGCCAAGCAGCATATACAGTCCGGTTGCCAGAATAATGCCGACAATGCATGGTTTCATCCCGGCAAACACTGCCTGTACCGCCGGATTCTTCATAGCATTTTTGAGCACTGCTGTTATCAGAAGCATCACCACAAAGGACGGAATCACCACTGCCGTAGTTGCAAGCAGACTTCCCAAAAATCCACCCTGTATGCTTCCCACATAGGTGGCAAGGTTTACCATAATCGGTCCCGGCGTGGATTCGCTGACAGCAATCATATACGTCAGCTCGGCATCCGTCAGCCACCCCTGTCCCAGCACCACATCCCGAATCAGCGGAATGGCACCGTAAGCTCCTCCAAAAGAAAAGCAGCCCACATATAAAAATCCCAAAAATAATTCCAGATACATCATATTCCTCCATCCCAAAGCAAAACTGTAAACCCCTGCGAACAGAGGGGGCTTCTTTAGTTTTTGTTTTTTACGAAAAATACCGCCAGACTGATACTGGCTGCACACAATATCAGAAGCACTGCAGAAATTCCTACCGAAAATATATTAATGGCAAGCATTGCTGCCAGTCCAAACAACAGTAATCCACGGGACAACGTATTATCCGGCATCCTTTTCCACATTTTTATTCCAGCATCAAAAATTAAAATCCCTACACCAACCTTGATTCCCTGAAATGCATTTGCAATCACTGTATATTCCAGAAAATGTTCCAGAAAAATGGAAATCAGATAAATAATTGTAAAGGACGGCAGCACCATACCGACCGTTGCCGCCAGTGCCCCCTTAATTCCTGCACACCGATATCCTACATGGGTTGCCGAATTGATCGCAACTGGTCCCGGCGTGGATTCTGCGATTACCGCAATGTCCATCATTTCGTCATGTGTCATCCATTTTTTCTGTTCTACACAAATATTGTCAATGACGGCAATCATGGCATAGCCGCCGCCAAAGGTAAATAACCCGATTTTTGCAAATGTTAAAAATAATTCGAGTAATATGTTCATGATTTTCAATCTTCCCAATCTTCCAAAACAGCATATTGCTCTATTGTCCCTTTTTCTTTGATTACCCTTCGCACTGTTTTTTCTGCTGTTTCCGTTATATTCTGAACCGTAATTGTAAACATCCAGTCATCTCCAAAATCATAGTGAAATAAAAATTTTTGTTTTATCACCAGACCAAGCTTATCCAGTTTTACTTTTGTAGAAGGTTCACCATTTTCCGGATCTGACTGATAACTGTAATCACTATACATTTTGTTATCCATGCAAAACTCATACAAATGCTCATCTGCAAAATCAAACGCTGACAAAATTATTCCGCACAGGTCATTGAGCGAATGCTCTCCGGATATCTCGATTACTCGATAGACCTCTCTTCCTGCACCGGCAGGAAATACTTTTAATGTATATTTTTTATTCATTATGTATCCAACCTTTTCTGTTTTAACGCTTCTGCTAATCAACTCCCAAAAACTCTAATACATAGGGGGCTTTTACAATATCTGAAGTTTTTTCTACAACATGTCCTTTTTCAGCCAACTACCTCATACCATCTTTATCAGTACTAAGTGCCAACCTCTCAAACAAAGCACTTCCGCACTGCCGTTTTAATTCAGGCAGACTCCAGTTATTTTTAATAGATCCCGTTTCATAAAATTTTCGTGCAAACTCATCTTCTATTCGCATCAGCTTCACATAATGTGACCATGGCAACGCAAATGGCTTCTCATCATCCAAAATCCGAAAAGCCTTTTCGGATTTTTCAACAGCGAAATTCCGATAAAGGTTCTCGGAAATTCTATCTTGATATACAAGATAAAACTTTCGCATATTTTCAAGTGTATCAACTGAGAAACCTCTTCCAAATTCTGTATTTAATGTTTCAGATAACTGCTTTATTTTGCATTTAATATCTCCCAATATTATATTTCTTTCTTCATTTCACAGTTTAATTTTCTCATAAACACATTTTTTATCGATAAACAAATCACCTCATCTTCGTAGTTGTCATATATTGAAAGTTTTCTATTATTCGTAACTAAATCGCCTGAAATCTTTAAATTGTCTTCAACCAACTGAAGCCACTTGTCAATCCTTTCACTAATATCCTCTGCGCTTACACCCCAGAATTTGATTTGTTCATCTTCTGTCATCTCAACTATTCTTTGCCTGATATTCTCCGCATTCTGTAATGCTCTATACATTATTGCTGACACATATATATGCATATCCTCAACATACTTATTGCCACCCGCCGAAAAAATATCCCTAACATTACCACACCAAACAAAACAACTGTACACAAGCCATGGTGTAAATTTACGATAATCCCCCCTAAACACTTCTGGAAATAATGCTATTCCTTCGTTCAGATGAATCCCTTTCTCTTCTTGCGGTAAATCAGAAAATGCAACCGTTTTCCCTTCACTCCACCATGTAGATTTTTGTGTTCGAAGTAATTTTCGGATTTTTCTGTTCAATTCATCTCCAGATAACTCTAATAAATCTTTTGCATCATTTCTCGTTAAGTAATCCTCTCCTTCTTCAAGATCCAAATTCAAATAAAATCGAGGACTATGTGTAACCTTCAAATCATCAATACATTCTTCATATTTTCTCAAGCGAACTTCCGGCTTATCACCTCCTAATTTTGCCATTAAAACATATGTATCCTCTATGTCATTTTTAAGACTTTCATATATACTACCACCAATTACTTCCCATTTTGCAGCATCCGTTTTTTTTAACTTCTACTCCAATTTTTTCTCCGTCACTCAAATCTTCTAATACAAAATCCGGAAATTTTTGAGCACTATGTGATATTTCTTCTTTTTCGAATCCTGCTTCAAGCAGGCTATCATAAACCACATTTTCAAAATCTGCACCTGTCATTTTCTGGACATCTTTGTCTCCGATTTTTTCATTTTGTAATTTATCTTCAATATTTTTTGTCACGCCATACAATCTTTCTATGTATGCTAATATTCTTTCTTTTGACATGATTAACCTCCAAAATACATTTGCCAATTGTCTTCAATTTTCTTTGCAATATGAAATGCCAAGAGCGGCGGAACCGCATTCCCTATTATTTTATAAGCCTCAGATGCCGAAACAGAAGTATTATTATCCTTTTTAGGCAATATAAACTCATAATCATCTGGAAATGTTTGTATTCTAGCACATTCTCTTATAGTAAGCCTTCTTTCTTTCATACCCCTTTCCAATTCATCATAATACATGCCACCATTCTCTTTTGACAATCTTCTAAATTCAATATTGCCATGGTGTTCAGATCTTATGGTGGGACCAACACCTTGTAATTTTACTTCTTGTTGCCCTTGACAATGCTTACCCATATATTTTGCTTTTGAATATTTTTGTTGACTAACATCATTTGAAATCTCTGGCTCTTCCAAATCAATAAATGCTTGCTTCACTGATACGAATGGTTTCAGTATTCCATTCCTACTCTTTTCATCTAAATAATGCGTCGGACATGGATAAGGATCATATTCTTTCGAAATAATCTCTTTACTTAATTCCTGTAATGCCTTAGAAGTTAAAGCCTCCTTTTTTAAACCAAAAAAAATCACTCTTTCTCTCCCTTGCGGAACTCCAAATTCAGCCGCATTTAAAACTCTTGCCGGAACTACTATATATCCTCCATCACATACAGATGCAAAATCTTTCTCAATTATTTTTTTAGCATCTTGCAAATTAGTCAATCCTTTTACATTTTCAGCAATAAACATTTTAGGTTTCGTAATTCCAATTACTTCCCTCATCCACATATACAATTGACCCCTGTTTTCTACAGTAGGTGCTTCTGCATCAATTTTCTTTCCGTTATGACCTTTGTCAGAATCAAATCCTTTTCGCTTTCCAGCTACCGAGAAATCCTGACAAGGAAATCCACCTGTCACAATATCAACATTAGTAGGAAAAATATTAATTTTATTTTCTCTCTGAAGTTTCACCAGATCCACAATGCTGTCCAAATAATATGATGTCGGATCTATTCCTTTTTTTTTAAAATAGTTACACCATGCAGCCTTTGCTTCCGCTTTAATATCATTTGCAAAAACAGTATGAAATCTTGTTTCAGGTAATCTAATCCATTTCTTTCCTTTTTTTATTTTCCATTCCGGATGTACATATTCATTCATAGAATCTTTCAATATTTCAAAACCACCTTCAAATCCTAAATCCATGCCACCACATCCAGAAAACAAAGACAGCACATTAAGTCTTGTATCTTTTTCAATCTTAACTCCTGCCTTTATACGTTTAGGCTTTTTAGCTCCATATGGTATCAGCCATACTCCACTTTGCTTAATTGCACCTTTGATTCTATTTTCATTACATAGTATTTGTATTCTGCGCTGAGATACATTCCATCTCTCAGCCGTTTCAAGTACCGAAATATATTTTTCCATAATGTGCTCTCCTTTAGATTTATATTCTATTCGTTTCAACGAACTTTTTCAAGTTGTTTTTAAATAAATACAGATTGTTATATATGTGTGTGATATTCGTCCCCATTTCGTACACATACTTTTAATCTCCCCCGCCTTTAAATCATTCTCACTCAACTCTCTGGTTTCAAAAACTCTTGCCAGATGGCAACTGATTCCTGATTTATCAATACCGAACAGTTCACCATAGCTTTTTGTGTCAGCCAGATTGTTTCATCTTTTATTAAACAGTCACATCATCATCTTCCGTTCTATAGAGAACCATTTATTTTGTAATATCTGTATTCATAAATGCCTTTCCTGTCTGTTTGGGGTTTACATAAACTTCTGCTCATGCCACTGCATCATGCATTTTTTTCATATCTTCCTGCAATTTTATTGTTTCAGAAAGTAAGCCTGCAACATTTCCAATATGTGTAAAATAATTGAGGGATAGTTCTTCTCCTTTATGAGATTTGAACCATTTTTCCAAAACCTGATAACCGCCAATCTGATACTCCCATATTTCTTTTGAAATTCCCAATATATGCTTATTTTCATTGATATAAAGTATCTCATCTTTATATTTTATATTGTCAATTTTCATATCATCTGAGGTATTTGGAACAATTGTAAGTTCACATCTCACTTTAGATTCCATAAGATGGAGTTTTCTTAATTTTTCACCAATTTGGATGTATAACCGGAACATATCTTCATCCACGTAAAAACTTTCTTCTGTTTTCTTTAATTTGGGTTCATTTACAATCGGCACATGCGGAAAATCTCGACATAAATATTGCTCATATTTTGCACAATACACTGGATCATGCAAAATCGCATAAATGTAATCAAAAACTTCCAATGGGGTAGGTTCGAAAGAGAGATATTCTGTTAATTTTCCAAATACCTCTTTATTAAAATTAACTGTCCATTGCTCCCCATACACTTCTGTTTCAGAATACAAAAACAAGGGTGCAATATACGTTATCTCACACATTGCAGAAAACAGACGATGTGCAATTATATTTTGTGATACAAATGGCGCAAAAAAACTTCTTGAAGTTTTACAAAATACCAGTCCTATATTGGCACCAATTGGGCTGGATGGTGACGACATAAGATGTCCCATTGTTTTCTTTTCTCTTGGCCATAAAACCCAGCCACATGAATTTCCGGAATAATATGTCCAACGCAAGTCAAACGGTCTGAAAGCAATCGGTGTAATAACCCCTGCTGACAAAACATCATTTTGTATTTTTTCAGCGGATTGACCCCTGCTAAATCTGCCCCAAAGTTGAAAAATTTGTTCATCGTTCACAGCATTTTTTACAATATTCATACGCTGCATTAACTCACTTTTTGAATTTGCAAACGCAACCTCATCATTACCTGAAACTATGCCAGTTACATTAACAGGAAAAAGTTCTGCTATGTTAACCCCTTTTTCATATATTTCCTTGGTGCTATCACCAAATGGAATGAAATATGCCATTTTTGAATCTATCTGTAATTCCGAAAAATTCAAATTTCCTGTTGCTAAAGACTTTAGTTTATTTTTCCTGCTTCCCCACACATCTGTATAAAAAACTCGTGCCCACAACGGGCTTACCGTTTTCTTTACACCAATAAATAATGCAACCCCCTGCATAATATCAAAAATATTTTCATCTTTGCTACCATTAGGAGACGTTTCTTTCTTATTCGCACTACCATGTAAATTTACAATATAAATTTCATCGAATGTTCTCAATAGACTTGCACGCATTCCTCTAAATGTAGGATTATCCAAATATCCGTTATTAGAAACATATGCCAAAATGCCCTCATTATTTTTGCAAATAATTTGTTCAGCAAAACGAAAAAATTTCACATAGTCATCATTTAGCCAGTGTTTCCGTTCACCAAAATCTGTTATACCATCTGTTTCCGTCTTATATGCAGTAATATCGTATGGATTCGTCGATGCTGCTAAATACGGTGGATTACCAATTATAACTTTAATCGGACGACGGTTTTTCCATGTATCAGCATGGTATGCTTCATCCGTTATTGCCGCCGAAAAGTCAAATAATGTTATTTGTTCTCCTCGTTCAAGATTTGACATTGATGGTGCAAGTGTATTAGTAAGATAAATATTAGTTGGAATTTGTACATCTGGTATATGCCCTAACGTTTCATCTATTGTTCTTCGTATCTTTAAATGAGCCACAACATAACTTGTCATCATAATCTCAAATCCAATTAAACGTGACAAAAGACCATTTTCCTTTTGTATATAATTTTCGTAAAAAACCTCGCAAGAACCAGAAAAATACTTTTCCTTAACATACTTAATTATTTCTGCGCCAAAAGAACCCGTACCACATGCAGGATCAAGAACTGCAACGCGTGGTACCGATATTGTTTTTTCTTCCGCATATTTATTTTTTGCAACCTTATATGGAGCACACGCAACTTTAGCAGGTATATAATCATTATTAGACAAACCACCTTCTATTTTAAAATCCTCAACAAGAAAATGGTCCACCATAGTTATTAAATATCTCACTGCCTCAACCGGTGTATAAAATACTCCTAATGATTTTCTGAGTGCGGGATCATAAAATGTTAAAAATTCTTCATAAAAGTGTATAATTGTATCTTTATGCTCATCATGTTTTAGCAAATCCGATATATTGCAATTTCGGTATAATACACAAAGTTTATCTATCACACCCTCCAAAGTAGGATGTTTTTGTCCTGTACCAGCAATATGCATAAAAAAATGTTTAAGTAGTTCAGACTCTTCCTGTAAAAATCTAATCGCCTCATACCGATTAAAAGAATTCTGTGTTGTATCATTATATCTGGCAATAAACAAACCATAGACAATCGTCTGTGCATACATATCTGCAAAATCACGAACATTCATTGCTGGTCGTAAGTCTGATTTAATCTTGCTATAAAGACCACACAATTCCAAAAACATCGGCAATTTTTTCTGTTTTTCATTGATTAACGGATTTCCCTCTCCGTTGTCTTTTAGAATACCAATAATAATACTACGAATAGTTCTTGCATGTAGTGCCATATATTCCGCTAATTTATTTGAAGAGCTTATTTTTACAGGTGTTTGTAATAAAAAATCTTCCATAAGTGATACAAAGAGTTCTATATTTTCCTGCTTCAACACAAGTTCATCACCATTCTGCTCGATCAACGGAACACCAGAATACATTTTTTCTTCTCCATCACGCCAAAACCGCCATTCTAAATTATCTGTTAAAATAACATTACCATATTTACTTATTTCAACTTTAATTTGCTGTAAGGCACGCTTATCAATACCACCTACTTTCTTAACTTCTATACCTGCAAAAGGCTCACTTTCTATCACATTTTCTCCACTATGCCATAGTTTAATATCTATATTTTCACCATTCTGACCGCTTCTTTCTCCCGATACATCCCGTGCCAAACAGCCAAAATGTGCAAATAATGATATAATTGAAAGATTGTAACAGGATTCCGTATTTCCAAGACGATATGCTTCACAAACCGAAGCATAATAGTCATTTATCATCTTTTCCATTCTTCCTTTTTCCATCACACACCTCCAAAAAAGTAATTTCTCAGTTCTTCCGCCAGATATACATCACTTCGGCAGTGCATATCCGAAATTCGTTCACTTATAAGATCATACAACTCCGAATGATAAAATATCCAGGGCATTCTCCAAAGACAACTGATTTTCTCTTGTAAACAATTCTACAACTCTGGCATACATTCTTCCTCTGTTTTCTATTGTACCTTAAAATATTCTCTTTGAAAAGCTTTTTCTAAAGCTCCGGCAACTCGTTTAAACAGCCGAAAACGGGCGCAGATAATATCTGCGCCCGTTTTCGCATTAGAAAGAGAGTCTATAAAAAGTATGTAGTCAGCTAACCTTTGATGATGCGGACTTTTCTGACACCGGAAATGTTCTCCAGCTTTGCCGCAATTGCTTCATTTGCAGCATCCACATCAAGTACTGTGTACGAGGACTCACCCTTACTCTTATTTACCATGTTGTCAATGTTAATTCCTTCTGCTGAAAATACCGAGGTAAACTGTGCCAGCATATTTGGTACATTGTCATGGAAAATACCAACACGCGCCGGTGTAGTACAGATACCAGCATCCACCGCAGGATAGTTGACGGAATTGGTAATATTGCCGTTTTCCAGATAATCCATTACCTGCTTTACTGCCATAACTGCACAGTTATCTTCGGATTCTTCGGTAGATGCACCAAGATGAGGAATGCAGATGGCACCTTTCATATTGGCGGAAGCTGCATTTGGGAAATCGGTTACATATTTTGCAACCTTGCCTGCCTCCAGTGCTGCAGCCATATCTGCATCATTTACCAGAGCATCTCTTGCAAAGTTCAGAACAATGACTCCATTTTTCATCATGGCAATGGTGTCCTTGTTTATCATGCCCTTCGTAGAATCCATTAACGGAACATGAACCGTAATATAGTCGCACTCGGAATAAATTTCACCGAGAGATTTTACATTTTTTACATACTGAGAAAGCTTCCATGCATTTGCTACGGAAATATACGGATCATATCCAAAAACCTCCATACCAAGTGCTGCTGCCGCATTGGCAACCTCAACACCAATAGCACCAAGACCAATCACGCCGAGCTTTTTACCCTTGATTTCGCCACCGGCAAAGGCACTTTTTGCCTTCTCTACCTGCTTTGCGACATCCGGAAGTTCTTTGTTTTCCTTTACCCAGTCAATACCGCCGACAACATCTCTGGATGCCAACAGAAGACCTGCAATAACCAGTTCCTTTACGCCATTTGCATTGGCACCCGGAGTATTAAACACAACAATACCTTCCTGTGCGCATTTGTCTAACGGAATATTGTTGACACCTGCTCCGGCTCTGGCAATTGCCTTTAAATTGCTGGAAAATTCCATTTCATGCATACTGGCACTGCGGACTAAAATCGCATCTGCAGCTTCGATGGTTTCGGTTGTAATATAGTTATCACTTAAGCAGGAAGTTCCCACTTTGGATATTTTATTCAAACAATGAACCTTAAACATAAATTTCCCTCCTTACAACTGTTTCAATCAGCTTTCCAATGTAACCATTCATCTCATGTTGCACTTTGTAAAACCTGCCAGCCGCTGCTAAAGCAGCTCTGCATTTTTACATTAAGTCAGAATTGTTACGTTCAAATTCCTTCATAAACTCTACCAGCTTTTCTACGCCTTCCTTTGGCATAGCATTGTAGATACTTGCTCTCATGCCGCCAACGGTACGGTGACCCTTTAAGTTTTCAAAACCGGCTGCCTTTGCTTCCTTTACGAACTTTGCGTCAAGTTCTTCATTTCCGGTAACAAACGGAACATTCATTAAGGAACGGTCTTCCTTGCGGACAGTGCCCTTGAACATTTTGCTTTCGTCAAGGAAATCGTAGAGAACCTTCGCTTTTTCTTCGTTTCTCTGCTTCATCACTTCCAGACCGCCCATCTTCTTTAACCATTTGAACACCTTGCCACAAATGTAAATGCCATAAGCAGGTGGTGTGTTATAAAGAGAAGCATTATCTGCATGAATCTTATATTTTAACATGGTTGGAGTGCCCGGTAAGGTATCCTCTGTAATTAAATCTTCACGGATAATTACAATAACCACACCAGCAGGTCCGATATTTTTCTGAACACCACCGTAAATAACACCGTATTTGGTAACATCCACCGGCTCAGATAAGAAGCAGGAGGAAACATCTGCTACCAGTGTTTTTCCTTTTGTGTTGGGAAGTGTTTTGTATTTTGTACCGTAAATGGTATTGTTTTCGCAAATATAAACGTAGTCTGCATCCTCACTGATTGGAAGGTCGGAGCAATCCGGTATGTAGGAGAAAGTTTTATCAGCGGAAGACGCAATGGCATTTGCCTTACCGTAAATCTGAGCTTCCTGATATGCTTTCTTTGCCCACTGACCTGTGATGATATAGTCAGCAACCTTATTCTTCATCAGGTTCATTGGAATCATGGCAAACTGTTGGGAAGCACCACCCTGTAAAAACAGCACCTTATAGTTGTCAGGAATGTTCATCAAATCTCTTAAATCCTGCTCCGCAGTCTTAATAATTTCTTCATATGCCTTGGAACGGTGGCTCATCTCCATTACGGACATACCTGTTCCGTTATAATCCAGCATTTCAGCTGCTGCCTCTTGTAACACTTCCTCTGGAAGAACCGCAGGACCTGCAGAAAAATTGTACACTCTACTCATCATCTTAACCTCTCTCTCTTCTTCTTTGCTATAATTCTATAACTCAACAACGCTTTACCTTGCTAAATCATTGAATTTTTTTTATTGTAATCCCTGTGCGGACATTTGTCAATACCCTAACGACGTTTTTGCATAAAAAATGCAAAAAGAAAACGACAATAGCTCGGTGCTCGTAAGACAGTAAAATTGAATTTTGTGGAACAGGCATGATTTCGGTCATGCCTGTTCTGCTTTTAGCAGCTCGTCCACGGGGATAAAGCCAACGAGGTCATAGCAGATATGGATTTTCTGCTTGCGTTTGCCGCTGGATTTATCCGGTGCTTCTACATAAACCGCCTTCACAAGCTCTCTGAGGGCGTATGGGGTCAGTTCTGTAAGGTCACTGTTTCTCTTTATCCGCTGGATAAACTGCTCTAAATTATCTGCCTGTTGTTCCTGTTCTTCGATTTCCTGTTGCAGACTGTTGACCTCGGTTTTGAGGTCTTTTTGCTCCTGC
>CAZJAA010000024.1:176-52148 GCA_964544055.1 uncultured Lachnospiraceae bacterium | reverse complement strand
AGGAAGCGCACCAGAAATTCGTGCAGGCGATTTCTGGTGTCGCATCAGGACTTCTCGCTATAAATCAAAAGATGAGTAATCCGTCATTTAATATATCTATAGATATATTAACGAAAGGTACCCTTCGTTACGGTTTTCGGCTGTCCTGTTCAAAATTTTATAGCGTGCTTTCCCGGTAGACGTTATCGCTCTTCCAGCTTCACATACTCCACAGGATCCATTACACAGGTGTACCCCGGACGAATAATTTTATCCTGGCTTACCAGTTCTTCGATACGGTGAGCACTCCAGCCCGCAATCCGGGCAATGGCAAACAGCGGTGTATAAAGCTCCAGTGGGAGGTCTAACATACTGTAGACGAAGCCGCTGTAGAAATCCACGTTGGCACTGACACCCTTGTATATTTTGCGTTCTTTTGCAATTACTTCCGGTGCCATGCGCTCCACCATGGCATATAATTTGTAGTCCTCCTCGCGGTTCTTTTCCCGTGCAAGCTGTTCCACATACTGTTTAAAAATCCGGGCTCTTGGATCAGAAAGGGAGTATACCGCATGACCCATACCATAAATCAGGCCTTTTTTATCAAACGCTTCTTTATGGAGCAGCTTTAACAGATATTCCTCCACCTGTGCCTCATCCGTAATATCCTTAATGTTTTCCTTCATATCACGGAACATTTCCACAACCTTGATGTTGGCACCGCCATGCTTTGGCCCCTTCAGCGAACCAAGTGCCGCAGCCACTACCGCATAGGTATCTGCCCCCGATGAGGTTACCACATGCGTCGTAAACGTAGAGTTATTGCCGCCGCCGTGTTCTGCGTGAAGCACCAGTGCAATATCTAAAATCCGTGCTTCCAGCTCGGTATATTTTTTGTCTGACCGAAGCATTCTGAGAAAGTTTTCTGCAGTGGAAAGCTCCGGCTTTGGATTGTGAATGAGTAAGCTCTTGCCTTGCTCAAAATGGCGGTAGGCACGATAGCTGTACACCGCAAGCATTGGAAGAACACTGATTAACATCAGACACTGCCGCAGCACATTTTCAATGCTGTTGTCTGCTGCATTTTCATCATAGCAGGCAAGTGTCAGCACGCTGCGCGCCAGCGTATTCATCATATCCTTGCTCGGTGCTTTCATAATCACGTCACGGACGAAATTGGTCGGAAGGGTTCGGCCCTTTCCGATAAGCTCCTGAAAACTTTTCAGTTCCTGTGCGTTTGGAAGCGTTCCGAAAAGCAGCAGATAGGTAATTTCTTCAAATCCAAACCGTTTTCCTTCCGTGAACCCTTTGCAAAGGTCATTGATATGTATTCCGCGGTATCGCAAAATGCCATCGATCGGACGCTTTTCTCCGTCCACAATTTCATAAGACAAAATTTCGGAAATTTTGGTAAGACCTGCCACCACACCAAGTCCGTTGATGTCACGCAGCCCACGTTTTACGTCATATACGCTGTAAAGTTGCGGGTCTATCCGACTGTTTTCCCGGCACTTATCTGCTAATTCTTCAATTCCTTTTACTTTTTCCCATACGCTTTTTCCCATCCAATCATCCTTTCTGATTCTTTATTCCTTTACTGCAATTACTTCCATTTCAAACAAGCCGCCCTTTGGCAGAGCACCTGCCTGTACACAGGAACGTGCCGGCTTGTGCTCGTCAAAATATTTTGCATATACTGCATTGATTTTTGCAAAATCGTTGATATCTGCTAAAAATACGGTTGTCTTTACGACATTTTTTAAGGTACAGCCTGCCTCTTTTAATACTACTTCGAGGTTTTTAATTGCCTGTTCTGCCTGTGCTTCTACACCTGCCGCAAGCTCGCCCGTTTCCGGAATCAGTCCTAACTGACCGGAAGTGTAAATGGTGTTTCCTGCCTGTACGGCGTGTACATATGGTCCTACGGCTGCCGGAGCCTTTGCTGCATTAATTGCTTTCATAGTTTTCTCCTTTTCCTGCTGTAACCGGTCATGCCGCATGCGCAGCTTTTTTGCAGGCAGTCATACCGCTTGCATAGCTTTTTACCGGTGGTCAGACATTGTAAGTGTCGCCCGGATGCGGTTGCATGGTTACTTTTTATTGCATTATCTTACTAAAGTGTATTTTTGCATAAAAGAGGATGACCCTCCGCCATCCCCTCTTTTATGTATTTTTCTTACTGCACACGTTGACACAGCCAAATGCATTTGCGGTCTGCAAGCAGTAAGCGGTATTCCTTTTTTATGCGCGGTTTGCAGAACCGAACAGTTCAATTTTTTCGCGAACGGTAGCCTTGATAGCCTCTGCGCCTGGAGCCAACAGCTTTCTTGGGTCAAAGCCCTTGCCCTGTAAGTCCTTGCCTGCTTCGATGTACTCACGGGTAGCTGCTGCAAAGGATAACTGGCACTCGGTGTTTACATTAATCTTGGCTACGCCAAGGTTGATTGCCTTTTTAATCATATCCTCAGGGATACCTGTGCCGCCGTGAAGAACCAGTGGCATATCGCCTGTTTTCTGCTGAACAGCATCCAGAGTTTCAAAGCTGAGTCCCTTCCAGTTTGCCGGATATTTACCGTGGATGTTGCCGATGCCTGCTGCAAGCATAGTTACACCAAGGTCAGCAATTGCCTTACATTCATTAGGGTCAGCACACTCGCCTGCACCAACGACACCGTCTTCTTCACCGCCGATGGAACCAACCTCTGCTTCCAGGGAAAGGCCTTTTTCTGCACAGAGTGCAACTAATTCCTTTGTCTTTGCGATATTTTCTTCGATTGGGTAGTGGGAGCCGTCAAACATGACAGAGGAAAAGCCTGCTTCGATGCACTTTAAGCAGCCTTCGTAGCTGCCGTGGTCAAGGTGGAGTGCTACCGGAACGGTAATCTTCATTTCTTCTAACATACCGTTTACCATGCCGACAACTGTCTTGTAACCTGTCATGTACTTGCCTGCACCCTCGGATACACCAAGAATAACAGGGGAGTTCATTTCCTGTGCTACAGATAAGATGGATTTTGTCCACTCTAAGTTGTTAATGTTGAACTGGCCAACTGCGTAGTGGCCTGCTTTTGCCTTTTCAAGCATTTCTTTTGCAGATACTAACATTTTTTATCCTCCTAAACTTTTTTCCATTGGGCTTATGTAAAACTTTCTTCTGCCCATTACATACAGTATACATGAAAATCTTCAAAAAGGAAATACCGATTTTATGAAAAAATTCCGGTTTTTCTTAAAACTTTTTTAAATTTTTGTCAAACACGGCAACGCTGACCGAATTTGCCGGAAGAATTACCTCTAAGGCACGGTCTTTCACTCTTGCTCTCCGGCTTTCCGGAACAATCCATTCTTTTTCCTTGGTGTTTACGTTGGGCTTATTTACCAGCTCCGGTGCGCCGCTTAACGTAATCACCTCGGCTTTTGGACAAACGTCCAGTGCATCAAACGTCAGCAAGACCTTTTTAGAGAAATTGTCCGCATTGACAAGCTTTGCATAGACCTTTTTCTCGTCTGCCGTAACGGAATGGAACACGTCTTTATTGTAAGCCTCAAGTCTGCCGGAAACCAGTCCCTTCTTTTGGGATGAATCGGCTTCTGTGTAATAGCAGGTGAGCGTTTTTCCGTCCTTGCCGCCAAAGTTCACGGTGATTTTGTATTTGCCGGCAGAAACCGGTTCATCATAGCAGGCACGCAGATTTCCTGCATATACACTAGAAGCAAAATCGCCCATGGTATAGCCCTCCACGCCATTTTTAAACACCTTAAGTCCTGTGCCGCGTTTATGTCCCACACAATAGACATGACCCTGTTCCGGTCCGTCCAAAGCCATGCCTACGCCAACCGAAGCTGCTGCGCTGTCTTCTTTTTTGAGTACCGTGACTTCTACCGTATAGTTTTTCCAGTCTGGATGATTCAGGGCAAACAGCCGCATACCGTCCCTTTCCTGCATAACAATTTCCGAAGCAGAAGCCTCTGCAAAGGTTTCGTCCAGCTTTTCCTCTGCTGCCTGTTCAAATAAAACCTTACGTCCATTGTTTGCAGTTACCTTCCAGTTTTTAAATTCCACAGCACCCTCTGCCATCAGAGTCACGGAACCGCAAGGAGAAAGAAGCTTCTTTTCTTCCATGACATAAGTGCTGTAGCTTGTTTCCAGCAGCTTTTTACCAATGTATTTTGCAAACATCTGCTGGACGTAATAGTTTGGCGTTCTCCACATCGATTCGTTGTCAAACCAGATGGTATCCGGTGTCCAGCGGTAGGTTCCGTCTGTTACCACCTTGTTAAACAGTGGTGCTGTTGCCGCCAACCGTACCACATCTGAATTTTTTTCAAAGCCTGTCATGACTGCTGCTTCTGCCACAGCACCTGCCAGCGTGTTTTTGTCGGTAGACGCATATTCGCCTACAAACACCTTGGAAGTCTGGTTTTCTTTTTTCGAACGGTAATAGTAATTGTAGCGGTCGGCATTTTCCAGTAAATATTCGTTGGAGCGGTAATAATGCTCATCCACAATGGTGTCCATATAGTTTTTGTTGTGCTTATACCAGGTCACTGCTTCTGTAAAGCTCTTTTTTCCATCCGTAAAGGCAACCTCTGCGCCACCCTTTTGATAGCCGGCAAGGAATTTCCAGCCCTCCTGATATGCATCATCATCTGCCTGTGCACCCGCCGTTGAAATAATTGTGAGCGGATACCCCGGATAATTTTTCTTCAAATATTTGTCAATTGCCGTCTTAAACGTTTCAAAGCTTGCAAAAAATTCCGGACCCCAGTTTTCGTTGCCAACGCCCAGATAATGCAGACCAAACGGTGCCTCATGCCCCATCTTTTTTCTGAGAGCTGCCCATTCGTTATGCTCAAAATCCGTACTGATGGCAAAATCAATCAGGTCGGTAAAATTTTTGATGTATTTTTTTTGAAGCCTTCCTCCCGCCGGATTTGCATAATCGGAGCGTGCCTGACAAAGCACGCCGCATGCCATGACCGGAAGCGGTTCGGTATTTAAGTCCTCTGCTAACTGGAAATATTCCATGTAGCCGAGTCCCATGGTCATGTTGTATCCCCAGACATTGAAGTTTTCTTTGCGGGTTTCCACAGCTCCGACCGATTCTTTCCAGTCATACACATTTTCCCAGATATAGGAGCCTTCGGAAATGCAGCCGCCAGGGAAACGCAAAAACCTTGGATGAAGCTCCACTAAAGCTTCCACCAAATCTCTCCGCAGGCGGTAGTTTGAATTGCACTTGAAGTTTGCGTGTGCACTCTTTGACTTTTTTTCCTTTGTTATGCCCCAGACATTTTCCGGCAGCAGGGAAACCATATCAATGGCTGTAGTTCCTATAAAGGAAATGACAAGCTGTCCCATACAGGAAGTCGTTGGAACAAGTTTTTCTGCCGTATATTTCTTCCACCGCCCTTTTTTGTTAAGCCGTATCGTCACTTCATTGCTAATTTGGTTTCCATCCGCATCCAAAAGAGCTGCCGTGACTAAAGCGACCTGTTTCGGATTTGCCCAGAGTGAAAAAAAATAGCCATTTCCCTCTTTGAGGCTCATGGAACATTCCAGTCGGTTGTCGCAAAAGCCCCGGTTATAAAGCGTTGTACCTGACGAAGCTTCGATATAGTAGGCATTGGCATTCTTATCCGTTAAACCAAAGTGCTCGTTCAATCCGCCTTTATTTTTTACCGTCACCTTATCAAGGTCACCAAACCAGAATTTCAATGGTTCGTGATTTCTTCCTGTGGAAACTCCGTTTTCTCCACTGCGAAAATCGTAAGTGTCAAACGTAAATGCCTCAAAGGAACGGTTGTTTACCATTTCTGCGTAAATGCCGCCGTCTGCCGCATTGTTGATATCTTCATAAAACAGACCATACAGCGTATCGCTGATGTCAATTGTTTCTTTATCTCCATGAATTGTAATTTCATACGGAGCCACGTTTTTGGGCAGCACCGTCAGCCACCAGCTCTTCTGTGTTTTGTACGCTCCGCATACGAGCTCTGCTGTAAGACAGACTGCCACCGGCTTGTGCACAGCCTTTACATACCCTGTGGAAGAAATAATGTCCGGCTGATTACAGCTAAAGTGAACCACAACCCTTCCGTCCATCAGAGTTTCCGGTAAGGTCAGGTTTCCGGTTACGATACGCTCCGGATCGGTTAAAAACTTGGATTTTGCAAGCTCTGCAATCTGCTCCTCCTGCAAGGACTCGCACATCAACCCTGTAATTTCCGTTTCTGTTAAGGCATCTGCATACAGGCACACATCCGCCAGCGCACCGCAAAAATCCGCATCCGCTGCAAACTGGGAGCGGCCGATGTAATTTTGTGCATAGTTGGAAGCATCCTCCAGTGTGGCAAGCCAAGCACGATATTCTTTATAGGTTCCGCTGGAAGTCTGACTGATGAAGCCATCTGCCGCCAGTTCTCCGTTAATATAAATTCTTGGACCGGCACTGCTGAGTGTTCCGCCCTTTGTTCCGGTCACCGTCATGGCTATGTGCTGCCATTCGCCGGTTGGACACTGTTTTCTTGCATCTGCTGCCAAATCTGCACCGGCAAAACACACACCGCGCAGAAAGCGGGTCAGAAACAGGTACGGTCCCGTCTGCCCTTTACCAAAGTCCATAATGCGTTCCCAGTTGCTTACGCCCTGGTCTGCATACACCCAGGCAGACACGGTAAAACCAGTTTCATCACTGACATCTTTTAAAATGTCCTTTGGCAGTTCCAGATAGGAAATGCCGTTTTCTCCACCGTAAAAATGTGCGGCATGTCTGCCTTCTATCTGTTCTGCCTGCGGAGCTCTTGCTCCACAAGGTGCAGCATTATTCCCATTGCCGGAGCTGTCTTTTCCGATGTTTTCCGCATCCTCAAAAGTGTATCTGGCAATCAATCTGTCTTTTAACATACTCTGCTCCTTTATTTTTGTATTTTATTCCGTATCCTCTACTTTCTTTTCGAGCTTTGTTTCCAGCTTCTGCGGATTCGCCATGATTTTGCGAAATTCACGCAAAGCAAGGGCATAATACAAGCCGTCACAAAACCGTTCATCCGAAACAAGGGTAAAAGGCATCCGCTTTTCTACGACCACCTCACCTTTTTTGGCAACCGGAACTTCCTTTTCCTTGCCTATGGCAAAAAACAGGCCGTTGGTGCCAAACTCACAGGTGTGATGAAATACTGAGCTTATGCCCAGTGACTTTAAGTTTGTGATGTAAAAGGAGGTATGGAACGGGCTGAATTCGATAATGGCTTTTGGAAGTATGTTGTGCCGATCCATCCACATAAGTACATTGGAAACGACGTTTAAAATGCCGGACGGCATGGCAGTAAATACACGAGCCAGCTTATCTGCGCCATTTTCTTCTTTCCGGAGAATTGTTTCTTTCCGGATTTCTTCGTTGATTTTTTCTGCAATTTCAAGAATTGATTCCGTGCCTTCAAATTCCAGCTTAATCGTCGTATCCGGACTGTCAATGGTCAGCTCCGGATGAATGGTAAAGCTTACCCAGATTTTTGGTCTGGCGTAAATTTTTCCGTTCATGACAAAGCGGTTCAGGCGTGGCTTTAACGCAAGCATACGCACCACTCCGGCAATAAAAATATGCATATAGCCCATTTTTATTCCCTGCTCTGCTTTTTCTTTGATATAGCTGTCCCACGACTCACAGTTAAAGGTTTCTTCATACATTGTCATGGAATCATATCTTTTTTTCATTAAGAAACATGTTATTAGCTGCATTGGATCTACGTTACGCAATCTGCGTCCATCCGGTCTCTTCCCTATCATAAATTCTCCATCCTCATTTCAGTAACTGTTTTCTAGTGCACCAGCGTAATTCTGCGGTGCAGATTTTTTACAAGAATCGTTTCTTCGCCGTCGGTGCGTTCGCCATCTAACGACCAGACAAGTCCCTGCTTTGTCGTAACCCGAATTTTCCCTGCGCTGCGGAAAGTTATCATTCCACAGTCATATTTCTGGTTTTTTAAAGCAACCACGCATTCGCTCAACTCCTGAATATTTTTAGGTGCGCGAATTAGTAGAATTTCGAATTTTCCATCGCACAAATCGACCAGTCCCGGCTTTAGGGTGAGAATTCCGCCTACGCTTGTGGAATTGCAAATTGCACCAAACAAATATTCATCTTCTAGTTTTTCCTTGCCTGTATCCATGCACAGCGGCACCTTTTTTATTTTGGAAATTTCCTGAATTCCCTCTAACAGATATGCCATATGCCCCAGTGCATTTTTTATACTTTGTGAAGTCGAATAACTTGTTTTGGTAAATGCACCAAAGGATGCCACATAAGTAAAATAATGCTGGTTAAAGCTGCCAATATCGTAAGGGTGTTCTTCCCCACCTGCTATCTGCCTTGCCGCTGCCAAAACATCCCCGGGAAGTCCTAAGGAGCTTGCAAAGTCATTGGTGGAGCCAGCCGGAATATAGCCGATTGGAATGTTCCATCCGGTCTGCAGCAGACCGCTGATTGTTTCGTTTAAGGTTCCGTCCCCACCGCAGCAGACAATAATATCCATCTGCTCGCCAAACAGTTGCACGGCAGTTGTTGCGTCTCCACGTCCGGCGGAAATGTAGCAGTGTACTTCATAGGCGGCACGATTAAAAATTGCAATAAGCTCTGCCAGATTTTTAGCGGCTTTTTTGGTTCCTGCTACCGGATTTACAATTAAAAGCATCTGTTTCAATTTGCTTTCCCTGCCTTTCGTTTCCAATAGTTCCCGTACGTTATCCACTCTGCCAGAAGACATACCGGAAGAGCTGCAAAGATGTCCACCACCGAATGCTGTTTGACAAAAGCGACCGAGATACATACCAGCAGGCAGAACCCGGTAAGCAGTCCTTTGCACCGCTTTGAGGCTGACGGCTCTTTCAGCCAGGTGGACGCAATTCCAAGGGAATACGCCACATGCAGGGATGGACAGACGTTCGTACTCGTATCTGCCGTATACAAAAGCTTTATGATTGCTGTAAAAATATTATTTCGTTCAAGCTCAACCGGACGCAAATCCTGGCGGTTCGGAAACACGATGTAGATTATGGTAGCGACCACCTGGGTCACAATAATAAATTTCATCATGTTTTTAAAGCCTTTCGGATTATACAGAGCAAAGTAAAGCAGTGAGCCGGCAATTAAAAAATACCAGCCGACATACGGAATTACAAAATATTCACAAAACGGAATTATATCATCCAGCCGACAATGCACCGGATAACACTTTTCCCATGGAATCAGGTTTTCCGTTAAAAAATAAGCAATAAAATAGCCAATCCAGCCAAGCAGATAAAGAAGGTGTTTATACTGCGGCTCCTTTAGTTTGGAAAGCCGGAAAGCTTTATAATCAACGACCGGTTTTTTCATGCGGCACCTCCGTAATGTCCTTGTTGGTTAAATAATACTTTTTCGGAATGTTCCGGTATGGTACCACGGTGTGAAGCGGAAGCTCCCGTGCCATTTTTGTAATTTCTTCTGCCATAGCAGACGCAATTTGCGTCCGCTCCTGTTCTATTGGGGCGTTGACATCAAATAGGATTCCGTGTCCTATGTACAGTTTTCTCATTCTTGGTGCAAAATACAGCGGCACAAAGGTAAGAGCAACCCCTGTTTTTTTGTAGTACAGCTTTGCCACGTCCACAAAGTTTTCCTGAAACTGATATAGTATATTGTTTAACTTCTCATCTTTTTCCGGAAAAATCAAAATATTTTTTCCTTCGGTAAGCATTTTGATGCTCGTCCGGAAGGTTGACATAATCCGCATATCCTTATATACCGGAATGGTGCGTGCCTGATTAAACAGGCAAAGTGCTAATGGCACAATCAGATGAGACAGCATCCGGTAAAACGGATGGGTCCATTTTGGCTTCTGCGACCAGAAATCCGTAAAGGCATATTCTGATACTTCCTTGCGGTTCATCATCTGTCCGGCACACCAGATATAACAGTTGTCCGGGAGAAAAATTTCACCGACAATCGGCCCGTTCATCTGCGAATGATTTCCTACTAATACAGCATCTCTTTCCGGCAGGTTTTCGAGGCCAACCACCTCTGTTTTTCTGTACAACAGGTGTAACGTTCCTTTAATAAATTTAAATACTACTGGAGAAGCCTTTTTAAACATTGCTACATCCCCTCCTGTAAAAATAATCTATGGAATGTGCTATACTCTCGGCACAATTCGACAAATCCTATTGTACCGTATTTTTCGAAAAAGTACAATAGGATTTCTGCTCATTTTTTCTGCACTTTTGTTGTAAAACAAAACTCCCAGGGCAATTTTCAGCCTTGGGAGTTTTGAAATTTCATATTTGTTTGGTACGAAGCGGATTCGTTTTATTCTTCTGCAAATTCTACATTTTCGTCAAAGTATCCGTCTTCTTCAAATTCTTCTTCAGTATCCTGTTCATTGCCAAAATCCTGATACTCTTCTTCGTAGTTGAAGTTTTCGTAATCATCCTCATAGCTGAATTCTTCCACCGTGTCAGAATCCAGTTTCACGTTACGGTACTGCTTCATGCCTGTTCCGGCAGGAATCAGCTTACCGATGATAACATTTTCTTTCAGACCAATGAGCGGGTCAACCTTGCCCTTGATGGCTGCTTCCGTAAGCACTTTCGTAGTTTCCTGGAAAGAGGCTGCGGATAAGAAAGAGTTGGTTGCCAGAGAGGCTTTGGTAATACCAAGCATTACCTGCTTGCCGACTGCCGGTTCTTTGCCCTCTGCAATCATTCTCTCGTTTGTATCCTCATAATCGAGAATATCAACCATAACGCCCGGTAAGAAATCGGTATCTCCGTTTTCTTCAATACGAACCTTCTTTAACATCTGGCGCACAATAACTTCAACGTGCTTGTCGTTGATATCTACGGCCTGCAGACGGTATGCTCGCTGTACTTCACGAATCATGTAATCCTGAACAGCGCGTACACCCTTGATTTTTAAGATATCGTGTGGATTTACACTACCTTCGGTAAGTTCATCACCAGCATCCAGCACCTGACCGTCCATTACTTTCAGTCTGGAACCGTAAGGAATAAGGTAATTCTTGGACTCACCGGTTTCTTCGTTGGTAATAACCACTTCACGCTTCTTCTTTGTTTCTTTAATGGCAACCTTTCCGCCGAATTCTGCAATAATTGCAAGACCCTTTGGTTTTCTTGCCTCAAACAGTTCTTCTACTCGTGGAAGACCCTGTGTAATATCGTCACCCGCAACACCACCGGTATGGAAAGTTCTCATGGTAAGCTGTGTACCCGGTTCACCAATGGACTGAGCCGCAATAATACCAACTGCTTCACCAACCTGAACTGCTTCACCGGTTGCCATGTTTGCGCCATAGCACTTTGCACAGATGCCAACGTGGGAACGGCAGGTAAGTACGGTACGAATCTTAACCTTTGCATTTACACCAGCATCCTTGATTGCCTTGGTGGCTACAATTCTTGCGGCACGCTTTGGAGTAATCATATGGTTTGCTTTAACAATGATTTCTCCGTTGTCATCATAAATCGTATCGCAGGAAAATCTTCCTGTGATTCTTTCTTCCAGACTTTCGATAACTTCCTTACCGTCACCAAATGCTTTCACCCACATACCAGGGATTTCACCATTTTCCTTCTTACAGTCTGCCTCGTTGATAATCAGTTCCTGAGAAACGTCAACCAGACGACGTGTCAGGTAACCGGAGTCGGCAGTACGAAGAGCGGTATCGGACAGACCCTTACGGGCACCATGTGCTGAAATGAAGTATTCCAGTACGTCAAGACCTTCACGGAAGTTGGACTTAATTGGGAGCTCAATGGTTCTACCGGAAGTATCTGCCATGAGTCCACGCATACCGGCAAGCTGCTTAATCTGCTTATCGGAACCACGCGCACCGGAGTCCGCCATCATGAAGATGTTGTTATATTTGTCAAGACCGGTAAGAAGTGCCTTTGTAATATCTTCATCGGCCTGCTTCCATGTCTCAATAACTGCTTTGTATCTTTCTTCTTCTGTTGTAAGACCACGTCTGTGGTTTCTGGAAATACGCTCTACTGTTTTTTCTGCTTCTGCAATAATTTCCTTCTTCTGAGGAGGAATAGTCATGTCAGAAATAGAAACGGTCATTGCAGCTCTTGTAGAGTACTTATAACCCATTGCCTTAACTGCGTCGAGTGTTTCGGCTGTCTTGGTTGCACCATGGGTATTGATACACTTTTCAAGAATCTTCTTTAACTGCTTCTTACCAACCAGGAAATCAATTTCCGGTAACAGAAAGTCTTCCTTGGTTTCTCTCTTTACAAAACCAAGATCCTGCGGAACGATTTCGTTGAAAATGCAACGTCCGAGTGTGGTGTCTATAATACCGCTGATTTCTTCCCCATCCGGTGTAGTTACCGTACGGCGGACTTTAATCTTTGCATGAAGGGTAATGACTCCGTTTTCATACGCAAGAAGTGCTTCGTTCATGCTCTTGAAGAACTTTCCTTCTCCTTTGTCACCCGGTCTGTCCTGCGTGAGATAGTAAATACCAAGAACCATATCCTGAGAAGGAACAGCTACCGGTGCACCATCCGATGGCTTTAACAGGTTGTTTGGAGATAAGAGAAGGAAGCGGCACTCTGCCTGTGCTTCTACAGACAGTGGTAAATGCACTGCCATCTGGTCACCATCGAAGTCGGCGTTGAACGCAGTACATACCAGCGGATGAAGCTTGATTGCCTTACCTTCTACTAAGATTGGTTCGAAAGCCTGAATACCAAGTCTGTGGAGTGTAGGAGCACGGTTTAACATAACCGGATGCTCACGAATTACTTCTTCCAGTACATCCCATACTTCCGGCTTTAAGCTTTCTACCATCTTCTTTGCGGATTTGATGTTATGCGCGGTTCCCTGGGCAACTAATTCTTTCATTACAAAAGGCTTGAATAATTCAATTGCCATTTCCTTTGGAAGACCACACTGGTAAATCTTAAGTTCAGGACCTACTACGATAACGGAACGACCGGAGTAGTCAACACGCTTACCAAGTAAGTTCTGACGGAAACGACCCTGCTTACCCTTTAGCATATCGGAAAGGGACTTTAACGCTCTGTTACCAGGACCTGTGACTGCACGTCCGCGGCGGCCGTTATCAATCAGGGCGTCCACTGCTTCCTGCAGCATTCTCTTTTCATTGCGGACAATAATATCCGGTGCACCAAGCTCTAACAATCTCTTTAAGCGGTTGTTACGGTTGATGATTCTTCTGTATAAATCGTTCATGTCAGAGGTAGCAAAACGACCACCTTCCAGCTGAACCATTGGACGTAAATCCGGAGGGATGACCGGAATAACGTCTAAAATCATCCATTCCGGACGGTTGCCGGACTCACGGAAAGCTTCCACAACCTCTAATCTCTTGATAATACGAGCACGTTTCTGACCGGTGGAGTCCTTTAAGCCTTTCTTTAATTCTTCGGACTCTGCCTCCAAATCGATGGCTTCCAAAAGCTCCTTGATGGATTCTGCACCCATACCGGCACGGAACGTATTTCCATATTTTTCATAGGCTTCTTTAAATTCTTTTTCGCTTAATACCTGTTTGTACTGTAAGTCGGTGGAACCCTTGTCAAGTACAATATAGGAAGCGAAGTAAAGTACTTTTTCCAATGTTCTTGGAGAAAGGTCCAGGATAAGACCCATACGGCTCGGAATTCCCTTAAAATACCAGATGTGGGAAACCGGAGCTGCCAGTTCAATGCAGCCCATGCGCTCACGACGTACGCTTGCCTTGGTTACTTCTACACCACAACGGTCACAGATGACACCCTTGTGACGGATTTTCTTATACTTACCACAATGACATTCCCAGTCCTTGCTTGGTCCAAAAATCTTTTCGCAGAACAAACCGTCTCTTTCTGGTTTTAAAGTTCTGTAGTTGATGGTTTCAGGCTTTGTTACCTCACCAAGCTCGCCTCTGGAGTTTGTTGCCCAGCTTCTGATTTTATCCGGTGAAGCCAGACCGATTTTTATCGCATCATAGGTAATTTCTGTTGCGCTGTCATTCATCATTTCTATCGACATTCTTTGGCACTCCCTTCCCTTTATTCTTCATAGCCGTCATCAAATTCGGCATCATCAAGCGGAGCAAATTCCATGTCGCTATCCTCAAACATACCATACTCAGCGCCATTTTCGTCCGGTGTTACTTCGCTGTATCCGGCATCTGCAAAGCCTTCGTCATAACGGTAATTGTTTTCACCCTCTATGATTGGAGTCAGGTCTGCATCGCCATAGTCAATATTTTCTGTCATAATTACTTCTTCGCCGTTTTCATCCAGTACGGTTACATCCAGTGCCAGGGACTGTAATTCCTTTAAGAGTACCTTGAAGGATTCCGGAATACCCGGCTCTGCAATATTTTCACCCTTGATGATAGCTTCGTAGGTCTTTACACGTCCTGTTACGTCATCCGACTTCACAGTAAGGATTTCCTGCAGGATGTGAGCCGCACCATAAGCTTCCAGTGCCCAAACTTCCATTTCACCGAAACGCTGGCCGCCGAACTGTGCTTTACCGCCAAGAGGCTGCTGCGTTACTAAGGAGTAAGGGCCAGTGGAACGTGCGTGAATCTTATCGTCAACTAGGTGATGCAGCTTTAAGTAATGCATGAAGCCAACAGTTACTTCGCCATCAAACGGTTCACCGGTTCTGCCGTCACGAAGCTGTACCTTACCATCACGTCTGATTTCAACACCTTTCCACTCGTCTCTGTGGTCTAAGTGATTTCCGAGATATTCCATAATTTCAGGATCCAAGATGTCCTGATACTTTGCCTGGAACTCTTCCCAGGAAGTATTGGCATAGTCATTTGCCATTTCCAGGGTATCCATGATATCTTCTTCCTTTGCACCGTCAAATACCGGAGTTGCCACATTAAAGCCAAGGACCTTTGCTGCAAGGCTTAAGTGAATTTCCTTTACCTGACCAATGTTCATTCGGGAAGGCACGCCGAGAGGATTTAATACGATATCCAGCGGACGGCCGTTTGGAAGGAATGGCATATCTTCTACAGGGAGTACGCGGGAAACAACACCCTTGTTACCATGTCGACCAGCCATCTTGTCGCCGACCTGAATCTTTCTCTTCTGGGCAATATATACACGAACAGTCTGATTTACTCCCGGAGGAAGCTCATCTCCATTTTCTCTTGTAAATACCTTGGCATCTACAACGATACCATATTCGCCATGCGGTACATGCAGGGAAGTGTCTCTTACTTCTCTTGCCTTTTCACCAAAGATGGCACGAAGCAGTCTTTCTTCTGCAGTCAGCTCAGTTTCACCTTTTGGTGTTACCTTACCAACTAAAATGTCTCTTGCACGTACTTCGGCACCAATACGAATGATACCACGCTCGTCAAGATCCTTTAATACGTCCTCACCAACACCCGGAACATCTCTTGTGATTTCTTCTTTACCAAGCTTGGTGTCGCGGGCTTCTGTCTCATATTCTTCGATGTGGATAGAGGTATAAACATCCTGCTGAACCAAACGTTCACTCAGTAAAACCGCATCCTCGTAGTTATAACCTTCCCATGTCATGAAACCGATGAGAGGGTTTTTACCAAGTGCAAGCTCACCGCCGGAGGTAGAAGGGCCGTCTGCAATAACCTGACCTGCTTCTACATGTTCACCCTTCACAACAATAGGACGCTGGTTGATGCTGGTGCCCTGGTTGCTTCTGGCAAACATTAAAAGCTTGTAGGTATCTTTTGTATTATCGTCGTTCTTTATTACGATTTCCATGGAGGTTGCGCGTTCTACCGTACCGGATTTCTTAGCAACCACACATACACCGGAGTCTACCGCTGTTTTTAATTCCATGCCGGTACCAACGGCAGGAGCTTCCGTAAACAGAAGCGGAACTGCCTGACGCTGCATGTTGGAGCCCATGAGGGCACGGTTTGCGTCGTCATTTTCCAGGAACGGAATCATGGCTGTAGCTACAGAGAATACCATCTTAGGAGAAACGTCCATTAAGTCAACTTTTTTCTTTTCATACTGGGAAGTTTCTTCACGGTAACGACCGGATACGTTATTGTTCACGAAGCATCCGTTTTCGTCCAATGGCTCGTTCGCCTGTGCAACAACATATTTATCTTCTTCATCTGCTGTGATATAAATAACCTCATCAGTAACTCTTGGGTTATTTGGATCAGACTTGTCTAACTTACGGTATGGAGCCTCCAGGAAACCATACTCGTTGATTCTTGCATAGGATGCAAGAGAGTTGATCAGACCGATGTTCGGACCTTCCGGAGTTTCAATAGGACACATTCTGCCGTAATGGGTGTAGTGTACATCTCGAACCTCGAAAGATGCGCGGTCTCTGGAAAGACCGCCAGGACCTAGTGCGGATAAACGTCTCTTGTGTGTTAATTCACCAAGTGGGTTGTGCTGATCCATAAACTGGGACAGCTGGGAGCTTCCGAAGAATTCCTTCACTGCAGCAGTTACCGGCTTGATGTTAATTAAGTTCTGTGCGGTAACACCATTAATATCCTGTGTTGTCATTCGCTCACGAACCACACGTTCCATTCTGGACATACCGATTCTGTACTGGTTCTGAAGCAATTCACCAACCGCACGGATACGTCTGTTGCCCAGATGATCGATATCGTCATCATTGCCGATACCGTACTCTAAGTGCATATTATAGTTAATGGAAGCAAAAATATCTTCCTTTGTGATGTGCTTTGGAATGAGATCGGAAAGATTCTTCTTAACCGCCTCAATCAGTTCTTCACGGTCTGTGTAAGTATCTAACAGTTCACGAAGCTTTGGATAATAAACCATTTCGTTTACGCCAAGTTCCGCCTTGTCAATCTCAGGGATATATGCTTCAATGTCAACCATGAAGTTGGAAAGTACACGACAGTTTCTTTCTTCTGTCTGCACTACAATATAAGGAACTGCTGCATTCTGAATTGCCACAGCCAGTTCTTCCGTAATTTCCGCACCTGCCTCTGCAAGAATTTCACCATCTGCGGTAATAACGTCTTCTGCGAGGGAGAAGCCGGTAACACGGTTTTTTAAAGCAAGTTTTTTATTGAATTTATAACGGCCTACCTTTGCCAGATCATAACGTCTTGGGTCAAAGAACATGCCTCTAATCAGGGATTCTGCACTGTCAACAGATAACGGCTCACCTGGACGGAGCTTTTTGTATAACTCTAATAAGCCATCCTGATAACTCTCCGATGGGTCTTTTGCAAAGCTTGCTAAAAGCTTCGGCTCTTCACCAAATAATTCTGTAATCTGCTGGTTTGTACCAACTCCAAGTGCACGGATAAGTACGGTAATCGGCACCTTTCTGTTCCGGTCTACACGCACATAAAACACGTCATTGGAGTCCGTCTCGTATTCCAGCCACGCACCACGGTTTGGAATAACAGTGGCAGAATACAACGTTTTACCAATTTTATCGTGACCGATTGCATAGTAAATACCAGGGGAACGTACCAGCTGGCTTACGATAACGCGCTCTGCGCCATTAATAACGAATGTACCTGTTTCTGTCATAATAGGTAAATCGCCCATGAAAATGTCGTTTTCCTTAACGCTGCCATTTTCCTTGTTATAAAGACGAACCTTAACCTTTAAAGGTGCCGCATAGGTTGCATCGCGCTCTTTACACTCTTCGATTGTGTACTTCTTATCTTCTTCGCAAAGCTGGAAATCCACAAACTCTAAGCTTAAGTGATTGGAATAGTCGGTAATCGGAGAAATATCCTCAAACACTTCATAAAGGCCTTCCTTTAAAAACCACTGGTAGGAATCCTTCTGAACTTCAATGAGATTTGGCATCTCAAGAACTTCTTTCTGTTTGGAATAGCTCATTCTTACGCCTTTTCCGACTTTCATAGGACGGATTCTGTTTTTATCCATTGACGTTTTCACCCCTTGATATTTTTTGTAAAATCACTAAATATGGCTTTTCAAACTCTACATTGTGTGGTATAATAAAGGCATATGGGCACACAATACCATATTAAAATGCATTCTACATAGTAACATGAATAAGTCAAGCTGTCAAGGGGTATTTTCGAAAAATCCAAAAGAAAAATACCATAATAATCTTTATGGTATTCATACTCATACGGATTTTATACTTTTCAATCTCCCACTCTGTCCTCTGATACTCCAATCGTTTTCGTTCTTTTTCCTGTAGATACTGCTCAATCCCGTCTACTGTAAAGCGTTTTCCGGAGGACAGTACCAAATCTAACTGCTTCGCATAATCATCCATATTCATAGGCTTATGCTCGATAGCGGTAATTTCTGCAAAATCAAAATAACCTGATACTTGGAGATAACCGAACGGTCTCTCTGAAATAGTTCTGCCATCTGAGCTTTTGATAAACTGACCATACTTATTGATGGTTCGCTCTGTAATTTTTTATTTCAGAAAGGTATTGTCTACATCTGCTTAGCTCTTTTGCATATTTACCTAACTCATATGCACTATCCAACTTTTCATCAAAATGCTTGTCCATAAAAATCCCTCCACTTTTTCCTTCAAATCGAGTACTACTCGTTTTCCACTCGATTTAATTTAAAATCCAGTTTTATTCTCTATTACCCACAGAATGCCTATCCGTAACAATCTTTTATAACCTCTTTTTCCAATTGTATCGAGTGAAAATCGAGTGCCACTCGATTTTCACTCGATTTTCCCAGCCACATATTTTGTTGCCGGTCCTGCTCCTACTTTTGTAACCAACTCATCCTTTATCATTTTTTCTATCGTTGTTCTCGCCTGCTGTTTTGTAAAACCACACAACTCTCTTATTATTGCATTTGTTATGGAATTATTTGTACTTAGATACTCCATAATCATATCTTTTGCCTTAATATATTGAACAACTTTATCTCTTGTGTACTCTACCTGTGATTTTACGGCTTCGTACACTCTTGCCGTCAACATATATTCCTTGCCTACAATTTCTATCAATCCAAATCTCATTAGTTCTGTACAGCATTTTCTTGCATCTTCGTCTGAAACCTGTGCTATTCTTTGGGCATCAGACAACTTAATCTTTCTATTCTCAACAACATATCTTAAAATCATCAATTGAGATAATGATAAAGTTATTTGCTTAGCGTCCTGCTCTTTCACAATAAATTTCACAAAATCCGGATCTTCCATTGCACTTCCAATTGTTAACTGCACTGCATCATTAAATACTCTATATACCGGATAAGGTTTTCCCATCGATACCATTTCCTTGTAAATAATATCCACACCCTGACCGGTACGCTGCACATATTTGAGACTTTGCAATGTTTCTGCAATTAACTTATTTCTTGGTGACGAAGGATGCGTAATAATATTTTCCGCGGTTATACCATCTAGGAATCCTCCTGGATTTTCTATCACAATCTTATCTGGATAATGCTTAACATATACTGCTCCCATTTGTTGATAATCTCGATGAGAAATTGCATTCAGTAATGCTTCCTGAAATACTTTTTCTGAAAAATCTGCCACTTCCAATCTAAATAAACCAATCTGAACATTCTCAATTTTATTATCATTCTGTATTTTCTCCGTAAGCCTATCCACAACCGTAATAATAGGCTGCTTCATATCCATTCGTGCATTGTATTCTTCCAAATTATCCTTGCCATAATGCAAATAAATGACTTCCGCCTGCGGTAACAATCGCTGAATAGATTGATCTTTTCCAACAAACAGCAATCCTGCTATAGTAAGTTTATCTTGTCCGTTATCATTTACAATAAGCTTTAAATCTCTCAAAAATGCCATATCATCCAAATCTGGTAAAGTAGATGCAGAATCTCGTATTCTCAACTTTTCCTTTAATGCATATACAACCATAAGATTAATATCGTCAAGCGAGCTTTCTGCTATTATCTGTGCAGAAAAGTCATTTGTATGAATTGCAGAATAAATATGGCTCATCTCATCTGGATAATATGGTTTTGAATTCTTACCTAATCTTTTCAGACATCTACCATCGGTTGTAGCATATGTCTTTCCGTCATCTTCTACTGTAATTGTAATTACTGTTTTATCCTCATATACTATTTCATCAATTTCCGTAAACATCGGTGGTCTGGTTTTGTCATATATAGCCTCCCTCATCGCCTGCAAATCATAATTACCTGTACAACCTGTAACTTCACCATTATCTTCCACACCAAAGTATACTGTTCCGCCCTTACAATTAGCAAACGCTATTAATTCATCAACAGCTAAAGATATCCTCTCTTTCATACCAGATGCTTTTATCCATGATTTAAATTCTATATCTATGGATTCTCCTATTTGTAATGCTTCCTGCAAAGTTTTCATGGTGTCACCTCTTTTCATTATTCTTTTAATATTCCATCTATCTCTTGCTATATACAATTTTAACTCTTTCAGTTTTCTAATATTACCTTCAATAAACTGTCACCTGTTATCTCGCAAGACGTAAAACAAATTAAGGTGTCCTATTCCGAGTACTTTTTGCCTTGTTTCAATCAACTCATCATAACTCATAACTGTTGTATGAGCAGATAATCTTCTAACGTTCTCATTGAGACTCCGCAATACATCAACAGCCTCTCCCAATAGTGTACGATTCTGTTTAATATCTGTCTGTATATTTCTTTTAAGTTCAGTCAATGGATGCGAAGGATGAGTGCATTTATCCAGAAGAAATACACATTCTCCTAATGTCATTTCTCTAGCTTCTTTTAACTTATCATAAAAATAGTTTCTCTGAGCCACTCTAAATACATCAACACCATTTTTAAACGGTGTAAATATTTGCTCGTTCATTTCCACCTCTAATGCTCTACAATATTCTAAACATATAGGCGCATAATCAGCAGAATTGCAATCGTTAACACCGCAATATAAACATTCTGCCATTGCAAGAATATCTTGTGTTTTTAATGATAAACGTTCCCAAATATGTGGAAAATGATCTTTCTTCAATCGTTCCTTATACCTTGGTAATTGTTCTGCAAGTTCTCCATATGAAAAAAGATTTTGTATCACTTCATGATTACGTTCACTTAATTCATATATACGCTCATCGCTGTCAGACTCAGAAGAAAAAACAGGAGACTTTTTTGCTTTTGAAAAACTACCCATTATTTCCGATGTAGTTCCATCTATTCCCTGTACATCCAATACATATTTACACAACTTTTTAAATTGTGCCTCATTCAGATTTGGCTTTTCCCCAACACCTACAGATAAAGTCATCAGTCTATATCCATTTTCACTCTCCAAAAATTCATCAAACTCTATAATAGCATCTGGTTTTTTTCGGGACAAAAGAATTACAGTTTCCACATGTGTAGAATGTCCGAACTGGTCAACCGGGCACACTTTTTTCAGTTCGTATCCCTTTTCACCTAAATACTTCACATCTCTTGCGAGCGTTGCCGGGTCACAGGAAACATAAACAATTCGCTTAGGCTCCATGGAAGCAATGGTGTCTAACAAACTCTGTTCACAGCCTTTTCGTGGTGGATCCACACAGATAACGTCTGCTTTCATTGTGCCGCCGGACTCTTTGTATTTTGCCGGCATCACTTCTTCGGCGGCACCGGCAAAAAATTCTGCATTGGTAATATTATTAAGTTCAGAATTAACTTTTGCATCTTCAATGGCCTGTGGAACAATTTCCACGCCATAGACCTGTTTTGCTTTTTGTGCAAAAAACAGAGAAATTGTTCCAATACCGCAATACAAATCCCAGACAATTTCGTTACCGGAGAGGTCGGCATATTCCAGCGCTTTTTCGTATAATTTAACTGTCTGGCGGGGATTGACCTGATAAAAGGACAGTGGAGAAATCCGATATTGTATCTCACCTATCTTATCTGTAATATACGTTTCTCCGTAAACAGGCAGAATTTCCTGTCCAAGAATCACATTTGTTTTTTCTGTATTCACGTTCAGGCAGAAACTCTTTAAGATATATCCACCCTTTCCGGAGTTATCGTGGTGGTTTTCCACAGCCTTTCTTACATTTTCCGCAAGTTCTGCTGCCTGCGGAAATTTTCTTCCGTTAATGATAATACAGACCATGACCTCCTTCGTATGAAATCCCACTCTGGTCAGTACATGACGCACCAGTCCCTTTCCAGTCAGTTCATCGTATGCCGGGATGTGTTTTTCTTCCATAAATGCTTTGATTACAGGTAAAATAGCGGTATTCACCGGCTCCTGAATTGCACAGTCGGTACACTCAATGATAGAATGGCTATGGTTGGCATAAAATCCCATCACCGACCGACCGTCCTTTCCGATTCCAACCGGATACTGTGCTTTATTTCTGTAATAATATGGTTCTTCCATACCAATGACCGGTTCCATACTTCTGGCGAGCTGTTCCTTGGAAATCCCACCAATGCGAAGCATACAGTTTTTCACTTTATTTGCCTTGTATTCCAGCTGGCTCTCATAAGACATCTGCTGCAACTGACAGCCACCACATTTTCCTGCCACCGGACATTTAGGCAGCACACGATTTGGTGACGGAATCAGCAGCTCTTCCACCTTGGCATAACCATAGTTTTTTTTCGCTTTTAACACCCTTACTTTTGCCACATCACCAACAACGGCACCTTTGACAAACAGGGTATACCCTTCCTGCTTTCCGATTCCTTCACCGTCTGTTCCGATATCATCTATTGTTATTGTTGCAATTTGATTTTTTATCATAGTTCCTCCCAGCAGACTTTGCTGCCGCCCTTTTCCACAGGCACATTTTTATTCTTTATTAATTCATAATTTAATTTCCACTTGTTTTTCTTACATTTGATTCAAATAGCTTTTGGTATCCCAGCCATCCCTTTTCCTCGGTTCCGGCAAAAAGTTCGGTCATAGTTTCCAGTTTTGCATCCAGATTATCTGCCATACTGAGAGCCAGAGCTTCCACCAATGCAGGTTTTTTAGGCGAGCCAAATTCCAATTCTCCATGATGTGCCAAAATGCAATGTATTAATTCATGTTTTAACTTTTCTGGAAATCCAGGAATTTCGGATGCCAGTTTTCCAACCAATTCCGCTCCTATATAAATATGTCCAAGGAGCTGTCCTGCATCCGTATAATCGTTCTCTGGAAAAGTGGAAAGCTCCTGTACCTTTCCAACGTCATGAAACATGGCTGCTGTCAGTAAAAGGTCGCGATTCACCACTGGATAATTTTTTGCAATATAGTCACACAATCTAGTTACACTAACCGTATGTTCCAGCAGTCCCCCGATAAAGCCATGATGCACTGCCTTTGCGGCAGAATGATTTGCAAAGGCTTTTGCGGCCGCCTTATCCTCCAGAAAATAATTTCCCGTCAATGTTCTGAGATATTCATTTTTCAGGCTCTTAATAAAACAGGTCAGTTCCTGATATAGCTCTTTTACATCTTTATCCGTACAAGGCATATATTCCCTTGGATCGTATTCTCCTTCATGGCATTTATGTAGCCTGCGGATATTCATCTGAAGGGCATTCTGGAAGCTGACAACCTGCGCATCTACCCTGATATAATCCATTGCTTCAAAATGCTCAATGCCGGGATTCAAATCCCAGATTTTTCCGTCCACTGTGCCACTCTTATCCTGTAAAATCAGGGAGTAATAGCTCTTTCCCGCTTTCGTTTGGAGCACCTGCTTATTTTTGCATAAATACGTTTCAGAGAGCATATCTCCTTCTCTTAAATCCTTTAAATATCTCATTTTTCTTCCTTTCCTTTTAAGTCCTGTTTTAATTTTTGTTTTTTCCAGTCAAAGGCACTTCCACCATCATTTCCCGCAGACCATCTTCGGCCTTACGGACAAGCTTTATCTGCACAATTTCTCTGATACTGCATCCAAGTATTACCTCAGAAAAATTTCTTATGCCATCCACTTTTTTGCCGCCAACAGCCACAATAATATCTCCGGCTTTCAGTCCTGCCGTCAGTGCCGGGGAAGCATTTTCCACTTCACTAACAAAAACGCCTTTCTCCAGTCCGTATTCTTTTTTCAGATTTTGCGGTACATCCTGTCCTTTAATTCCACAATAAGCCCACTCGGCATTGTTCAGAAGCTTGATGACTGCGCCACGGATTGAATACAGCGAAACCGCTGAAAAAATGCCATCCGATGTATTTTCCTTGTGCGTATGTGTAATCATCCCCAGAACTTTTCCTTCCAGACTCACCACAAAGCCATGACTCTGCGGATATTCCAGAATGTCCGCTGTAAAATAACTCACCTCACCGTCTGTCACAGAAACCATACTTCCAAGGCTCGTAATCATCCCAAATTCCATGGAACCATCATAACCGTTTGGTGCTCCAAGGGCAATTACAGGAGTTCCTACCAGAATATCCTCTTCCGCAGCAAAAACTCCCAGTTCAATCTTCTCTAAAAGCTCGGAAGAAATTTTCTCTAATGGTACTGCAATCACCGCCAGACCATAATCCTTATCCATCGAATAAATCCGGCCGTCAATTACTTCGTCCCCAAAAAGTACTTCTATGGACGTAGCTCCGGAAAATTGTTCTGTTCCAACAAGAATTAATAAATCTACTCCATCGTTACCAAGAATAAGTCCGGTTGTACCGGTTCTGTTTTCGTAAACCTCCTGAAACCAATCCACGCCAGTTTCAATTGCTACAACCGTAACAAGAGCATCCGAAACCTCCTCTGCCACCTGACGAATAAACTCATACATTTGCAGGTACATATACTTTTCCGGCTTTTCTGCCGTCTCCTCCGGCTTTTTCTCCCCCGCCGTCTGCGTTGGTTCCGAAATATCACCTGCCGTTGGTGTTTTTTCGTTTTCCAGCCCCGGTGTCGCACCGGCAGAAAGCTCAGGTATCGGAGAAATCCCGGTATCTGGTGTTACCGTCGGTGTTTCTTCCATGGATGGCGATGCCGTAGGAGCTTCCGTTGGCTTCGGTGTCTGTTGCTTTGTTGGTATTGGCGTTATTTTCTTTATTGGTTCTGCTGATGGGGACGGCAGAAGCCTCGGAGACGGAGTCAGCCATGGAAGTTCCACCTCCTGACGCTTTTCGTCCACACCAAACAATTTTTTGAAATAATCTCCCGACCAGACAAATACCACACTTGCCACCAAGCCAAAAATGACTGCCAGACATATTACAAACAGCACGGTTGCAAGGCGTTTCATCCATTTTTTCTTCCGTTTCGAAACGATTTTTTCATTAATAAACTGATAATTTTCCGACTGTTTTTCCTTTTGTTCTTCTGCCATACGCACCTCTCCATAAGTACCCTTTCCAATTAAGCCTGCGGAAGGGAAAAAATGAATTCTGTTCCGACACCTTCTGTGCTGACTACCGAGATGTTTTCTTCATGTGCCGTAATGATTTCCTTCACAATGGATAACCCCAGACCGGTACCCTTTTTATCCTTTCCTCTGGACGAATCTGTTTTATAAAAACGTTCCCAGATACGGTTCAAGCTTTCCTTTGGAATACCGATTCCATTGTCCTTTACCCCAATCATCACCTTATTACCCTTTTCTTCCGTGGTAATACGGATGGCGGAGTCCTGATTGCTGAACTTAACCGCATTATCAATTAAATTATATAACACCTGTTCTATTTTATCGATATCTGCTCTTACAAACTGCTCCTTTTCTGAAAAAACAAGATTTAAAACAAGCTTTTTCTTTTTAAAGGTTCCCTCAAAGGATAGTGCAATCTGTTTTATCATCTGATTTATGTCAAATTCTGTTTTATGCAGGATAATACCATTGTCATCAAAGCTGTTCAATTCCAGCAGATTGGCAGTCAGCTTTGTCAGACGCTCCGTTTCGAAAATAACAATGTCGAGATACTTCTCCTGCATTTCCGCCGGAATTGTTCCATCCTTGATTGCCTCTATATATCCCTTGATGGAAGTCAGCGGCGAACGGAAATCATGAGATACGTTCGACACAAACTTGCGTTGCGCATCATCCGCATTCTTCAGCTTGTCCCCCATATACTGAATCGTATCCCCAAGCTCCTTATATTCCGACGAAGCATTTATTTTTAACGGCTCCTTGAAATTTTCTCTGGAAAAACTTCTTGCCGCCCGGGTTATCCTTTTTGCTGGAACAGCAGTCAGATAATAAATCAGTACAAAAACTGCTAGCAGAACCGGCTGAAAAATCAGGTATGCAACGTTCACAAAATCCAGATAATATATACTTTCTGACTCAATCTGCTCCATTGGCACAGTGAGCACCAGAAACCCCTTGTTGGAATATTCATAAATAACCGGAACCGTCACACTTATGACCGGTTTTTCCATAATTCCCTTTAAAAAAACGTTCTCATGAAATGTTGTATCCAAAAAGGAAGAATCGGCCTCCGTTAAAGAAAATCCAGCTGCTTTCTGTGCGGAGTCCATCAGTATTTTTCCGGTATTATTTACCAGCCAGATTCTTGCACCCGTCATAGTCTCCAATAGCTCAAACTGAACTGAAATTTCTTTCACATCAGCACTTTGCTTATAATATTCCAGCAAATACCTTGATACATACACGGTGCCATCCTGATACAGCGTTTCCTTTGTTCGTGTAAGCATTTTATCCTGCATCCGATGCAAACCTACTGTGTTCAGAATTACAAACAAAGCAATGGATATACCGGCAAACAGAGCAAGCAGCTTCCACAATAATGACATATGCTTCATCAGCTTTTCACCTCAAACTTATATCCAATGCCCCAGACGGTTGCAAGACTCCAATTAGCACGATCCTTAATTTTTTCCCGCAGCCGCTTGACATGCACATCCACAGTTCTGGTATCACCCACATACTCATACCCCCAGATATGGTCTAACAGCTGTTCCCTTGTAAACACCTGATTTGGATGGGAAGCAAGAAAATATAATAATTCCAGTTCTTTGGGCGGCATTTCCACGCCTTTTCCCTGATATGTTACCGCATAATTTGTGAGATTCACCAGAAGCTCCGGATATTCCACATATGCTCCGTTTTGTGCATTCGGAGCCAGCGGAGCTTTTTCTTCGGCTTCCTGTTCCGCCTTTGCCGGCTGGAAACGGCGCAGCACCGCCTTAACGCGCGCCACCAGCTCCTTGGAGTCAAACGGTTTTATCATGTAATCGTCTGCCCCCAGTTCCAACCCCAACACCTTATCAAAAATTTCACCCTTGGCAGACAGCATGATAATCGGCACCTGGGATGTTTTCCGCACCGTGCGGCAGACCTCATAGCCATCCATACCCGGAAGCATCAAATCAAGTAGGATGAGATTCGGCTGAAACTCCGAAAATGCCCGGAGTGCTTCCTCGCCATCCTCTACGATTTTTGTTTCAAAGCATTCCTTGGTCAGATACAGCGAAATCAGCTCTGCAATATTGGTATCATCATCCACAATAAGAATTTTCTGCCTGACAGCCATGATATCCTCCATTTCTAACGTTCTGAAACGACTTGTCGCGAAAAGTAATGCCGGGAAATTCGCACAGTCGCTTTTCCATTACTTAAATTCTACGATGGTTACCCCCTGATCTCCTTCGCCGAAGGCACCCAGACGATAACTCTTTACATATTTTGTCCGCTTCAAATGCGCATGAACGGCATCCTTCAAAGCTCCTGTACCTCTGCCGTGAATAATCGTCACCTGACTCAAATGCGACAGATAGGCATCATCCAGATATTTGTCAAGCTCCGGCATTGCCTCATCCACACGTTTTCCGATTAAATTCAAATCCGTATGAATCGTCATTGCCTTGCTCATTTTAATCTTACCACTCTGCGTATTTTTCTTTTCCGGCTCTTCCCTCTTTTCTCTGCCAACCCACTGGATATCCTTTTGATTTACCTGAGTCTGCATTACACCCATCTGAACCGTCAGATCCCCTTTGGCATTCGGAAGCGTAAGCACCTTACCCTCCAGATTAAAGCTCAGTACTAAAACGGTATCCCCTACCTTAAGTTCTTTATTTTCTGCCAGATTTTGGTTCATCTTTTTGCAGACTGACAGCCTTTTGTCCTTTTCCCCAAGCTGTTCCCGCAATGCGGCCCGCTCTGCCTCCATTTCACGGTTATTACCGGACATTCCCCACTTGTTAAACTTTTTAATGGTTTCATCCGCATAATCCTTTGCCTTCTGAAGAATATCTCGCGCTTCCTCGTTTGCTTCCCGCAAAATCCGCTCCTTGGCGTTGTCCAGACGGTCATACTTTTCTGTCAGACGCTTCTTTAACGTTTCAATTTCTGCCTTGTATTCCTCAATCTGGCGTTTTTCCGCCTCCATGGCAAGCCGCTTTTCTTCCAGACCGGAAATTACATCCTCAAAGCTCTGGTCGTTACTGCCGATATATTCCTTTGCTTCTGCAATAATATCATCAGAAAGCCCAAGCTTGGAGGATATGGCAAACGCATTACTTTTTCCGGGAATACCAATCAGCAGACGGTATGTCGGACGCAGGGTTTCCACGCTGAATTCACAGCAGGCATTGGAAACGCCCGGTGTGGAAAGTGCATAAATCTTTAACTCACTATAATGCGTGGTTGCCACGGTTCTTGTTCCACGGTGGTGCAGGTCAGACAAAATTGCCATGGCAAGTGCTGCACCCTCGGTCGGATCGGTTCCGGCACCAAGCTCGTCAAACAGACACAAGGAATGCTCGTCTGCCTGTTCCAGAATACGCACCGTATTTGTCATATGGGAGGAAAAGGTGGACAGACTCTGCTCAATGCTCTGCTCATCCCCAATATCCGCAAAAACTTCCCGGAACACGGAAAGCTCCGAACCGTCAAATGCCGGAATATGCAGACCTGCCTGCCCCATTAAGGTAAACAGACCAACGGTTTTTAAGGTTACGGTTTTACCACCGGTATTTGGTCCGGTAATCACCAGCAGGTCAAATTCATCCCCAAGATAAATATCAATCGGCACAACCACCCTGCCATCAATCAAGGGATGTCTTCCCTTTTTGATATTGATATAGCCTCTATCATTAAAGACCGGCTCACTTGCCTTCATTGCCTTGGCAAGAGACGCTCTGGCAAAAATAAAATCAAGTTCAATCAGCGTATCGATATTATATTTTAAATCCTCGGTATGCACTGCTGCCTGCGCACTCAAGTCTGCCAGAATTTTTTCAATTTCCTTGGCTTCCTTTAACATCAGCTCCGTCAGCTCATTGTTCAGTTTTACAACGGCTGCCGGCTCCATAAACACGGTAGAGCCTTTGGAGGACTGGTCGTGAATCAGACCGTTAAACTGGCCCTTGTACTCCTGCTTTACCGGCAGACAATAACGACCATTTCTCATGGTCACAAGGCTGTCCTGCAGCATTCCCTTTGTCTCCTGGGAGCTGACAATACTGTTTAACTGATCCCTGATTTTATCGCTTGTCACCTTCATGGCACGGCGCACACTCTTTAAGCCCGGACTGGCATCATCTGCAATTTCCTCTTCGGACAAAATACAGCGCATAATCTCGTTATTTAAAACCGACAATGGCTCCAGCATGGAGAACCGCTCCGAAAGAGAATCTTCCGGCTGTTCCTCACTTATTTTTCCCCCATAGTTTTTTACCCGAAGGGTTGCCGTCAGCACAGAACTCAGCTTTAACAGCTCCCCCGCCAGAAGGGATGAGCCTACCTCCAGAAGCTTTAATGCACTGCGGATATCCGGCACACCGTTAAAGCTTAAGCTTCCCTTCTGGTAAATACGCAGCAGGGCATCCCTCGTTTCCTGCTGCATATGTTTTATTGTTTCCAAATCGGTCTGTGGTACCAGTTTATCGCACAGACTCCGGCCCATTTCGGAACCGGCATATTTTTTCAGCTGTTCAATGATTTTGTCATATTCCAGCGTTTTTAAAGCTCTCTCGTTCATACGATTCCTTTCCAGCTTTGCCCAACCAGCTTTTACTTTTTCTTCAAAAAGCTTCTGTGCTCAACCACACTTCCCTGACGTTTACTCCGCCTCGCTCCAGCTATGACGATGTAACCGTCCCTTCGTATTCATTCCCTCGAAATTGTTCTGACGCAATGCCTCATACAGCAGTATTGCTACAGAATTTCCAAGATTTAAAGAACGGATGTCACCAATCATTGGAATGCGTACACTGGTTTCCCGGTAACGAAGCAGAATTTCCTCCGGGATTCCTGCGCTTTCCTTTCCAAACATAATATAATCCTCTGGACCGTATTCCACCTGTGTATACGCTTTTTCCGCCTTTGTGGTTGCCATATAAAGCTTTGCTCCCGGATTTTTCTCCAAAAATTCCTCAAAATTTTTATATACCGCAAGGTCTAACGCCTTCCAGTAATCCATGCCTGCACGACGCACCGCCTTATCACTGATATCAAAGCCCAGCGGCTCAATCAGGTGAAGCTTTGTGCCGGTTGCCACACAGGTACGGCCGATATTTCCTGTATTTGCCGGAATTTCCGGCTCTAATAACACAATATTCATTCGAATCCTCATTTCTGTCTTACGATTTCCGTCTTGCCTTTTCGTACTCATCCGTGCGATTCGGCTCCAGATAGCGCATTTCATCCTCGTTCAAAAGAATACGGTCGTTGCTGTTAGTGATGTGTCCAATGACACGGGCAGAAATTCCCTGCTCCTTTAAGGCACGGATTACCGCTGTACTGTCATGCGTCAAAAACAGCAAGGCACCATCTCCTTTTAACTGATATGGATTCACATCAAAAAACTCGCAGATTTCCACAGTTTCCTGACAAATCGGTATTTTCTTTAAATCCAGTTCCACACCGGTACAAAGACGCTCGCAAAGCTCCCAGACCGCACCAAATACACCGCCCTCAGCCACATCATGCATATGGCGGATACCATGCTGCTTTATCATTTTTATTTCCGGCAGCACAGAAAGCTCCGCTTCCCTTGCTGCTGCCTTATCAATAAATGCATAGGTATAACGTTCATGCAGACGCTCCCGGTACTGCTTTGCTAAAAGTGCCGCTCCGGCAAGTCCGGCAGTTTTTGTCATGACAAGGTCGCTTCCATATACGGTTTCCTCAAGCGTTGCAATCGCCGGAGCTGCTCCAAGTGCTGTTGCAGAAATTACCGGCTGTGTCACAAAAGAGCTAACCTGCGTATGTCCATCCGTCAGAGTCACGTTTGCTTCCTTGCAGGCGCAAAGCACCTCCTGTAGCAGATTTTTTAGTTGTTTTTCCAGCTCTTCCGAAGAAGACTCTGCCGTTTGAGCGGTTGTTTCCGGCAGCATCAGTTGCACGGTTACAGCCTCCGGACTGCCGCCTGCTGCTGCCAGCGAATTGCAGACACGATGTACTGCTGTTCTGGCAAGTCCGGCTTCCTCTCCGGCAAGTATGGTGCTTGCTGCCGCTATCACTCCGGTCATTTCATCCTGTACAAAAAATCCTGCATCTCTGCCAACGGCTGCCTCTGACGTTTTATGACGATTTTCCTGTTTATTTACTGCCTTTATCACAGACCGTTTTAACACAGCCTCTGCTACTTTTCCGGACTTCATATAACATTTCCTCCATGCGCTACCTTTTTCATTTCCATGTTACCCCTTTGGATGTTCGTATTATGCAATTTCCTTCATTCAAAAGTTCACAGCACGTTGACATTTTCCATTTGCACCTTTATACTAAATAATGTAGGCGAGCATAGGAAGAATCATGGCAAATACCAAAATAATTACGATTACACTTGCAAATAATTGTCTTTTCTTTCTGTTCATTTTTTACACTCCATTCTAGAGCGTTTTTTTGCGACAGACGAGCAGAAATTCGCACAGGCGATTTGATTTCTATTCTGCCATCACAGCTGTTTGTGACGCTCCGGCACAAACAGCCGTGTGAGAAATAAGCTATCAAGCTTATTTCTCCACTATACTCCCTTCAAAATCAACCTTGGAGGTTTTTATGATACCTGTTTTTTTATTACTTGTTGTCATTTTAGCACTCTGGATTCGCTACCAGAAATCCCATACAGACCGTTCCGCTGCCAAAGCCAGAGAAGCTTATTTTGAGCGGGAACGTCAGGCAAATCTTACCCGAAAAAAAGATATTTCCAATCTTGATTATATCTGCGTTCCGGTCAACCAGCTGCCGTTTCCTGAAACCGGTCATGAAGAAATCACAGACATCCAGAAGCATATATTAACCCTTGCTTCCGGAAAAATTGTTAATTTCACCGGTTTTTCCAATACCGATTTAAAATTGAAATATGGTGCTCCAAATATTGACCTTTTAATGGAATATGACAAAAACTATCTGGAACTGGTGCGCAGTCTGTACCGCTACGGCAAACTGCTGTACGACCTTGATAAAAAAGACGAAGCCGCTGCCATTTTAGAGTATGCCATGTCCATTAAAACGGATATCAGTGCTAATTATACCTTACTTGCCACAATTTATAAAGAAAAAAATAATATTTCCCGCGTAAATTATATCATTTCCCAAGCAGAAGAGCTGACCTCCATGACAAAAAAGGCGTTACTATCCAATTTAACGTCGATACGGGACTCTGCCATAAGCGAGCAGCAGCTTATCAATCAGCCGTGAGGCCTCACTTTTCGATAAGCCCTCCGTATGATATTTATCCTCCAATTTATGATACTGCAAAATGGCGTTCAGAAAAGAACGCTGTTTTTGCGTCATCGGTCCTGTTTTCTTTGCCTGGAAAGTCATCCGTACCGGCTTAAACAATTCCTGCTCCCGACTAAGTCCGCACAGACAGCGGTATACCTCCGCCGTGACTCTGGCATCCTCGAATGCCCGGTGTGCACGCTCATTAGTCAGCCCAAAGTGTGCCACAACCGTTTCCAGCTTTTTATTAGGAAGCTCCGGGCAAAGCACTCTGGCAAGCTTTAATGTGTCAATTCCGTAAAACTGTGGTTCTTCCAATCCGCAGCGTCTGATTGCCTGTACTAAAAAGCTGTGGTCAAAAGCAATATTATGTCCCAGAAGAACGGTATCTCCTGCCAGAAACGCAAGCAGCTCCTGCATTGCCTCCTGCTCCTCCGGTGCACCAACCAGCATTTCGTCTGTGATGCCCGTCAGCTCCGTAATTTTTTCCGGCAGAGGCCGTCCCGGCTGCACGAAAGTACGGAACACTTCTCCGGTTTCCACCCGGAAAGCTCCGATTTCAATGATGCGTTCCTTTTCCGGACTAATGCCTGTAGTTTCCACGTCAATTGCTATCATTCTGCGTTTCTCTCCTGTCCTTTTTATTCGTTTTCCATATTTATACCACTAACACTACCGTCCTGTTTTCGCAGAAGCTTTCCCATCCCTTTTTACTGTTTTACTCCCGCCTTACACACATCCGCCAGAAAGCACTCCATACAGTTCGGATTTCTTGCCGTACAGATGCTTCTGCCCAGTGTAATGATATGGATATTGTATAAAATCCAGTGGTCTTTTGGTAAAAGCTCCATCAGATCAAATTCAATTTTTTCCGGATCCTCTTCCTTAGTAAAGCCAAGCTTTTTCGATATCCGCTTTACATGCGTATCCACCACAATGCTCGGTTCGTGATATATATTGCCGCGAATCACATTTGCCGTTTTTCTTCCGACTCCGGCCAGTGATGTTAAATCTTCCAGCGTATGCGGCACTTCTCCGTTAAACTCAGTCAGAATCCTTCTGGCGCAGGTAATGATATTTTTTGCCTTATTATGATAAAATCCGGTCGCATGAATGTCCTGTTCCAGCTCTGCCAAATCAGCGTTTGCAAATGCCTGTACATCCGGATATTTTACAAATAAATCCTTTGTCACCAGATTGACTCTGGCATCTGTACATTGGGCACTTAAAATGGTTGCCACCAAAAGCTGCCATGGTGTTTCATGTTCCAGATAACATCGGTATTCGGTTGTATACCGGGTATCCAGACGACGTAACACCTCAGCTACTCTCTCTTTTTCTTTTTGCGATAGGTTGCGTTTTGCCATCCGGCACCACCTCTTTCTGCTTTTTCCTAATCAAATATGCCATTTTCGTCATCGCATCGCCATACATGGCTTCCCTCTGCTCATAGGAAAACAGCACATAGCACGCAGCTCCTGTTGCCGTGCCGCTTTCTGCCGTCTTTACCGGATCAAGAAAAAACTGCTCAACATCATGCATTCCTTCTGCTTCGCGGTTTATCTGAAAGGAAACATAGACCTCTTTTAGCGTCTGTTTATCCAGCTGACTGCTCTCTCCAAACGCAGGACGTGCCTTTGGCTTTTCCCGAAGACAGTAATCGTAAAATAACAGCTGCCCAAACACAAGGCAATCTGGTGTTTCTTGATTTTCTGCACACCGCCCTTCCCGGTGTTCTGTATACGATGCAGCCCCGTCTTCCGGCGCATCCAGAGCCTTTTTGCTCAAAAAGTATTCTTCCACAAATTCCTGTAGAATTTCATAGCGTTTTCTGCGTGACAGCTTTAACCCAAAATACCCTTTTCCCTCATAAAAAGCGGAAAGTGTCTCAAACAGGACAAACGGACTTTCCGTAAAATGCTGTAAATACATAAAACTGTACACAAACTGTCCGCTGTTATAATAAACCTCTACCAGTTCTTCCACTTTTTTTAGCAAAATAATATCCTCATAGGACAACCATTTTGTAGACAATACTTCATACGGCGGTGCACTTTGATAGACCGTCCCGGTTTCTTTGGTCATCTGCTCCATCGGTGCACCGGAGAGTACTTTCAGAAAGCCTAACTGCAACTGATGAGGGTGCATCCGGTACACATCATCAAAGGAGTGACGAAAAGATTCCAACGTTTCGTGCGGAAGCCCTGCAATCAGGTCCAGATGAATATGTACGTTATTTTTATTGCGCACCGCTGCCACCTTTTTTTGAAGCCTCGTAAGCTCAGTTTTCCGGTTCACTGCGGAAAGAGTTTCTATATTCGTAGACTGCACGCCGATTTCCAGCTGAATCAACCCCGGACGCAGGGAATTTAAAAGCTCTGTCTGCTCTGTGGTTAATAATTCTGCCGCTATTTCAAAATGAAAATTCGTTCTTCCATTGTCGTTTTCTTTGATAAAGCTCCATAATTCCATGGTTCTTTGCGCATTTATATTAAAAGTGCGGTCAATAAATTTTACCTGCGGTACTCCCTGTTCCAGAAAAAAAGAAAGTTCCTTTTTTACAAGCTCCAGCTTGCGGAAACGCACCCGTTTGTCAATGGATGAAAGACAATATGCGCACGAAAACGGACAGCCCCGGCTGGATTCATAATACACAATCCTGTTTTCAAAAGAAGTAAGAGGAATTGTTCCATACGGAAACGGCAGAGTGGAAAAGTCAAGCGGCACCGCCGGCGGCGTGGTAACAATTTCTCCCTCCGGCAGACGCACCACAAGACCCGGAATATTACAAAAATCCACGGTTGCCGACAAAGCAGTCATCTTCCCTGATTCCTTAACCGGATTCTCCCTGCTCTCCTTTGCTGTCATCTGCTGGGCACCGCTTCTCTGATACGCTTCCACCAGCTTCGCAAAGGTTTCTTCGCCTTCTCCCACGATAACGCCGCAAACCTCCGGCAGTTTCTTTAAAAGTGCTTCGCCCCGGTAGGACACCTCCGGACCACCTAGCCAGAGGTCACTGTCCGGACAAACCTTTTTATAATCTTTCAGCACCTTCTGCACAAATTCAATATTCCAGATGTAGCAGGAAAAAGCCACGACATCTGCCTTTCTTTCGTATAAATCACGCAGGACATCCCCCGCCTGCTGATTGATGGTGTACTCAGCAAGCTCCACCGCATGGCCTTTGGATGCCGCATAGGACTGCAGGCAGTAGACCGCCAGATTTGAATGTATATACTTTGCATTGACTGCCGCCAATAATATCTTCATAGGGATAACCTTTCTGTCCGAGCTTTCTGGTTCTTTCCGCAAAAGCGTTGTCGCTTTCGTTTTATCATTTCAAGCTTTCTGCCCGCTCTTTAATCCGTTTATTAAAATTTATAATGTTATGGTCATATTCCTCGTCCATCAGGCTGGAATGCAGCAGAAAATCCGCAGTTGCCTTGTTGTTCGCCATCGGAATGTCGTACACCTGAGCAATCCGTAGCAATGCCTTTACATCCGGGTCATGTGGCTGGGCTGCAAATGGATCAGAAAAGAACACTACAAAATCAATCTTTCCTTCGACAATTTTAGCACCAATCTGCTGGTCGCCGCCCAGAGGACCGGAGTTATAGCCTCGCACAGGAAGTCCGGTAGCTTCGGTAATCATGCGTGCGGTTGTTCCTGTACCGGACAGAAAATGTCCTTTTAAAATATCCTTGTTTTCCTGGCACCATGCTACAATTTCTGCTTTTTTGCCATCGTGCGCAATCAAAGCAATATTCTTTTGTTTTCCTATGGTCATCGTAATAAAATCGTTCATGGTCTATTTTCTTCCTTCCTTTGTTACGGTCATGCCAAGTTGGAGCGTTTCTTTTTCCAGCTGCATCACAGCATTTTTAATCTCAATCAAATGCTCCGGTGAAAGCTTTTCCTCCACCATCAGATTTGCGTTCACTAAAAATTCATTGACAGTATCCTGCAAATCGGCAAGTCTGTCCTGCAGGGCGTGAACCTGTTCTTCATCCACAAGCTCCTCGGTTGCCTCCTCAAAGGTCACACCCTTGGCATCTGCTAGGTCAACCTCGGTTACTCCGTGAATTGCCGTGCACGGATAGCCGGTTGTTTCCCTGATGCGCTGTTCCAAGGCTTCCTTTGCCTCTGTTTCACCGTGTACCAGGAAAATATGCTGTGGTGCTTTTTTCAGTCCCTGTACCCAGTCCATCAATCCCAAATAATCCGCATGTCCTGAAAAACCTTCCAGGTAATATACCTTTGCCTGCACAAGAATTTTTTCTCCCAGAACGGAAAGCTCCTTTTCTCCTTCCACAATGCGCCGTCCCAGTGTTCCGTTTGCCTGATACCCAACAAATACAATGCTGTTTTTCGGATTCCAGAGATTATGCTTTAAATGGTGACGGATTCGTCCAGCATCGCACATACCGCTGGCAGAAATAATAATTTTAGGCGTTTTATCCTCGTTGAGTGCCTTAGACTCTTCACTCGTCCGGGTAAAATTCAAATTTGGAAAATCCAACGGATTATCCCCTGCCAGAATATATTCCTTTGTTTCTTTATCGAATACCTGGGCATTTCTGCGGAATACCTGGGTGGTGGTCACCGCCATCGGACTGTCAATATAAACCTGTACGTTTTGAAGCAGGTCGTGGTAATACCGATCCGATTCATAGAACCGGTTAAGCTCATAAATCAGTTCCTGGGTGCGTCCCACGGCAAATGCCGGAATAATCACATTGCCGCCCCGCTTTACCGTGTCGACAATAATGTCAATGAGTGACTGAATGCTTTCGGCATTGCTCTCATGCAGCCGGTTTCCATAGGTCGATTCCATCACAACGAAATCAGCTTTTTTAATTTTTACCGGATCCCGCAGGATTGGACGGTCGTTTACACCGATGTCTCCGGTATATACCAGCTTGATTGTCTTTTCCTGTTCCGTAATCCAAAGCTCCGTTATGGCAGATCCAAGAATATGTCCAGCATCATTAAATACCGCCTGCATCTGGTCATTGACCGTAAACAGTTGGTCGTATAACACAGGAACCACAAGCTTCAATGCCGCATTAGCGTCTTCCATCGTATACATCGGTTCTACCTCCGGAAGTCCCTTTCTTGCCGCTTTCTTGCTTGCCCATTCTGCTTCTTTCTGCTGGATATGTGCACAGTCCGGCAGCATCACTTTCAGTAAATCTGCCGTTGCATCCGTGCAGTAAATTGGTCCGGAGAAGCCCTGCTTCACAAGCAGCGGAAGTCTGCCGCAATGGTCTACATGAGCATGACTTAAAATCACACACTCAATATCTGACGGTTTAAATGCAAATGGTTCTAAATTTGCTTCCTCTTCCTTTTTCCCGCCTTGAAACATACCGCAGTCTAACAAAATCTGATGCCGGTCTGTTGTCACAAGATGACAGGAACCGGTCACTGCCGATACAGCACCGCAAAATTTAATTTTCATACCGTCTGTCTCCTTTCCGTTGCTGAAACCCTGTTATCATTTTTATCATGCTATGCCTTGTTCTTTTCTATTATTATATACAATTTCCCATCTTTAATAATACCGTTTTGCCGTTGGTCTGTCAACAAAACATTCCAAAAATGTGCCGTTAAAAACCTGAACAAAGAATGTGCCTTGGCACATTCTCGCACCGAGTGCCATCGCTTGCGACTTTTTTCTTCTCGCACGAGTGCGCATCCAAGCGGAGCGTTTTTACGCAACAGGAAATACATAAAAAGCTTCCATGTAGCCTTTTGTGCTACATGGAAGCTTTGATTAAATACGGAATTTATTAATCAGATTTTTCAAAAGATTCAGACTCTCCTCGCTGTTTCTTAAATGCTCATACCCTTCCTGTGTCTTTGCTACTGCATCCCCGGATTTTTCCGCAATCACATTAACACCTTCTGCGGATTCCGTAATGGTATGATTAACATTTTCCATTGTATCTGCAATTTCTGTGATTTTATGATTCAGTTCCGAAATTTCGGCATAAATTTTCCGCATAGAACCGGCAAAAGTTTCTGCATCCTTTTCATAGCGTTCTCCGACCTGGCCAAAGGCATCATAGTCTGCCACTACGGTTTCCTCAAGGAAATTCATAATGATCTGGATGCAGCCGGTCATGTTCTGTACTGCCTCATTCACTTCCCCGACAATTTCGTTAATCCCGTCTACAGTCTGGAACGTCTGGTTTGCCAAAGCTCCGATTTCCGTTGCAACTACCGCAAAGCCTCTTCCGGCATCTCCTGCCCTTGCTGCTTCAATATTGGCATTCAGAGCAAGAAGATTGGTCTGGGAAGAAATGTTTCTGATGTCGTTGGTCAATTCGTTTATCTTTGCAACCACTTTGGATTTTTCAATGGCTTCACCTGTTCTGTTCTTCATCTCGGCATAAATTGCCATTGCCTTTTCGTTGGAGGTTCTGGTTGCATTTCTGAGTTCCTTGGCACGGTTCATAATCTGTTCCGATTCTTTCTGTTCCTGCTCGGAAAGCTCACGAATATCCACCACATTTTCCTGAATACCACCAATGTTACCAACAATCATATTCGCACTGGCTGCGGTTTCCTGCATACCGGCTGCAAGCTCCTGTGTTGTTGCCGAATTGTCTTCGGAAATGGAATTGTTTTCCCGCATGACGCCATCCAGTCTTTCCATGTTGCCTGTCAGGCTGTCTTTCACATGTTCCATTGCAGCAACAAGCTCCCTTAGCACTCCCCGCATTTCGTATACCGCTGTTGCCATAATACCGGTCTCGTCTTTCTTTTTCATCAGTTTTTCAATGCCGGCATTTTTACGGAAATCAAGCTCCGAGGTCTGTTTGATAATGCCTGTAATTCCTGTAATCGGTTTTGCAATAGTAATGCTGATTAAAATTCCAAGAATCAGCGAAATCACGATGCCTATAGCAAGGAAGCCCAAAATCTGAATAGAAAGGGCATTGGCATCTGCTTTAATTTCCATCAGAGGTGCTGTCAGAACAAGCTTCATTCCGTTGCCCAACTCTAGGTATGAAAGATATTTTTCATTTCCATTATAGTTATATTGCAGCGTTTTTCCCTGATTGGAGGAATTTAAAACAAACTCCCTGACATCCTGAAGTTCTCCCTCATTATATGTGCCAAGGTCCGTGCCGGAAGGAATATCCTTGTGATACAGCACCGTTCCAGAGGAACTTACAATAAAGGAGTAACCGGTTTCAAACGCTGTTGCAGCATCTGCCAGTGCTGTCAGCTGTCCAAAGTCAATATCCATGCCGAGAATACCAACGGAAACACCGTTTTCATATAAAGGAACCACATAAGAAATCATATAAACATTGATGTTAGCATTCAAATAAGGATCCATCCAGAGCGGAGCCTTATTTTCTACCGGAAGATAATACCAGCCGACATGTTCCACATCCGATGGATCATACATGCTGAAATCCGTTGGTGTAGCACTTTCAAACGCAGAATTTGTATTATTACGCGTCAGAAAAAGTCCGGAGGTCGGCTCCGTAAATTCCGGATTGTAGCGGATATATGCGGTAATCGTACCATCTGTATGTTCTGCAAACGTAAAAAAGATTTCTTTTAAGTTGTTGGTATATTCTTCCACATATGTGTTGTTATTTTTAAAGTTGGAAAAATCCAGACTGTCCATTGCTATGTCGCTTACCGTATTCACCGACTGCTCAATTCTGGAAATCATTGCATTAATTTCTCCACCCGTATTGGCACACGCCAGTACCAGTTCTTTTTCCGCCGCAGCATTGGATATTGCTCTGGAATCGGAAATGCTCAGCAGGCTGATAAAAGCTGCAGAAATTAACGAGCAAAGTACAATGGCTGCTGTAATTTTTGTTCTTATTGATTTCATCATTTGCCCTCCTGTTTTCCCATAAAATGGATAATTAAGATATTAATAATTATAGCTCCCGGATGCGATTATTGCAACCTTTTTCTACAATGCTTTCTTACCTTCAAAGCCCGTTGCACTTTATTTTGAACTTTTTTCAAAAAAACTATTGAACTTTTTGTTCATGAAAGGTATAATTCACCTTAGAAAGCAAAATTGGAAAGGAGAAGGTTATGGAAAGTTCAATTTTTTCTGTCAGATTAAACGAACAGCTTCAACAAAAGAAGATGAAGCAAATTGAACTTGTACGTTTAGCCGAAGAAAACGGCATAAAACTCGGAAAAAGTCACATTAGTCAGTATGTTTCCGGCAAAACCATTCCCCGCAGAGAAATTCTGCACTTTTTGGCAAAAGTGCTTGATGTTGAACCAGACTGGCTGGCAGGGAAAGATGTGCCGAACACTCCGGCTTCCACAAAAGAAAAGAAGTTCAATTTAAACAGCAGAAAGGAAAGCAACAGTATGAGAGAATTTAAAAAATCAACCAAATTAGATAATGTATTATATGATGTGCGAGGTCCGGTCGTGGAGGAAGCTGCACGCATGGAGCATGAGGGCACACAGGTATTAAAATTGAACATCGGTAACCCTGCGCCATTTGGCTTTCGTACGCCGGACGAAGTCATTTACGATATGCGCAGACAGCTGACCGACTGTGAAGGCTATTCCGATTCCAAGGGACTGTTTGCTGCCCGAAAAGCAATTATGCAGTATGCCCAGTTGAAAAATATTCCAAACGTTACAATGGATGACATTTATACCGGCAACGGTGTCAGTGAGCTTATCAATTTAAGTATGTCTGCTCTGTTAGATGATGGAGACGAGGTGCTGATTCCCTCTCCGGACTACCCACTCTGGACGGCCTGCGTTACACTTGCCGGAGGAAAGGCAGTACACTATATCTGTGATGAACAGTCCGAATGGTATCCGGATATCGAAGATATGAAAAAGAAAGTAACTTCCCATACCAAGGCAATTGTTATCATCAATCCAAACAACCCAACCGGTGCTCTGTATCCAAAGGAAGTATTAGAGCAGATTGTTGCCATTGCCAGAGAACATCAGTTAATGATTTTCTCTGATGAAATTTATGATCGTCTGGTTATGGACGATTTGGAGCATTTTTCCATTGCTTCCCTTGCTCCGGATTTGTTCTGCGTCACTTTCAGCGGTCTGTCCAAATCACACATGATTGCCGGATTCCGTATCGGCTGGATGGTACTTAGCGGCAACAAAAACATTGCAAAGGATTACATTCAGGGACTGAATATGCTTTCCAATATGCGCTTATGCTCCAACGTGCCTGCCCAGTCCATTGTACAGACGGCGTTGGGTGGTTATCAGAGTGTCAAAAACTATATTGTACCCGGCGGACGGATTTACGAGCAGCGTGAATATGTTTATCAGGCGTTAAATGACATTCCGGGCATTTCTGCGGTTAAACCAAAGGCAGCTTTTTACATCTTTCCAAAGATTGACGTTAAAAAATTCAATATTACAAATGACGAAAAATTTGCGCTGGATTTGCTGCGTGACAAAAAGCTTCTGTTAATTAACGGAAAAGGCTTCAACTGGCAGCAGCCAGACCATTTCCGGGTTGTATATCTGCCGCGTGTGGAGGTTCTGGAAGATGCCATGGGCAAGCTTCATGATTTCTTAAGCTATTACCAGCAGGCTTAGTCAGCAAAAAAGTTTCAATGCCTTTGGCTTTTCGCCAAAGCTGCATTGGAACTTTTTTTAATTCTGCTCCATGATTTTGTAGCCATGCCTGCCCTGCTTTCGCAGTGCAGCTACTAACTTTCCCGCTGTTTCTGACAATTGTTCCAGCGTCGTCTGCCTTTCTCCGATAATACATCCGATTGCAACTGCCGCTTTTCTTTTTGGACAGGCATTCCTTAAGCGTTCTGAATACTCCTGCTGAAGCCGGTCAAATACTTTCATCAAATGCGTTTTATCCAGAATAAAGGGAGCGAATGCAAGATATACATCTTCTTCAAACCGCAATAAAATGGTCCCTGAACTTAGCTTTTTCAGCAACATCTCTTCAAATTCCGTAAAAAGCTGTTCTGTTTCCTGTCGGTTTTCTTCCAGCACTTCCCCAATATCCAGAGTCAACATGACAAAAGTATATGGATCCTCTTTGCCTAAAAAATACTCTTTTTTTTCTAATCCTTTTGTTTCCATTTTTCTCCATTCTGAACAAAATTCATTTTCTATTTCATTCTGATACATTTTTTTACTATTACTGAGTATACCATATTGAGAGATATTTTGCAACTCAACAAAATGCTATTTTAATGCTCGTCTGAACGGTAAAATATAACTCAGAGGTGATGAAAAAAATGGATACAATTCAACGAATCAAACAACTGGCAAAAAACAGAGGATGGACCGAATACCGTCTGGCAAAAGAATCCGGGCTCGCACCATCAACAATTGCAAACATTTATCACCGGAACACCCTTCCAAGCATTCCGACCTTAGAGCATTTATGCGCAACCTTTGGAATTACCCTGTCTCAGTTTTTCAGCGAAACAGATGTAATTTCTCTTTCTCCGGAGCAGGCACAGCTTTTAAAACACTGGGCGCTGCTGTCTCCAAAACAGCGTGATCTTTTTCTTGCGCTCATAGAAAATATCGGATGTCATTCCGACAACAGTCAGACATAAACCAGCTTGCACGTTGTTTATGCAGATTTTCCATTACTCCCTGTGTTTGAAGCATCCGATTTTTCTTATTCCGGTAAAACAAAAGCCTGTGATAACTTTTGATTATCACAGGCTTACATTTTATTTTGCGTTGCTTGCTGCAATCTTAACTTTACTCCAAAGATTGCCCATTACTTTTTTCACTTCTTCGTTAAAAACAAATACTTCATCTAACGGATGCTCGGTTCTTGGAAGGTACGCATTGATTCCAGCGTAGCTTCCCTCTTCCTCTTCGGAAGACAAGGCTTCTTTTACTTCCAGATTTGGCGATGTATAGCCGACATACTCCGAGTTCGCATATGCCATATCATAAGAGCAGATGAAGTTCATGAATTCATGTGCCAGCTCCACGCTTTCCGCCGTTTTTGGAATTACCATGGAATCATACCAGAGATTGGTTCCCTCATCCGGCAGATAAAAGCCCATGTTTTCATTTTCACTCATGATATAGGTTGCATCACCGGAATAACACAGTCCCAGTGCTTTTCTGCCCTGTGCCATGTTATCAATAATTTCATCCGTTACAATTTCCGTCTCCATGGTGGTTACACACTGCACCAGCCATTCATAGGCTTCCTGAAGCTCTGCTTCATTTTCGGTATTCATGGAATAACCCAAATCCTTTAATGCCATCATAAACGAATCACGTTCGGAATCGTACAAATAAATATCACCCTTGTACTTTTCATTTAAGAAAATTCCAAAGCCCTGTTCTTCCAGGTCTTCTTCCGAAACCTTTGTCTTATCATATACGATACCAACGGTACCCCAGAAGTAAGAAACAGAATATTCGTTATCCGGGTCAAACGCAGGACTAAGCACCGCTTCATCCAGGCTGTCCCAACAGGTAAGCAGCGACTGGTCTAGCTTCTGTAAATAGCCTTCGTTCATCAGACGCTGAATCATATAATCACTCGGAATGATGATATCGTAGGACTCACCATTTGTCACCTTGATGTATGCCTGCTCGTTGGAATCAAAATTTTCTACAATTACGGTTGCACCCGTCTGTTCTTCAAAAGTCGGAATGATTTCTTCTCCCATATATTCTCCCGGAAGATAGATATAAAGCGTCTGACCGGAATATGGCAAATCCGTACCAGTGTTTTTATGAAGACCGACTGCCACAACAATACAAACCACCACGGCAGCTGCCACAATACCAGGAATTGCAATTTTCTTTTTGCTCATTTCTGCTTTTTTTGGTCGCTTTGCCGCCAACACAGGCACAACGTTAATAATGACAAGAGCAATGGTGATAATCAGTACCACCAGTGTGGAAACTGCATTGATGCTTGGATTTACACGCTTGCTCATCGTATATACCATAATACTTAAGTTCTTGACACCACCACCGGTAACAAAATATGAAATAATAAAATCGTCCACCGACATGGTAAAAGCAATGAGCGCACCAGAAAAGATACCCGGTGTAATCTGCGGCACAATAACTTTAACTAAAGCTTTCCATGGCGTAGCACCCAGATCCATGGCTGCATCTGCAAGGTTTGGGTCAAGAGAACGCACCTTTGGCATAACAGACAGCATCACATATGGAATACAGAAAGCAATGTGCGCCAACAGCATGGTCACATAGCCACGTTCTACCTTAAAAGTGATAAACAGCAGCATAAAGCCAATGGCAGTCACAATATCCGGGTTCATAATTGGAAAGTTGTTGACCTGCTCCATTACATCACGAATAACTTTTTTTGAGCTGGAAAGTCCAATGGCTGCTATAGTTCCCACAACCGTAGAAATAATCGTAGCCAGAATTGCCACGCTGAACGTTGTGTACAGCGCACTCATCATATCTCTGGATTCCAGCATATGCTGATACCAGCGCAGCGAAAATCCGGTAAAGCTGGTTAAAGATTTTCCCTCATTGAAAGAGAAAATAATCATATACAAAATCGGCAGATAAAAAAACACAATTGCCAGAGTCATAAGAATTCTGCCGAAGGAACGACTGCTTTTTTTCATATCAGTTGTCCTCCTTTCCAGCCTGATTCCGTGTTTCCAGAATTTTCACTACTTTCATCAGCAACATCATAACAACCGCCATAATCATGGAAATGGCACTGCCGAAGTTCCATTCTCCTACCGTAATGAACTGGTTTTCAATCAGGTTTCCGATTAAGAAGTATTGTCCGCCGCCAAGCAGCTTTGGAATAAAGAACGCACTGATTGCAGGCAAAAATACGAGAGTAATTCCGTTGATGACACCCGGCAGCGACAGCGGAAATGTTACCTTCCAGAACGTCTGTACCGGAGTTGCTCCAAGGTCTGCACTCGCATTTAACAGAGATTGATCCATTTTGCAGAGTGAGGTGTTAATCTGTAAAATCATAAATGGCAAAAAGTTGTATACCATGCCGAGAAGTACGGCAAATTCTGTATACAAAATTTCCACATCACCAAGACCAATCAGTCCGAGTAGCTTTTGAAATGGACCGCCATCACTCAGGAGTCCAATCCATGCGTAGGTACGAACCAGCATATTAATCCAGGTTGGAATGGTAATGCAGAGTACTAAAATATTCTGTACCCTTTCTGTGCTGCGAGCAATAAAGTAAGCAATCGGATAGCCTAACAGCAGACAGAGTATCGTTGTTTTTACGGCAATTCCAAAGGAACGCCACAGAACCAGCAGAAAGTCCGGGTCGGAAAAGAACTTTACATAATGGTCCAACGTAAAGGCAAAGGAAATGATGGAGTTGCCATGCTCTGTAAAAGAATATAATAAAATCAGGAGCATTGGCAGAACCAGCATCAGTGCTGCCCATACAATATAAGGAAATGCCAGCTTGGAAAACTTTTTCATTTAGTAGTCCATCCGTGACATAACATGGATATCCTCAGGGAAGAATGTCAGGCCGACCTCCTGACCAACCTCTGAATAATCCGTTGTATGTATTTTAAATTCGCGTCCGACCGTCCAGAAGGTAATTTTGTAAACACCCTCCGTAACATCCTGCGGTTCAAAATCATAATCCACACTGATGTCAATATTCTGGTTCTCATCGCTTAATTTCCAGCCCTGTGCATTTGCCCAGGTTTTAATATCCGTATCCAGCGTCTGGGATTCTTTGATTTCATCTGCTGTGGTAAAGAAGTTGAATGCCATGATGGCTTCATTTGCCTTCTCATTTTTAATAAACGGCTGATTTACCACAAAAACGGTTCGTTCTACGGCTGTACCATTTGCCGTGGAAAAAACGACCGGATAACTGCCAAGCTCCGGCTTAATGTCATATTCGAGGCTGGCAATGGAAATGTATTCATCATTTTCCGTGCTCCATGCCATAGCATTGGAACGCGCAATAATTTCTTTGTCGTCCAGCTTTTCTACATCTTCCAGGTCTACATAGAAATTGCTGGCATTGATTTTTTCTTTTCCGTTTTCACTTGTTACCTCATGGGTATGAATCACGCGCATATCGACCGTGACACTGGTGCCGGGTACGGTTTCCACCATGATTTCGTAATGAACGCCCTTGAACAGGGTGCTTAAAACCTCACCGGTCATCTTGCCCTGCTCCGTCGGAACAATGTCGATATCCTCCGGACGGATAACGACATCGACCGGCTCGTTCTTCTTAAAGCCATAGTCTACACAATCAAATGTGATATCGTCAAAACGGACTTTATAATCATCTACCATAACCGCAGGCAGAATGTTACTTTCTCCGATAAAGTTTGCAACAAAACGGTTGGCAGGCTCATTGTAAATTTCTTCCGGAGAGCCAATTTGCTGGATTTCACCGCCGTTCATAACTACAATTTTGTCGGACATAGTCAGAGCTTCTTCCTGGTCGTGCGTAACAAAAATAAAGGTAATGCCAACCTCCTGCTGGATACGTTTTAACTCATACTGCATCTCTTTTCGCAGCTTTAAGTCAAGTGCTGCTAACGGTTCATCAAGGAGTAGCACCTTTGGCTCGTTTACCAGTGCTCGCGCAATGGCAACACGCTGTTGCTGTCCGCCGGAAAGCAGGGTTGTATTCTTGTTTTCATAACCCTCTAAGCCAATGAGCTTTAACATTTTCATTACCTTTTGCTCGATAACGTCCTTGCTCATTTTTTTGAGCTTCAGACCAAAGGCAATATTTTCATAGACACTCAAATGAGGAAACAGGGCATATTTTTGGAAAACCGTATTTAACTCACGTTCGTAAGGCGGTACATGAGTGATTTCTTCTCCATTGAAGATAATGCTTCCTTCGTCTGCTTCCAAAAAGCCGCCCAGTATTCGGAGAAGCGTGGTTTTACCACAACCGCTGGGACCCAGTAAGGTCACAAATTCATTTTCAAAAATGTCCAGATTAATCCCTTTTAGGGTAATCTGCTTGTCAAAGCTCTTCGTAATATTACGAAATTCAATCAATTTCTTACGTTCCATGTAAGCATCCTCCTTCTTTTTCCTGGGCGGATTATTTTCAATGCTTTACTGTAATAAAACAGTAAACAAGTTAATTATACATGGTTTTATAAAGAAATCAATCATTTTTTATAAAATAAAAGAAAACCCATTACCTTGGGTAATGGGTTGAACGCTTTTGCCAGATACCGGGTTTGAACCCGGCACCTGGTGGAATGCGAAGCATCGATTTTATATGAGCAAGTAGTGAAGCGGATTTCGAATATCCTTGACTATAGTTTGAAGAACTTCATTTCCTCTTCCAGCACGTCGGATATACTCCGCAGCTTTTCTGCAGAATCTGCCAGAGTACCGATGGTTGAACTGAGTTCAGCCATAGAAGCTGTTGTTTCTTCCGAAGAAGCTGCATTTTCTTCGGAAATGGCGGAAAGATTGGAAATGATATCAACTACGGAAACTCTTGCCGTATCACAGATTTCTGTCTGGCCTTTAATTTCATTTGTTTCTGAATGGGATTCTTCAATTCCGGATGTCACGTTGGCAAACTGCTTCTTTGTTTCTTCCAGCTTTTCTTTCTGTTCGTTTACAATCTGCTGAACCTCCTGCATCACTGCCACTGTCTGCTCAGAATCCTTCAAAAGTTCTTCAATAATGGCTGTAATATGCTGTGCCGAGCTGCCGGACTGTTCTGCAAGACTTCTGATTTGATCTGCAACAACCGCAAATCCGCGTCCCTGATCTCCTGCTCTTGCCGCTTCGATGGATGCATTTAAGGAAAGAAGATTTGTCTGGGAAGCAATGTCTGTAATAATTTCCACCGCTTCACTGATTTTATTTGCCGATTCATTGGTTGCCGTAATCTGTCTGGAAATCCGGTCAACCGCATCCATCGTGCGGTCATTCGAACCGGACAGTGCATGAACAATCTGTAAGGAATCATCCCCTGACTTTTTCATACGGCCGGAAGTTTCATCCAAAACTGCCACGCTGCCCACAATGTTTTCAATTACCGTGCCCATTTCATTGATTCGTCCGGAGGCTGTTTCAATTTCCTCTGCCTGAGAAGACGCACCCTTTGCAATATCATTGACTGCGTTAGAAATTTCTTCTGAAGAAGAGTTGATTTCGGCCGCCATGGAATTAACCTCGGCTCCGGCATTCATCAGGTCATCTGCTGCTGCCTTAATTTTTTGAACAGCATCGATCAGATGCACTTTTAACCGTTCAATGCCGCGAACCATGTCACCGAGTTCATCGGTACGTTTTTTGCTTTTTTCGTCAACCTCCACTGCCAGATTTCCTTCTGCCAGACCAAGCACTGCTTTTTCTGCTGCCTTAATTCCTTTCGAGAGGCTGTATACAGATAATCCAACAAGAACCAGAGAAATAACAAGCATTCCCGCCAATGAAGCAACCATCATTGCTGCTTTCTCATTTATGTAGTTTGCGACCTCTGTTCTTGGTGCACCGCAAAACAGCATACCAATTGTTTGCGTTCCGTTTTTTAACGGAACATAGGCCGCATAATATGCTTCGCCATCGATTACAACATCATTTGACTCAAAAATTTCGCTCCGGAGCACCGTTGTCTGGTACACTTCATCCGAGCAGGCGGTTCCTACAATTCTTTCTCCTGTGTCATGATCTGTAATTGTTGTTGCATAACGCATATTATCATAAAAAAAAGTCACTTCGTTGTAACTGTCTGCCATAAAGGAGTCCAGTAACTCGGTTTGCTCCGAAATATTCAGTCTGCCCTTCATCAGACTGCCGTCTTTTACATAATATTCTCCATCATCCAGGGCCTCATAAGCTGCCGCAATGCTGTCTGCTAAAATTGCAAGATCGCCAAGCTTCTCTGTTCTCATACCGGTTGTCAGTGCGTTAATTCCTACAAAGGTAACGATACCACCGGTTAAAAAGACAGGAACAACAGCGCTCAAAATCAGTTGCGCAATTAATGATAAACCTTTCTTTTTTTTCATATTGTCCACCTCCAGAATGTTTGTCCTTATTATAATACTTAAAAAATTTTACGTCAACATCTACGTTTCTTAAGTATTGCTTTTTCATGCTTAAATTTTGCTTTGAACAATTTTTTAATTTTATGGTGATTGACAACTGTTCCTTTGCGTGCTACTATGATTGGCAGAGAAAAAAACAAAGGAGAAATAACATTATGAGTTCTATTTTGGAAACTGTTATGTTAATCTGCTTTGGACTTTCCTGGCCAATCAACGTCATGAAAGCCTACAAGGCAAGAACCACAAAAGGCACAAGTCTCTGGTTTATTCTTTTAATCATCACCGGTTACATTGCCGGTATTGCTTCAAAGTTTCTGACTCCAGATTACAAATTTAACTATGTGCTGGTTGTATATTTCATCAACCTTATCATCGTATCTTTAAATGTAATTGTATATTTCAGAAACAAAAAGCTGGACGACGCCCAGAAGAACTAAAAATAGTTCCTCTCATCAAAATTCACAAACAGGCGTGCGACTTTGTCGTACGCCTGTTTGTGAGCAGGAAGCAACTCGCAGCAAGTGGATTTTGCCCTTTCAAAGAAGTATATTGCCTGAATATTTGCTTATATTTTGCTTTCTGGTTATTTTTTTTGAAAAAAAATTAAAATTAGGGGTTTACAAATTTAAAATTATGATATATAATATCAAAGTGCTCAAGAGAGTGCAGCAGTTACTAAGTAAGATGCGGGAGTGCTGGAATTGGCAGACAGGCATGACTAAGGATCATGTGTCGGATTTGACGTGCGGGTTCAAGTCCCGCCTTCCGCATTTTTATGAATTGCGAAACCCCTGAATCTAACAGATTCAGGGGTTTTTTCATTGTGAAAACACACAGTATCAAAATATTCTGTTTTGCTCACAGCTTCTGTACGGTATGGGCACAAAGAAAATAATCATCTGCGAGTTTCAAAATTGAATAATCATTATTTCTTCTTATTGCCGAAGCTGAATTTTTTTAGTGCTTCAAAAATAGAGTCCGTTCCTGCCTCTGCAGTAGCATCACCTTCTTCGGAAGTGTCCGCATCTGCTGCTATCTGTGCTTCCAGGGCTTTCTGCTGTTCTTCCTGAAACGCAAAATATTCCGCATCCAGCTCCTGTGTAGTCACTGCCGACTCTCCGCCTGCCTTACTTTTGCCTTTCTTCTTTCTCTTGCCCTTTCCGAAGCCTTCCGGAATTTTTGGAGTATCATGCACTTCCACTACAATGGACGAAGCAAGCTTGCTTTCATACTCATCCGTCGGAGCTTCATACACGTCTGTGGAAAGTGCGCTTCCAACGTTTTTAGAGGCTGACTCCGGCTGTACTGCTTCCGTGGCAAATTGCTGCTTTGCCTTTATTTCTTCAATCAAATGCAGATAAACCTTGGCATCAGATTTCGACTGCAGCTGCGACAGAACCTCTACGGAATCCTGTTCTAAAAACTGCAACCGTTCATCGAAATTTTCCATCATCAGCTCATATTCCTTGCGCATTTTTTCCTGAATATATTCCATGGCATATTTCAAATCTGAAATTGCTTCCTGAGTATACAAAAGCGAAGAAGCGTGGATTTCTTCTGCACGATGCATTGCTTCATCCTTGATATCTGCCGCCAGCCTCTCCGCCTGAGCAATTCCGCGCTCTCGTGCTGCTACCGTAACCTCATACTCCTCCATGGCTTCATACACTGCATAATTTAACTCTTCTAACAGGGTGAACATTCTTTTTTTGGATACAATCAGTTCCTCGCTGGAATACGCACTTTCTTTACAGTTGGCAAGATAAATATGTATTTTTTTCATTGCCTGTTCCAATTTGTCTGACATCTACTCTTCCTCCCTGTTATTTATAACATAAAAACGATATTGCTCCTGCTGATATTCTTCTGCCATGCTTTCCGGATATACCAACTCTACCCACATCACACCGGTAATCAGTTCTTCTTCACCAAACACACTGCCAAGCATTTCTCCGGAGAACTGTGTTTCGTATAAAAAACCCTGATGTAGTTTCGCATCCTGTACAAAATCATACGAAGTTCTGTTTTCTGCAGCTTCCTGCTGTAATTTTCCACCCGCTTGAAGCACTTTTTCTTCCGCTTCTGCCAACGTCTGCTGCATCCAATATGTCACCTGAAATTCCACATCTGGATTTTCAGGAGCCGTGTAACCAATCTTCAACGTCTGCTCTGTTTTTTGCAGATAGGAGTCCCGAAACAAATCAGGAAAAATAAGGATAAAACCGTCTTCAATGCTCCTTGTCTTCTGCCATCCGTTTAACACCAGACGCTCCGGATTTTCCGTTGGCACTGGCGTTTTTGTCGGCGCAGGTGTCTCCGTTGGCTCAGGCGTTTTAGTCGGTGCAGGTGTCTCCGTTGGTGCAGGCGTTTTAGTCGGCACCGGTGTTTCCGTTGGTGCAGGCGTTTTTGTCG
>CAZJAA010000024.1:0-76 GCA_964544055.1 uncultured Lachnospiraceae bacterium | reverse complement strand
GCACTGGTGTCTCCGTTGGCTCAGGCGTTTTTGTCGGCACTGGTGTCTCCGTTGGCTCAGGCGTTTTTGTCGGCAC
>CAZJAA010000023.1:0-53327 GCA_964544055.1 uncultured Lachnospiraceae bacterium | reverse complement strand
GAAAGTAGCATAAGGTCGAACATCCTTGTGAAAAAAGTGTAAACCAATATTGACAATATCATGTCTTGGAGAAACATAATCCCAAACTTTTTGTAGGATTGCATTGGATGAATTTGCCCATCCTTCCTCGACCAAATCATAGTGTAGCTCCAAGTGAACTCCACTTGACGAAAAAAGTGATACATCGTGAGAATTTTGCTCATGCTCTGAATATTTCAGATTCTCCACCAAGCAGGAAATGGCAGACTTCAAATCTTTTTCATGCACCAGAATATCTATATCACAGCTTGTCCTCATCCACGGTTCGGGATAATACTTTCTTATCACGGAACCTTTCAATGGAATGAAAGGTATTTGAACTTTTTCAAGAGTTTTGCATACCTGCATCAATTCATAATTCAATTTTTCGTAGCGATAAACTGCACGGAAAGTGATTTGCTGAAGCTGTGTTTTAGTTTCCTCATCAGCTAAATTATTATTCAGCAGACCAAGTGCTACAAGATGTGCAATATCATGCTTGGACGCAAGCTTCATCACATCAGCCGAAGTTATACTTTTGAAGAAATACTTATCTTCATTACTCATTAGATTGCCATCAAATACTGTTCGCAATATTGAAAATAGTATGTATCCAGTATCTCCGCTCATAGCAATATTCCCTCCCATTCTGCAAAAATAAGGATTCACCATTCCTTATTTCTGTGTATCATTCGTTCGGATGTATGTAAATATTTATACTGGGTTTATTTCGCAAACAAGCCTTTCACTAAATGCAGGGTTTCGCTAATATTTTGCCTGGATACAAATAACAGTACAAGCAGCTCGGCAGCAATTATTGCATATCCGATATCACCACAATATGTTGCGACTACAGCAACAGCTAAACACACAATTTGTATTATATGCTTAACCGTGAAAACACTAAGTTTCAAATACTTTTTTGTGTCAAAAAATCTATAAATGAACACCGCAGTGTATCCAAGGCACGAAGAAATTGCTGCACCAAATGCACCGCATAGAGGAATAAATGCAAGGTTCAAGACTATGTTAGTAACCGCCCCCACAGTTGCAGATATTAAAAAGCCCTTACTATCTTTCTCGACAGTATATGTACTTGATAGAAAAGTAGACAGCACCAAAACTACCGCACCGAATATTAGCGGCGGTGTATACTTCCATGATTCATAATATGATGCTTCAACATAAACACTCATAAAGGGTTTCAAAACCAACAAAATACAACTTGCTATAACCATAACCGCAAAGAACAGATAATCAAATATTTTATTATTATACGCCAATCTATCTGAACTATCTGATTCTTTTATAGCAGAATAATTCCATGCCTGATTGAAGATCGAGGAAACAACCGAAACAAGTGAAGGGATTTTTCCGGCGATTGCGTACATTCCTGTAACTGCTGCACCCGATATTGCTGTCAGCATAACACGATTAGAAGAATCCATCACCCACCACATAAATGAATTTGGGATCAATACTATAGAATATTTCAACATAGCTAACATCAGATTCTTATCTATGGAAAAATTACGCATCGTCGCAAATACATCACCTGTACAAAAAGCATATATCATCGTAACCACATTAGCCACAATATATGCAAGAAAATAACCCTCCACGCCCAATCCAAACACTTTCAAAAACAGTATATTCATGAACGCAACTGTACACGCATTGATTAAATTTCCGACAGAAAAGCGAATTAAAAGCTCTTTTCCTCTTAGATTATACATAAATATAGTGCTGCAGCCCGACGATAAAATGTAAAAAACAACGTAAATCGAATAATCTGAAATTTCATCATACAAGCTAATCAGCGGATATGCCAAAAGAGATATACAGACCATTGCAATAATAGCAAGTAGTCCTACTGACATAATTTTATTTGAATCAGACTCTTTATCTAACGAGAACCGTAATATCGCTTCGTTAATATTTAATATAAGTATCGGAACAAGAAACGTCCCAAGTGTAAATACAAGGTCAGCTATTCCATATTCATCGGGTAACAGTACATTTGTATATAGGGGAACAAGCAAAAAATTTATAATCTTTGTGCCCAATGTTCCTAACGCAAAAATCAATGAGTTTTTTATTAAATATTTAATTCTACCCACAAAATAAGTCTCTCCTTTCTGCTACCACCTATTTTGCAAAATATGACTTGTTTTACCCTCTATTTTCGTTTTAACAAGCGTTTTGCAATCTTTTTTAGTTCACGTCGTGGTTCAATTAAAAGCATTGTATGGTTAAATGATTTGCCATCCTTTATTTTTTTGATAAACACCCCCCTGTTTGGCGGCTTTATTGAAGGATGCGTTAATTGGTGATTAGCATCAACAGCCCGTTGTAAATCAACTGGATATAAGCACAAATCCGATTCATTCAAAAGCATCTTTCCTTTCGACGTTTGACATAAAACCAAAGAAACCCCTTTTTCCACTTCCTCGGAAGGAAGATCACTATTCCATGAATCCCCTAACGTCAAGTCTGACACTCGCATTCGTTACGCATAATCACAACTATAACAATTCTCTGTATAAGAAATCGAAGTTAAGAATGCTGTAGTATAATTATCTTGGCAGTAATCTTCCATACGTCTATGGTCTACAGAAAGACCAAAGTTAGTTTTGCTTCTAAAACTAACTTTGGATGCAGTCTTTATATCCACTCCCTTTTGTTGCATATACATATCCAACAACTGTGCTGAAGGTGTTCCGTGACAAATCAAGTCTATAGTATAAAGCTTATCATCCTTATTTCGTCCAACATAATTTCTAACTGCCGCCACTTGACAGGGCAACCCAATAAATAAAACTTTTTGCCCACTTTTTAGTTTTAATATTATCTCACGGTAGATTCCCATTGGAGAACTTTTTACATATTTAGAACCTGCAGCCGTCATAAGTTCTTCAGTATTATTTATAAATTGAAAGCCAAATCTTCCGCCCTGAAATTTGCAAGTGCAAACAATGCCGTCATTCTCAATAAATGCCTTTGATATTGCAGAAGCAAAGCCACCAGAGGAACTATTGGCTCGGATTTTCTCATCTAAACTCCAACCTTGATACCACTCTATAGGTGTTCGGAACTCGGAAGGATAATTTTTAGGACATATCTTACTACACCGTCCACAATCAACACATTTACCTTCATCAATCACGGCGTTATAAGCTTGAATATCTTCTATCAAATGAATTGCTTTTTTTGAACAAGATTCAACGCATACTCCGCAGCCAGCGCACATATCTTTTTTACATACAGTTCTCATAAATTTTCCTCTAAATACTTCAACGAGCATTCTCGTTCTTTTTCAATGACAGCATCAATCCCAGCACGATCCGGAGTATAATGATAAACACGCTCTATATCTTCAATTGATTTCAATTCATGCCGCTCAACACCAAAACGCTTAACCAAATCTAAAAGTTTATTGCGATTACTATCTCTAACGATGACAGCAAAGCGTTTAGCATATTTAATCGAAAAAAGCGTTCCATGAAAAGTATCAGTAACCACAAAATCTGCATCCTTAAAAGCTGCCAAAACCTCAAATGGGGACAACGCCAAATGTTTATGTACCCATTTTTGATACCCTCCTATCGTCACGGGAGTTAGATGGTTCTGATTGCAAAACTCAGTAATAGCACAAATCTCCTCCGGCGAATTAATTCTATCATGATAAGCATAGATAATACAGTATTTTTGTGGAAGTCTGTTGCGAATATCGACACTCTGAATTTCCGTATAAAAATCTCCAACTGCAACGGGATCTAAATTCACCTGTGGCTTTTTCTTACTCAGTTCCTCCACAAAATGTACCGTATTATCATCTCTAACTGAAAATGCTGATACATTTTGAAATGCGGCACAAACCGCTTTTTTAACCTCACCCGAAAGCATTTCGCAACGAGTAAATCCACAAGATGCAGCATAAGTAATAACTTTAGATGCCTGAGCGACATTTCCGAACAACTGTGTAGTGAACCCCCATGCAGCGTCATTCATACAATTAAAAACTTCATCACTACCAATTACGCAAACATCGTATTTGGAGTTATTATTATCAAGAGCAAGCTTCAGTATGTCCTGTTGAAATTTGCCTTGTTTCTTTTGTATCTGTTTTTTACTTATTGCTTTTTTTATTGCATAATAGGGATTGTTATCCTGAGCTAAAATACGCAATAAGATGTTCTGAGAGCCTGCCTGTTGACCTTCATCAAATTTCACCACATTTTTGCGTATTTGATTCTCACTTTCATTTGGCTCAATATCGATAAAAGAAACCTCATGACCCAATGACTCAATAAGTTTCTTTAATGAATAAGCTTGCAAGAGCGAACCATAGTTCTTGACACGTTGCATCGAAAGAATACAAATCTTCATTTTTTCCTCCAATCAACCCAAATATTCGTTATTTGGGTAAAATCTTAGCACCTCTTAATCGATGGTTCAAATGTATTGCAATTATCACCGAAAAAACGACAGTTGGAAAAGAAGTAAACACACTCAATGGTTCTATCAGTATAAATACAACGCCTGTCAACCAGTATGTTGTAAAAAAATGAGATGTATTTATTCTAAGGATTGCAAGCAAGTCTTTTACTTCAAAAAGGATCTTATCCAACTTTTTAATAATTGCTCCTGTTATTATACCAATAATCGCAACACCAACAACGCCCAACTGTCTATACGAGAAGAATAAAAAATCGTTTGGCATTCCGCCTTTATGCGACAATATTGACGTATAATATTCTGTTGTTAAATGATATAATGTATCTAATTCAAATCCACCCAATAAAAACGATGGTAACAAGTTTACCGGAACTGCGAGATAGTCCAAAAACCATCTATATCCATATATCTCTGTTATAGGCTCTCTCATAACCATGTTGGCGTAGGGATAAGCAAATTGGCGCACAACGCTCATCAAATAATTCAAAAAATTCCACGATGTTCGATAGTTACCAATATTCTCTCCATTAGAAATGTAATAAAAAGCATTATCTAAAAAGGGAACAAGCAAAACTATGGCAATCCCTGCCAACACCAAATGCGTCATCTTGAATGAACCTTTTCGTGTCATTATGTAAATAAAAACCGGTATCAAAAAAAGAATGAAATTAGTTTTTCCGGCATTAAATATCTGCAACAATACCGACAATGCAAACACGAATAATAAAAGCACTTTCATTCCAGGACGTTTCTTGATTTCATACATCAAAATCCCTGGTGTCAAAGAAGCAATTAACCATCTGGAAAAATTGGATGCATACGCAAATAAGGAGCCAGACTGTAATTCCATAGCTCCTTCCCCACGCAAAGAACCAGAGTAAACGATAAATCCACTCAGTCCAATATTAGCAATCATAATAAAAGTGCAACCCAATCCAACCCAAAACAAGACCCAGAACCATATCCTACATATATCATATGATATATTCCGTACACGCACAACATCATATGTATCAGTGCTATAAAGCTTATTTCGATAAGGTGTGCTACTGATTCTTACTTTCTGTGGAATTGAAATTGCAGCAACACATAATAGTACCAGAAAATAAATAGCAACTCTTTCTGAATCCGTCGAATCACTTATTATTCTAACAAGATCATTATTCGTCTTTTCAAATGACCCAAACAAAAAAATCATTGCTGGCACTAAAAGATACAAAACAGCTATAGTCATCAAAAAAATCGGAAAAAGAGATATTCCTTTATTTTTCTTTATCCTTCTCATGCACAACAAAACTATCACAACAAATGTCGTCAAATACAAAACTGAAACCATTTTGCCTCCTGTTACAATTAACTAAGCTATATACTAAATAAACGATTGAGTAACCATCCACAATTCCTTCCATTTCAATCACAACAGAAGGGAAAATAGAAAGTTATCTTCTTGTCCTTTTATTGTAAATATAACAATAGAATTTTGGGGAAATTATAAATACAAGAGTTTTTATTTTAGTCTTTATTAGTCTTGCATTTTTCAATAAAAACTTTCTGTGTAGGTATTTGTTCCCATACTGTGCCAAATTCCCTGTTTGAATAATTCCTAAATACTTTGTTGTCAGGGAATCACACAGCAATTTTTTCAATGTGGGGTTGCTTATATGATCATATATTATTTGATGTTCCGTACAAGTACAATACAGTGACTCCGCATTTTTCCTCTTATCTTTTTGTGTTGTGATTGAATTATCTCGAATAATATAGTGATAAAAAACAATCCCTGTGTAGTGTACCTTTTTCGCTTTTAAGAATGCTCGTGGGGTAAATTCTTCATCTTCGTGTAATCTTCCATACTTAAATCGTAGTTCATTATCTTCTAAGAATTTCTTTCGGTAGACATTAAGCCAAGCAGCCATAGGCATTTTTCCAGCGGTGAGAGCAGTCAATAAATATCCTTCGCCAGTATATACAGTTTCTGTTTTCTCAATATGCTCGATATTTGCGGAGCCACCCTCAATACTAGCATCTCCAATAAGTATGTCGTATCCTTGCTGGATAAATTCAACAAATTGCTCACAAGCATTCGTCTTAATATAATCATCAGAATCGACGAACATAATATATTCACCCTGAGCTATCTCAAGTCCCTTATTTCGTGCATCTGATAATCCTCCATTATCCTTGTGGATGACCACAACTCGATTATCTAACTCCCCAAACTCATCACACATTTTTGGACAATTATCCGGACTGCCATCATCAACTAATATTATTTCGATATTCCTATATGTTTGATTCAATAATGAATGCACACATTTTTCTAAATACTGTTCAACCTTGTATATTGGAACAATAATCGAAAATTTCGGTTTCATGTTAATTCCTTCCTCGTTCTACCATCATGTCAACACAAATAACTACGATCATCATTTACCGCTCAGCATCAACTTAAATGCATCAAGCCTTTTCATGTTGTATTCAGAAGAATGTCTAATTGCATCTTGTAAACAGAATAAAACCCATAACTTAGGAGATAAAGTTCTAAACAACACTCCCTTATCTTTTAGGTATTTCTTTGTGTCTCCTGTATTCCAAGTCGAATCTCGTTCTTCTGTAAGCTCTGCTATATAAGCCGGATATGCGTATATTTTCAACCCCTTATTCAAACAAGAAGACAAAAACAAATTATCTTCTCCGGCACAATGCTCAGTTCCCCCACCGAAACATTGATTGAAATAAATTCCTTTTTTCCGTATCGCGCTCAAGTTAAATGCAACTCTCGCTGCTCCATACCGTAAATAATTCATGCGTGTAACTCTTTGTTTCTTTTTAATAACATATCTTTTATTCACGCTATGCGGTTCCAAAAGGTTAAACACTATAATATCCGCTTTCGGACACTCCGCAAATGCTTTTTCGATGATTTTTGGATACCCATCAACATATACCATGTCATCATCTGCAATCAAGCATATATCTGCATTCGCACGCATCAATGCATTGTTCCTATTAAGACCGATCCCCCGCTCATTAAAGGTCAGATATGTAGCAGTAAATCCATTATAATCAAATTTTTCTACCGCATCACAATCAGCTTGATTACCAACAATGACATCTGACTGAATATTCATTTTCCCAAGCAGGCAATGATCTTTTTGATGCATCGCAGCAACTAATACTTGGATATTCACAAGCAGTAACACCTCCTATACTTTTTGAACAGCAACTACATAACTTTTCCGTATTGATATGATTCACCGTATTTTTTATATACTCTGTACCCATTCTTCTCATAAAAACGAATCGCTCCTACATTTTTGTTTTCCACAGATAGTAGGCAAAGTTTTCTGTCTAACAGTTTCAATCGCTTCTCGTATTCTGACAGCATTTCCGCGGCGACCCCTGTACCTCTTAAAGAAGTCTCTACGCAAATTGACAGTAAATCTCCCTTTTGATTAGTATCATAAATATCCGTTACAATAGTTTCATCGTTATGAATATCATTCTTTGGAGCTATACTTTTCTTAATCCTACTATAGAAAACCCGATTCCCAGATACTACAAGCATAAAGGTTCTAAGTGCCAACGCTACGAAATTACGAGAAACAAAGTTTTTCTTAAACCCTTTTTTCTCACACAAATAGCCCATACAAAAACCAACGATATTGCATCCATCATCAGCAACAATAAATAGTTCAGGATTTTCCTTCATAAACTCATAATAGTAGTTTTTGAGTAGCCCCCCCCAATTTGTGAGGACAAACTGTTTGGAAAACACCGAATATGTGTAAGTGCTATTTTTTCTAAATCTTCCGTAGTTGCTGTTCGTACAGTTATCATTTTACAACCTCCAGTATTTCATACCGCTTTCTTTTAGTTCAGCCACCTTGTAAAGTCCCTTTACATCTATAAGCACCTTTTCTGTATCTGCGGTATTTTTGAATAGTTTCTTTATGTCATCCAGACTGAGTGCCTTAAATTCATTATGAGCAACCGCAACGATAACGCAATCAGCATCCTTGACATCTTCAAGTTTCGTCAGCGTAACGCCATACTCGTGCATCGCATCTCTATCACTTGCCCAAGGATCAACAACAATCGGTGTAATCCCATATTCTGCAAGACGTTTAATAATATCGTCAACCTTGCTATTTCTGGTATCGGGGCAGTTTTCCTTAAAAGTCAAACCGAGAATCACAACCTTTGACTTCTTCGGTGCCTGTCCCACGGCAATCATGTTTTTTATAGCAGCATCGGCAACAAATTTACCCATAGAGTCATTGACAATTCTACCATTGAGAATAATCTGGCTATGGTAGCCGAGTTTTTCTGCTTGATATGTAAAATAGTAAGGATCAACACCGATGCAATGACCGCCAACAAGACCGGGACGGAAGCCGAGGGCATTCCACTTGGTATTCATTCCGTCAACAACCTCATTGGTATCAATGTCCATTTTATCGAAAGCCATGGCAAGCTCATTCATAAAGGCAATATTAATGTCACGCTGGCTGTTCTCAACAACTTTTACTGCCTCTGCCGTTCTCAGATTGCTCACTGGATAAGTACCAACTTCGATAACAATATCGTAAACCGCCTTAATGGTTGCAAGAGCTTCATCATCGCAGCCGGATACAATCTTGGTTATGTTTTCAAGTCTGTGAACCTTATCGCCGGGATTGATTCTTTCAGGAGAGTAACCGACCTTAAAATCAACACCGCACTTTAATCCGGATTCTCTTTCCAAGATTGGAATACATACATCTTCCGTACAACCGGGATACACCGTAGATTCAAACACAACATAAGAACCCTTGGTAAGATTTCTACCAACGATTTCAGAAGCACCGACAACAGGAGCTAAATCGGGGGTATGGTCTGTGTTCACAGGTGTAGGAACGGCAACGATATGAAACTTTGCCTTTTTCAGATCTGCTTCATCAGAAGTGAAACAAACTGTGGTGTTTTTGATCGCTTCATCGCCTACTTCTTTCGTGGGGTCAACACCGTTTTTGTAAAGTTCGATTTTTGACTTGTTCAAATCAAAACCAATAACACCAATGCCTTTGTTTGCAAATGCAACAGCAATAGGCATACCAACGTATCCAAGTCCTACAAGGGACAGCTTTTCCTCATTTTTTATAAGTCTATCGTAAAAAGACATATCTTAATTCCTCCAAAACACAAGTTGTTTTTATATTTTTTTGTTTTCATAGCTACCTTGCTTGAACTCTTTAGAGAATAACTTCGTTATTCCAATCATAGAGCCAAACCCATAAGCAACATGAAATATCGGGAACAACACCATAAGAGTCCAAAACTCTTTTATAGTTTCTGCTTGCTTAATTGAAAACACTATATCCAACAGTAAATATAATGTTATTTCAGCACATAATAATGCTGCAAATAGTGAATGAACAAAACTAAGTATGCCAAGTCCTATAAGCGAAAGCACAAACGCAAACGGAATAAAATGCCGTAATCCCATTGAGCCGGGACACAATTTCATCGTGATAATATTCCACATACCGTTCTTCCTTGCCATCGCAGAAATCCCCTTAATAGAATCTCTGCAATAATAGGAAAGATGGATGTCATTGGAAAGGTATATCTTTCCACCGTTTTTGCGAATACGAAAGTTCATCTCGTTATCTTGGTTTCTGACCAAGCGTTCATCGTACCCACCATATTTGGAAAAAACCTCTCTTTTGAATGCTCCAAAAGGAACAGTGTCAACATATCCACTCTCTCCGTTGGTTCGGAACTGCGAATTACCAACTCCAAATTTTGATGAGAGCATTTTAGCAATGGCATTTCCCATAAAACCATTTGCTTTGGTCTCTGCTACTCCACCGACGTTTTCTGCATCGGTATTTTCCAAATATAAAATACATTTTGAAATATAGTCCGTTGCATAGTCTGCATGGGCATCTAACCTCACTATGTATTTTCCTTTTGACGCTGCAATACCGATATTCATTGCATAAGGAACAATCTTGTTCGGATTGTTATATACCTTGATAAGTGATGGATATTTTTCTTGATAGCTACTCAAAATTTCAACTGTCTTGTCCGTTGAGCATCCATCAACAAATATCCATTCCATTTTGTCAATCGGATAATCTTGCAACAACAAAGAATCAACGCATTTCTCGATGTACTGTTCTTCGTTGTAAACGGGCATAACAACTGAAACAATAATTTCATTTGTCATACTTCAATACCTTCTTTTTCTTGGACAACCTCATAATCGCCCTTATATTCTTTTCCCAACACCGCAAATACAGTCATAAACATCAGCTTAATATCATTCCAAAAGGAAAACTGCTCAATCTGTTTCAAATTGTAGTACATCTTGGCGGGCAATATCTGCTGAACATAAACCTTGTCTGTATCCTCAACACCAGCAAGCAGTTTTGCTTCGTCCTTGTAAAGAATACTCGCAAGGCTTGTAACACCAGCAGGAAGCAATAGTGTTGCCATCATTTCAGGTGTATACTGTTCCGTATATTTAGGGGTCTCGGCTCTTACAGATACAAAAGTCATTGTTCCACGCCACACATCTAAAAGCTGACTTATTTCATCTAATCGACAACCTCTGATAAGTTTGCCGACACGAGTTACTCTCGTATCTTGATTTACTGTGACCTGCGAACCCTTATCTGCCCCCTGACACATGGAGCGAAATTTGAATATGCGGAACTTTTTGTTATATTGTGTAACACGGACTTGACGATAAAACACAGGTCCGCTGCTATCAATCTTTATCGCTATCGCTAATATTAAAAATACCGGGGATAAAACAATAAGCATGATTGATGAAACAGCTACATCAAACACTCTCTTTAAAAACAAACTTGCTTGCTTCTTTTTGAGAATATCATAATATTTCCTTACTTCTTCGGTCTGCATTTCGGGTGGGAGCTTTTCCCATTTTTTGAGCATCATTTTATGTACTCTCCCAAAACTTCTTTGTATACTGCAATCACATACTCCACATCATCATCCATCAAACAGGTATGCAGCGGCAGGGTAATCTCGTTTGCAAAATGAGCGTAGGCATTGGGATAATCGACAATATTAAATCCTAAATCTTTATACGCTGAGTGCATTGGCAAAGGCTTATAGTGAACATTGGTAGCAACACCGTGTTCTGCCATCTTGATAATGATCTCATTTCGCTGTTCTGCCGTAATCATCGGCACTCTTGTGATATATAAATGCCCAGAGGATTCCGCCAAACCTGCATAATGAGGAAGTGTCTCGATTCCAAGCGGCTTGAAAGCAGCATCATATCTGCCGATAATCTCTTTTCTGCGTTTCAGCATATTAGGATAACGCTTGAATTGTATAAGTCCGAGAGCCGCCGCAGTATCCGTCATATTACACTTATACCAAGTGCCGACAATATCATATTCCCAACTTCCCAGCTTCGTCTTAGCGAGAGCGTCTTTAGATTGACCGTGCAGGCTATATAATTGCAGTTTCTTGTAAATTTCTCCATTATCAATACCTTCAATAGTACGCCAAGTCAAAGCACCACCTTCAGCAGTTGTAAAGTTCTTTACTGCGTGGAATGAAAAACTTGAAAAATCAGCAATAGCACCAGCCATTTTTCCGTTCCGACTTGCTCCAAAGGAGTGCGCAGTATCAGCCATGATTGCAACTCTACCAAGTGCTTTCTGAATATCGCTATTTGCGTGGAATAGGTTTCTCTTACGTTCCACAATTTCAAAAAGCCTGTCATAATCACAGACTACACCACCCAAATCGACGGGAATTATTGCTTTCGTTCTATCTGTAATTGCTGCTTCAACCGCCTCATAATCCATTTCAAAACTGTCTTTCTGTGTGTCGATCAGAACAATCTTGGCTCCAACATGAGCAATAACAGACGCTGTTGCTGTGTATGTATAGGCACTTGTTATGACTTCATCTCCTGGTTTTACACCAAGAATCCGAAGTGCCGTCTCTGCACAAGCAGTCTGTGAATTAAGACATACACACATTTCTGTGCCTACATATTTAGCAATCAATTTTTCAAGCTGCTTTGTTCTCGGACCGGTAGTAATCCATCCAGAACGGAGTGCTTCTGCCACCTCTTGGATTTCTTCCTCAGAAATATCAGGCGGACTAAATGGAATCAATTTCTCTAAAGTAACCATTCTTCGATACCTCGTACTTTCTACAAATCACTTATATCAATTCATTGGATATATTAAAAGAAGCTCGGTCTTTCTCCAAACTGCTTTTCGTGTTCTTTTACCCATTCGCCATTCATATCAGGCATAGGAGATTCCCACTTCTTTAGTTCGAGAACGATTACACCATCCAATACACTGACAGCGGAAACTGAACAGTTCCTTTCCATTTCACTTTCTTCAAATTCTTCTTTGGAAGAAAACTTTTTTCTTTCTGCATCATACACACAAATAAAATCTCCTTTGATTTTTTCCAAAATCATCTTTAATTCGTAGTTCATATTACTGTAACTCCTTTATAATCAATACGTGATTTTCTCTATCAACGACGAATAGCCGAGCGTGATTGCCACGACTCGGCTAAGTAAACCTCCTTTCTCTGTGCCAATCCACTCAGCTATTTTCTGCTCCAGAAATTTGGTTCTAGGACCTGTGGTTATCCAGCCAGAGCGAAGTGCCTCTGCAACCTCATTTATTTCTGCCCTCGAAATATCCGGAGGACTGAATGGTACTATTCTTTGTTCTGCCATCTACTTCATACCTTCTTCCTTTTCTATATAAACACGAAAATGATTTACCCAAATCCATTCGCCAGTTGCATAATTGTAATAACCTGTTTCAATATTAGAAATGGCATATTCCGTTGGCAGTGCCGCTTTAGATACTCGATAATTTCCAACGTTCCATCCGATTAGCTCATTTTGTTCAAGATAAAAGCCAATATTATCAAAATACCACTTATTTTTCAGTCGATGCGGTGGCAGTTTTTCTATCTGCGTGGTTCGCAATTGATATTCCATGTAAGTTGTTCCATCTTCTTCAAAGTAAAAACTTTCATCCGCAATCCAGTACAATTCCCCCTCATACTGATACACATACATTCCAAAGTCCGGGCGATACACACGCAAAACTCCGTTTTCTACCACGGTTTCCAAATCGGTGCCAGCTACGTTAAGCGGCACAAATTCTTCTGGATTTGCAAAAGTCATTTTTCCATCTGTATAATAAATGCCGGTAGAATAAGCTATTTTGCTGTCCTCCGGACGTAGCAGTATTTCATAAACCCCACCTTTCAGCTTTTTTTCAGAAAGAACTATGGTAAAACCGGACTGTGTGTAATCATACTCACATAAAAAATATTCATTGACATCTTCCCTTGCTTCATAGCTTATTTCTGGATAAATATTTTTTCCAGTTTCCACGTTATGCAGAATAATTTCAAATTGGTTTTCTCCGGCATCTTGATTTAAAACAAATGCCCAGCCTTTGATTTCCAGTTGCTTTTCTTTGCTTTCAATGGAATCTACCTGATATACCCATGAAAAATCATCTGTCACAATTTCTACCTGACGATGCAGTATTTTATCTATTTGTATGTATAGAGCAATTATCACCGTCATACTCACACAGAAGAACGCAATCCGCTTCCATGCTTTTTCATGTATTTTCTGAAAAAAATCTTTCTTTTCTTCCACTCAACTTCCTCTTTCTATCCACAGCCTTTTTCTTTTTACACCTTTCCCTTATAAAACGTATTCCGGCTGTTTTCTTTTAGGCTTATTCTTTTTAACTGCCTTCTTTTTCTCTTTTATTTCTTCCTCAAAAATTTTACAACTCCCATCACAACGAAGCTTTCGCTCTTCTTCGCCTTTGGCTTTCGCAATCTTTACAGACTACTTGGTCAGAGACCGGCGGTGATGTACCGGACAGCCCCATTTCTTTAAAACAAGACTGCTTCGTGCGTTACCACACATTTATGTGTTAACAAGGAGTAACTATTCAGCCCTATATAAGTACCACACCACCCACATGAGTAAAATAGTAAGCGGCTTTCGCAGCGACTGACAGCTTTGCTGGCAGATTTTACGAATGAGGGTGAGGTGGGCAGAATAGTTACTATAATTTCTCCCTTGTTCCAACATCTTACTTGTAATAGGAAAGAAAACTCTTTCCCACATTTTTTGCGGCATTTTCTGCCGAGTTTCCTTTGTGGCCGTTTGGGCATAAAAACAGCCTGCCGCCGTAGTAGTTTTGTCCGGCAGCATGACCTTCGTTATATTTCCTGATTTTTGCGCCGCATTCGCTACAGCAGCCGGAAATATGGTACGGTCGGACAGAAGTCACCACGATGCCCTGTCCAAAGGCTTTATATTTCAGATTTTTGATAATGGAGCGTCCCAGCCAGCGGTAAATATCTGTATTCAGATACTTTTTGCGGTTGAAATCTATGCTATCCTCATAATTTGGAACGACAACAACCTTGATGTTGTTTTCCGTGCAGTAATCAAGAATCTGGTGACTGATGCTGTGGGCATAGTGCCGATTTATTTCACGAAGTTGCGCATACAACGCAGCGTTTTCGTGCACCGATTCCGATGGATTTCCAACATTTTCATATATTGATTTCAGCGGCTTTCCTATTTTTTCATCTGCTGGTTCCGGTGGTTTTCCTGCGTTTTCGCCGACAAATGTCTGCTTTTCCCTTACATTTTCCTGCGGCTTTGAAACAGAAAATCTCCCCATTCCACGGCTTTCTTCGCTTATTACAATCCGCTCCAGCACCCGTCTTCGCTGTTCTTCCTTTTGCTTTCCTCCGCGGAAAAACTTGCAGGCAAGCTCCTTTCCTGCTTTGTCAAGCAAAACGGCTGTAGCCAAAGCATCCTGATCCGGAAAGGCAAGGGCACAGATTTTTTCTTCTACTTCCATACGTTCTTTTACCGTGCGGATATCTTCTACTGAAAAGGAAAGCGGAACTTCCATCCATGCTGCCTTTTTTTCAAGTACCAGCAAGGGGGACAGGCGTTCTGCCTCCGGCGGAAAGCTTCGTCCGTAAAAGGGATACATTACCCAGAGCCATTTTTCTCCGTTAAAGAGCTTAAGCTCAATGGTTTTATCCGTGAAGTTCTGGTACATTCCTTTATATAGCACCATGTTTGGCTGAATGGTTTTTGCCTTCTTTCTGGCAAGGTCGATTGCCGTATTGATGGCAGAGCGACGGAAATAAAGCGGAACCTTCGGAAAATTTTCCATCGGATGCTCCGGCAGTTTGCCGGCTGCTTTCATTTCCTTTGTACCGATACATTTGATTTCCAGCGTACGAAGCAGGTTAAAATCGGACTGTACAAGCAGTTCTTCTTCCAGTTTCAGCACTTCAAAAAAGTGCCCAACAACTTTTTCATAAAGCGCAAAGGTTGTCTTTATCCAGCCAAAATGACGGTCATACAAGCGCACCCGGTAAGTGCGGGTAGCGTGTCCGGTTTGCTTTTTATTTTTTTTTTCCATAATGCTCCATTTCAGAAATATTCTGAATATAACATTTTATTAAGAAATGTTATATTCGCAGAAAAACAATGAGAGATTTTTTGAAATTTGAAAGTTCGAAAACATTGATAAAATAAGGGGTTTGCGAGAATTTTGAAAAATTTTAAAAAAAGACAAGATAATTTAGCAAATAAAAGAAATCAAAATGTTATGTTGACATATCTATAAAAATGTGGTTATAATAGGCATTGTACGAGACAGTCGAATATAACATTTCTTAATAAAATGTTATATTCGACTGTTTCATTTTGTATGTTTTATATTCTCTACTAATTGTTCTTTTTTCCTCATGTTCCGGAAAAAAATTCAAGATATTTCATCTCTTTTTTACCTCGTTACCATTTCCACACACTTCGTTCCGATACCCGTGCTCCCATCTTATTAGAGCCGGAAAGCCTTCAAAAAGTTTCAAAAAAAACACAGCTATCTTTATTTTACGACAGCCGTGTTTCCATTCTATTTTGTTCTGCTGTTTTCTTTCACCACAGCTTCAATTTTATCATGTACCAGCTTTGCCAGTTCCGTGGTTTTCATATCTTTATATTCCTCATAAGGAATCGGTTTTAAATAATGAATCTGCATGGATACCGGCTTGCAGCCCTTTTCGTCGAACACCTTGTAACAGTCCACCAATGCAACTGGTAAAATCGGTGCTTTTGCTTTCGTTGCAATTTTAAAGCTGCCCGGATGAAACTCTCTCATTTCATTACCGCATTTGCTGCGGGTTCCTTCCGGAAAAATAATATAATTTCTGCCATTTGCCACTTCCTTTGCCGCAGCTAAAATCACCTCCATGGACTGGCGTACATCCTCACGATCCATCGGAAAAGACTTTGTACACGCAATCACCTGCTTTAAAAAAGGGATATCCTTTAATTCCTTTTTCAACACTACCGCCATCGGTTGGTCACAGGTCACCGGAAGAGCCAGAATATCAAACATTCCCTGATGATTGGAGAAGATTGTAAAACCATTTTCTGTTGGAATATTTTCCTGTCCGGTAACTGTAATCGTAACGTTGCCGGATTTTACGGCACGTTTAAAAATCCCCTGGATAAAGCGGTATTTTGTCAGCTCCGGATATTTTTCCGTATGTTTTGCATAGTAGCATAATTTCAAATAAGCCGGGGGAACAAGCAAAAAATTCCGCAGGCACATCATAACAATTCGATGCATAAATAACTCCTTTTACCACATAAATAATTCTTTGCCACAAAGCTTTAAGATTGCTTCGGTGAAGTAATAATCTCCATAAATAATGGAATAATTGTGATTTTCCTCATGATAACAGGCGGAACAGTGTGTCAAGATATTATCGGTATCCGCACTCCAATCGCAACGTTTTTCGCTAAGCACAGTCAACAGATTTACTGCCGCTTCATGAAAAAAAACCTTTTCTTCCGACTGTACATGCTGCTCCAGTTCCAGCATGCCACAGGCGGCAATGGCCGCTGCAGTGTCATCTTCCCAGTCAAGGGATTCCTCCTGTTCAAAATCCACTGGAACCAGCCCGCTTTTCGGAAGACACTCCATAAAATAGTATGCCACTCTCTTTGCTGTTTCCAGATAAGACATTTCGCCGGAATGCCGATAGCTTAACGCAAAACCATATAATGCCCATGCCTGCCCTCTTGTCCAGGACGAACCCACTTCCATACCTTGTCCGCCCAGTGTGTCAATTTTTTCTCCTGTTTCAGGGTTGAACCGTACAATATGTGCAACAGAACCGTTTTTCCTTACAAACGCCTTCTGTGCCGTATCTGCATGAGCTTTTGCTATCTGCACAAAACGAGGGTCCTTTGTCTGCTCTGCTGCCCAGTAAAGCAGCGGCAGGTTCATCATGCAGTCGATAATTGCCCAGCCGGCATTGTCACCGATATTTTCGTCATTCCAGTCATTCCATGCACGGATAAAGCGTCCGGTAGGGTTAAACCGTCCGGCAAGATTTGCCGCTGCTAAAAGTGCACGGTTTTTCGACTCTGTGTTTCCTGTCAGCTTAAAATCTGCTACAGCGGTCAACAGCCACTTAAAGCCACTGTCATGATCCATTCCACGATAGTCCATCAGGCTTCCGTCCAGTTTTTTTTCAATTGCCTGTGCCGTCTGCTTCAACGCTTCTTCGGCATAGGCATAATATAGCTGCCACAGCTGTCCGGCATAAAAGCCGTTGGTCCACCAGCTGATACGGTCGCTCCAGTCGTCAAACAGCCCATTTCTAGTGGCGTACGGCACCTTGTTCCGGCTGCGCGCCTCACTTATCTTTGTTTTTTTAAGAATTTTATCTGCTATGGACGCCGCCCATTCTTTTTCGTTCATTTTTATCTCCATTCCTGTTGCTTTTTACAGAAGGCACGCTCCTTGGACAAAATGTGCCCTGCACATTCTTAGGTAGCATTTTTATTTCATAGTAAATCGGATTATCGCTTTAAAGCAGCGAATTTTTCTTCTGAAATAGAAAACGCCATTCTACAGTCTCTGCAGACCAAAGAACGACGTTTTTCCACATTGTTTCTGCACTGCCGGATACGCAAAGGACTGCTCCATGCGGCAGATGCAGCATATCTCCGTATTACTTGTCCAATTCAGAAGTACAATGAGGACATCTGGTTGCCTCAATACTGATTTCAGATTTACAGAAAGGACAAACCTTGGTAGTCGGTGCCTTTGGTGCTTCCGGCTCCTTGTTTGCATCACGCAGCTTATTAATTGCACGCACAAACAGGAACACGATAAATGCCATAATTAAGAAGTCAAGTAAGCCTGCCAGAAAAGAACCATACTTAAAGCATGCTACTCCTGCTTCTTCCGCTGCTGCCAGTGTTTCATATTTATTGCCGTCCAGCGCAATGTAAAGCTTGGAAAAATCAATTTTTCCGGTAAAGATACCAAGCAAAGGCATAATCATATCGTTTACTAAGGAAGAAACGATTTTGTTGAAAGAAGTACCGATAATCATACCTACTGCCAGGTCAATCATATTACCCTTGATGGCAAACTGCTTAAATTCTGAGAGCATCTTTTTCATAATGAACATTCTCCTTTGAATATTAGTTATGGCTTTTCGGTAATGACCGTAAGAGCCAACATTGTTGAAAAAAATTATATCACTTTTTTTTCAGCAGTTCAACCGCTTTTCCAAAAAAACAAAAAGACTTTCTGCAAATACCCATCTTTGCAAAAAGCCTTTTTATGCGGTTAGTGGGATTTGAACCCACACGTCCTGCGACACAGGAACCTAAATCCTGCACGTCTGCCAATTCCGCCATAACCGCCCGCTGCATATTGAAAGCACCTACTTAATATAACAGATTTGCTTTGATTATGCAACAACTTTTTCCGTTTATCATTTCGTACATCCGGTAATTTTATCGATTGCCTTTCAGAATCTTTTCTACCCAGATTCCCATTGCCTTTTCGGTATCCGTGGCTTTTCTAAAAGAACGCATCGCAGAAATATCAAAAAGAATACATCCGCAATGTCCTTTAAAAGTCTGGAAACAGATGATGTCAAGGTATTTGTCAATTTCCGGGCTATAATCTACAATTCTTAATACTTCACCATACATTGCAACACGTTCATAAGTACGTAGCCATTTGGCATCCATGTTTGGAAACAGCTTGGCAAATGATTTTTTGAGCAATGTGTCCAAAGGATAATTTTCCAGTTGCGCCAAAGCGTCATTGCCGTAACGGAAAATCCAGTCAATCGCACGATATTTGTCGTTAAAAACCATTTCAATATCGGCAAAGGCAATCGGCATCACATCGAACGGCTTATAATGTTCTTTGTATTCTTCTATGGTCTTTGGAATATCCTCTGTAATAAAGCTTTCCAGCAGTTTTTTCTGCTTTTCCATATATTTTATCTGAATTTCTTTTTTTCTTCTTACGACATAATCCAAGCACTCGCCATTACTTAATTCCAGCTTATCTGAAATATTGTAAATTGCCATAACAGAAACCAGATAGCCACGCTTTATCTTAACAAAATTATCACCCAGCATTTTTTCCAGTTCGACAAGTGTTGACCTTGTCTGATAAATCTCATCTCCTGCAACATGGATATAAGCATAATTTCCTTCCATATGAACGTAGTAGATGGAGCTGACATCCAAACTCATTTCGCGCCCTTTGTTCAAATAGATAACAATTGTTCTCTCTTCCTGCAAAACGGATACCCCCTTCTTTTCTCTGATGTATATTTTTAAATTCAGATTACTGTCCTTAGTATACACAATTTTGCAATTTTAGTCAACAAAAGTTTGACTCTGCTTTTATTTCACAGGAAAGCTGTGTTTTCTTTTCGCACGAGTGCACATCCAAAGCGGACCTTTTTATGTAATAGAAAATCGCAATTTCCTATTACATAAAAAAGCATACAATTACAAGCAAACGCCTGCATTGTATGCTTTTTTTACTGTTTTCTGTCTGAACAGGAATAAATTACTTAAGAGTAACCTTAGCACCTTCAGCTTCTAACTTAGCCTTGATGTCATCAGCTTCTGCCTTGGAAACAGCTTCCTTTAATACCTTTGGAGCTGCTTCTACAGCTGCCTTAGCTTCACCTAAGCCAAGACCTGTGATTTCACGAACAACCTTGATAACCTTAATCTTGTTTGCGCCAGCTTCTGTTAACTCAACGTCAAACTCTGTCTTTTCTTCAGCTGCTTCTGCTGCTGGACCTGCTGCTGCAACTACAACGCCTGCTGCTGCAGATACGCCGAACTCTTCCTCACATGCCTTTACTAAATCATTTAACTCTAAAACTGTCATGCTCTTGATAGCATCAATAAATTCCTGTGTTGTCATTTTAATTTACCTCCATTAAAATTTTACTGTTTGCTACGGTTCTACCGTATGTTTTCTCTGCACTGTTTTTATGCACCTGCAGTAAGTGCGACACGTTTCCAAAACAGGCTTCGCTGTCTTAAGAAGCTTAAGCTGCTTCGCCGTTTTTTTCGGCAATCTGCTTGAGTACACGTGCCATATTTGCCACTGGAGACTGTAAGCTGCCCAGTAACTTGGAAATGAGAGTGTCTCTGGATGGAATCTGAGCAACCTTCTCAAGACCCTTAACATCATAGTAAACGCCTTCTACAACGCCGCCCTTGAACTCCAGATTTGGAGCCTTCTTTGCGAACTCAGCAAGAACTCTTGCCGGAGCTGTTGCATCATCAAGACCGAAAGCAACTGCTGTAGGTCCTTCCAGATGAGGAGCAAGCTCTGCGAATGCAGTTCCTTCAAATGCACGATTTAAGTATGTGTTCTTGTATACCTTGTATACAACACCGGCTTCTCTTAATGCCTTACGAAGTCTTGTATCTTCTTCTACGGTAAGACCACGATAGTCAACTAATACTGCAGCAGATGCCTTGTCCACATAGCCCTTAATCTCGTCAATGATAGGAGCTTTAATTTCTACCTTTGCCATGATAGCATACCTCCTTATAAATTTTTACAAAGCGGTTCCTGGTCTTTCGTCGTTGTTATCCTAGGGAAAACAACGACTTTTTTTAAACAAAAAGAACTGCTTTAAACCGAAATGGATTTAAGCAGTCAGATAAAATCAAACTTAACTTTTCTCCCTCGGCAGGCGATATTGCTTACACGAAAAACGTACCTGCTGTCTTCGGTCTGTATTGCTGTATTGCTACAGCCAAGCGTACTGCGTTCTCACAGCACGCTTGATAGCATATCATAAATTTATAGCTTTGTCAATCATTTTTTTGACTTTTTTCCGGTACCGGCGGCCTAAACACCGATGCCATCCAAATTCAGCCGATAGGTTTGCCAGGAAATAGAGTTTGTCTGTTTTCCGGCTTTCTCATTAACCTAACTTAGCAGCGTTAACCTTCACGCCAGGACCCATTGTGGAAGCAAGTGTAACGCTCTTTAAATAAGTACCCTTTGCGGAAGCTGGCTTAGCCTTGATGATTGCACCCATCAGAGTCTGGAAGTTGTCTGCGAGCTGTTCTTCAGTGAAAGAAGCCTTTCCTACTGGACAGTGAATAATGTTTGTCTTATCCAGTCTGTACTCGATTTTACCTGCCTTGATGTCATTAATTGCCTTTGTAACGTCCATAGTTACCGTACCAGCCTTAGGGTTTGGCATTAAGCCCTTTGGTCCGAGAACACGACCAAGACGACCAACCACACCCATCATATCCGGAGTAGCAACAACTACATCAAAATCGAACCATCCGTCATTCTGGATTCTTGGGATGAGTTCATCGCCGCCAACATAATCTGCACCAGCTGCTTCAGCTTCAGCAACCTTATCACCCTTAGCAAATACTAAAACTCTGACGGTCTTACCTGTTCCGTGTGGCAGAACTACTGCACCACGAACCTGCTGGTCTGCGTGACGACCATCTACACCAAGTCTGATGTGTGCTTCAATTGTTTCGTCGAACTTAGCGACTGCGGACTTCTTAACTAAGCTAACTGCTTCATTTGCGTCATACTGTACGCTTCTGTCAATTAACTTAGCGGATTCATTATATTTCTTTCCTCTTTTCATTTCATTAACCTCCTAGTGGTAATTGCGGAATGGTTTTTCCTCCCACAACCGTTCCTTTGGAACGGGTTTGCAAATAATGGATAATAAAAAACCGTACGTTTTTTATTATATGACGATATTAGTCTTCAACAACAATACCCATGCTTCTTGCTGTACCGGAAATCATGCTGATAGCTGCCTCTAAAGAAGCTGCATTTAAATCCGGCATCTTGAGAGCAGCGATTTTTTCAACTTCTGCTTTCTTGATTGTTGCAACCTTGTTCTTGTTTGGAGCGCCGGAACCGGACTTAAGGTTACATGCCTTCTTTAAAAGTACTGCAGCAGGAGGAGTCTTTGTGATGAATGTGAAGCTCTTATCCTGATATACAGTGATAACAACAGGAATAATCATGCCTTCCTGATCTGCTGTTCTTGCGTTGAATTCCTTTGTAAACTGAGGAATGTTTACACCGTGCTGACCAAGTGCCGGACCTACTGGAGGAGCCGGAGTTGCCTTTGCAGCAGGGATCTGTAACTTAATATAACCTGTAACTTTCTTTGCCATGATAGCATACCTCCTAAAATGTGGTGTTATCGGAGTGCTGAACAAATTTGTTCATTTCCTCCCACGAACCGCTCATCGGCGGTCATTCTTAACTAAAATTCTTCTACTCTTACATCTGTAAAACTGATTTCTACAGGTGTTTCACGACCTAACATTTCAATGTTGACTGTCACGCTCTGCTTGTGCATGTTGATGGCACTGATAATACCCTGTGCACCTTCAAACGGACCGGACACAATGACTGCAGAATCACCCACAGCAAAATCAACTTCAACTTCAGCCTCTTTTGCAAGACCCATGTTCTTCATTTCTGCTTCTGTTAACGGAACCGGCTTGGAGCCCGGTCCAACGAAGCCGGTAACACCTCTTGTGTTGCGGACAACGTACCATGTGTCATCATTCATCTCCATGTGGAGAAGAACATAACCCGGGAACAGTTTTCTCTGAACCTGTTTTTTAACGCCGTTCTTAATTTCATAAGCAGTTTCAAGCGGAACGGAAACCTCTAAAATCTGATCCTGAAGCTTTCTGTTTTCGATCGTTTTCTCGATGTTGGCTTTTACCTTGTTTTCATACCCGGAATAGGTATGGACAACGTACCAATTAGCTTCTGCCATTATACTACCTCCATCGCTTTTCTTAGATGATTACGTTAATACCGAACTTTACAACTGCGTCAAGTAAAGCAATAATCACACTCAGAACTGCGGTGATAACAATGACAGCTAATGTCTGCTTGCCAAGGGATTTTTTATCCGGCCAGATAATTTTCTTGAATTCTGCCTTTAAGCCCTTAAACCAGCTCTTTACTGCAGGAGTCTTAGATTCCTTTGCAGCAGGAGCCTTTGCGTTTGCAGCATCTCCCATCTTTTCACTTTCCTTCCTAGTCTTGATGACTAACTACTTTGTTTCCTTGTGTAATGTGTGTGCCTTACAGAATCTGCAGTACTTCTTGGTTTCCATTCTGTCTGGATGGTTCTTCTTTTCCTTTGTCATGTTGTAATTGCGCTGCTTGCATTCTGTACATGCCAATGTAATCTTAACTCGCACGACCTTCCACCTCCGTTATTTTTTTTAGGCATAAAAAAAAGACTACTTCCATAGCTGTTTAACTATAGCACAGATTTCAAGTCTCGTCAATACTTTTTTCTTTAAAATCCTAACTTTTTTATCGACAAACAAAAAAAACAGTGCTATAATAAGAAAAAAGCAGTGAACTATTTATTACCGGAACAAGCTGTAAACAACAGTTCATCGTTTTTGTCAGGCAAAGGGTTTGAAGGAACAAACCCCATTTTACATATGCATTTTTTTGGGAAAGGAGGTCCCATATATGCCATTACTCAGTGTTTACAACAATTTAATACAAGGTCTTATTTCATTATGTCCAAACCGTTTTGACACGCACAAAAAATCCGAGCTTCAAAACGTTTACCGCGACATTATGCTGCTTACATCCGAACAGCCGCTTTATAAGGTTACCTTTGACGAATCCGCCCAGGAATACACCCTCGGAATCAAAAATGCAGCACTTTCCCTTTCGTCCATGATAAAGGAACTGAATATTAATGATGGCACTTCTGTTTTTAAAAACCAGATTCTTGTTTCCTCTAATCCGGATGCGGTCGATGTGTCCATTTTAGAAGGAACAACCATCACAGATGACGACCTGCCTCTTTCCGTTGAAGTGTCAAATTTGTCCTCTCCGCAGGAAAACCACGGCAATTTTGTGCGGTCGGCAGACGCTTCCTTAGTCAGCGGTCAATACAATTTCACCATCGGAATTGAAGACAATGTGTACTCTTTCCAGTTTAACGTTTCCAGTGGTTCCACAAATCTGGAACTGCAAAACAAGCTTGCCGACTTCATTAACAAAACAGCCATCGGCCTCAGAACTCGCATTGTTCAAAATGCAGAAACCGGTGAATCGCGTCTTGACCTGATTGCCATTACGTCCGGCTCTTCTAACGGCGAGTCATCCTTTTCTCCGGCAGACATACGTTTTCCTGACAATGCCTCGCATGGTATCATTGCCCACTTCGGACTGAATAACATCGGCATACCGCCTGTCAATACAACGTTTTCCGTCAATGGCATACCAAAAGAAGTACGCGGTCGTTCCTACCTTTACAACAATACCCTGACGCTTTCCATCCGGAATACTACCCTTGCTCCTGTTTCCATTGAAAAAGTTACAAATCAGGAACCGGTCATGGAAAAAATGCGCAGTTTTGTTGAAAAATACAACTCTATTTTTTCTTATGTACAGGACAAACAGCCGGATAACAACCGTGCCAAAAAGCTTTTATACGATCTCAACAATTCCATGCGGCAGTTTTCCTCTGAGCTGGAAAACTGTGGTTTGCATTTGACCAAAGACGGAGTCCTGTCCATTGATGAAAAAAAACTCTATATGGTTGCGGGTAACGGTACCCTGGAACAGCTTTTTTCCGGAGAAAGCCGTTTTGCCTCTACCATGCTGAAAAAGTTTTCGGATATTTCCTTAAATCCAATGGACTATTTAAACAAAACCGTAGTTACCTATCCAAACGTTACCGCAAAAAAAACGGTTAATCCTTACGTTTCTTCTATTTACTGCGGACTTTTGTATAATAACTACTGTTAAAACTTTTGTAACTTTTTGGCACAAAATTGTAATAAGTTTTCTGTTTTTTGCCACAAATATGCCACCTTCCTCTGTTACTTTGTGTCTAACGCAAAGTAACAGATTTTTTTGAGGTTATACAATAATATGTCCAGACGAAGCTTATTTTATCACTTTTTTTCTGTTCTGCTGTTGGTTCTTTTTTGTTCAAAGAGCATGATATCAGCCAGAGCCGAAGAAATCACGCAAAAACCAGATAACAGTGAAACAGGTTCCGCTACAGACAATACGTTTACTGCCGATACGGCAGACAACACGGTCACATCCGTTTCAGCTTACCCAAACGACCCCTATATTGATGCCCTCTGGGCATATGAAAATCCGGGTTTTTATACCCACTACTACGGAAGCTTTCCGGTAACCTATTATTCCAAAGCGGGCATCGACATGAAAATTCTCACCGCTTGGAAAAACTATCCGTTAAAAAAAGAAGAAACAAAAACGGTTGTCATTGCTGTAATTGATACCGGAATCGACTATCGTCATCCTGATTTAAAAGAGCAGATGTGGGTGAACGAAAACGAAATTCCAGACAATGGCATTGATGATGACGGCAATGGCTATATTGATGATGTTTACGGCTGGGATTTTTACAATAATGATGCCTCCATCTGCCACTATATCGAAACCGAAAACGGTTATACTGCCGATCCGGATGACAACGACAACCATGGAACACATATTGCAGGCATTATTGCCGCCACAGCAAACAACAGCATTGGCATTGCCGGTGTTGCCTCCAATGTCAACATAAAAATTATGTCCCTGAAAATCCATGGCGGTTCCTCCTCGTCCGGTTCGGTTGCAAATGCCATCAAAGCAATCCAGTACGCAGAAGCTATGGGCGCAGACATCTGCAATATCAGCTGGGGTACCACCAAATACAGTCAGGCATTGGAGCTTGCCATCCGTGAATCTTCCATGCTTTTTATTACCGCAGCCGGCAATGATGCTTTAAACATCAACAGCACGCCTGTTTTTCCGGCAAGCCTCCGGCTTCCAAACCTGATTTCCGTTGCCAATTTAAACAGTGACGGCTTTTTATCCGGTTCCTCCAACTATGGTGTTTCCACGGTTGACATTGCTGCACCGGGAGAATCCATTTACAGCACTTTAGTTGGCTCCTACGGCTATTCCAGCGGTTCGTCCATGGCTGCTCCGCACGTCACCGGACTTGCCGCCATGATATACGCTTATCACGACAACATCTATCCTGCCCAGGTCAAAGAATTAATTATCAACACCATGATGCCGTTAGAGACTCTGGATGGTTATTTAATCAACCCCGGTATACCCGATGCCGCTGCTGTCATTCATGCCATGCCGCAGCTGGAAACAGATACCGAGGCTCCTTTCCTGATACTGGAAACCATGTATGAAAAGGAATCGCTTGTAGTAAAAGCAGAGGCTTATGATGTAGGCAGTTCCGGTGTCCGCAAAATCCGTTATGCCTATGGCTCTCGTTCTGCCGACTATTTCACGTCTGGCAAGGACAGTACAGCAGTCCTTAATGGCGAGGTCAAGCTTGCCAAGGCAGGCTACTATACGTTTTATGTGGAGGACTATGCCGGCAACGCTTCTCTGTACAATTATTATGTAGCAGATGATAAGCAGACTCCTGAACTGACTTATTCCTACGAGGTAGCTTCGGATTACTCCGAAATTACAATACATATTTCCGTTTCCGATACGGAAAGCGGTGTCAAAACCATAAAATATCTTACAGGAGAAGTGACAGGCAGTGAACTGCTCATTTCCGGTGAAGAGCTAAACCCTTCGTTGAAAGAGCACAGCATCCTTGTTCCACCGAGCGTAACCTCTCTGTCCTTTTATCTTGCAGATTATCGGGGCAACAGCACGACTTACACAATTCATCCAAAAATCATTCCGGCTACTGCTCTTTATCTGAACGTCACAGAACGTTCGCTGAACTGTTTTGAGACCTTTCAATTGCAGCCAATCATTTTTCCTTGGCTCTGCACAGATGGTGTCCGCTATCTGTCCTTAAACGAATCTATTGTTACCGTTTCCGACACAGGACTGGTAACCGCAGTCGGTGCCGGAGAAGCCATGGTACTGGTAATTGCCGACAGTGACATTTCTGCCGTCTGCACATTTTATGTGCCGGAACATCTTCTGGATGATGGCTCTGCTGTGCCAACGCAGGCACCGGAACCGGATGATGGCTCTGCCGTGCCAACGCAAGTCACAAAAACAAGTTTCTCATTTTCCTCTATATAATATAAAAACACACTGCTAAAGAGAGGTTATCCTCAAGCTTCTCTTCTGCAGTGTGTTTTATTCTATTCTGTGTTTCTGTATCCGTTTCAGTACCAGTGCCGAAAGCACTCCAACTAAAATTCCGGAAATAATTCCGGCAAAAAACAATACCGGAAAATAAAATGCCATGTTGGAGCCAAGTAAAAGCATGGCAACCAGTGTTTGTCCAAGATTGTGACAGACACTTCCGGCAACGCTAATCCCGGTCATGCCAAATTTCCCACTTTTTTTTAAAAAGAACATCACTGACAAACTTAAAACAGCACCTGCCATGCTATATGGTACCGTGCTGATTCCAAATGCCAGACCGGATAAACCAATCCGGACAAAAGAAAGGAGAATTGCCGCTTTCCAGCCAAGCATATAAAGTGCGCAAAGTACTACGACGTTGGCTGTACCCGGTTTGATTCCAGTCGGAAGCGGCAATGGAATCAGATTTTCTATATAGCTGAATAGGAATGCAAGCGCAACAAGCATTCCAAACAGTGCAATTTTTTTCGTCTTCATTCTGCTTTTTCTCCTATCTGCCCACCGCATCCAGTTCCGAAGCCTCACCATTCTCTATCATAATTACAATACCACCGGGCCGACACACAATCATTTCCGTGTTGTAATGAATTTTGCCAAATTCCATGCAAATCTTGTCTGGGCATACTGCCTCAGACATAAACGCCATTCCGTCAGAAATTGTCAGTGTGTTTTCACCAAGAAGCCCCGGAATCTGCACCTTACAATCCTCACTCAAGGGATATCTTCCATATTCCACTCCCTGAATCAGAATCACTGCTTCGCCATTTACTGTATTCTTTTTCAGAAAGAATGTTGCCAGGAGCAGCAAAACTGCCGCCCCCAGCAACACTGTAATTAATTTTACATCATTTTTTTTCATACAGCATCCTTAACTATCTGTTTTCATTGCTTCAATCGCACTAATTTTTGTTGCTCTTCTTGCCGGAAAATATCCTGCAAGTACACCAACCAGCATTGCAAATCCTGCTGCGAGAAATGGCAGCCAGAACGGAATAACAGAGAACTTGGCATCTCCAACATCATAAACGCCACTGCTCTGCATCAAAGAAGAAAACAGCGGTCCGCCGTATTTATTGATGGCAAAAGAGGCGGCATAGCTGAGTGCGATGCCCACGATACCACCAAGCAGGCCAATCATTGCTGCTTCGAACAGAAACAGCCGTTTGATATCCTTTACCAGACAACCAAGCACCTTCATAATACCAATTTCCCGGGTTCGCTCATAAATAGACATAATCATGGTATTTGCAATGTTGATTGCAGAAACCATCATGGCAAGTGCACCAATTGCTCCAAGCACCATCTGCAGCATATTAGATGTTTCCTGTAATGGTTCCAGGTACTGCATTTCACTGTAGGTAATATAGCCCAGTGCCTCAATATCCTCCTGAACCTTGGTAACATTCTTGATATTATCCACGTTAATCATGATGTAGCTGTAAGTATTCAGTTCCGCCAGTGCCTTTTTCCGGTCTTCCAGCTTTAAGGTGTTCGCGTACTTTGTGTAAATTTCCTTATAGTAATCCATATCCATATACACATAAGAATTCATTTCCCAGTTATCCGATTCTTCCATTACGGCAAGGTTGGTCAAATTCAGCTCGAACTCTTTTTTGCGTTCATTACGCACATAACGCCATTCATTGAATTTAAACACCAGCTTATCCTTTGCCGGATCAATTACCGCTGTTTCGTAATTTCTGGAATTTGGATTGTAAAAGTAATTTTGAAGCACAGAAGTCGGTATGACTACTGTGGTATTCTGCTCTGCCGTTGGATAAGAACCTGACAGCAAGGACGGATACCCAAATTCTGCAAATGCTTCATGCCCAATGGCACGAAGACTGATATAAGTCTGGTACTTACCGGAATAGAGCATTGCACTGGTATCCAGCACAGGTGCCACAGCCTTTACATGCTCTACGCTGCGCACCAGTTCAACCAACGCATCATCCAGCACCTGTTCCTTGCTGCCAAGCCAGTTGCCGTCATCATCTATAATGCTTCCATACTTTTCAATACGCACCACCGTCATGGCGCCGTTTTCCATAAACTGCTGATCAAAGCTGTTGTTCATGCCAATACCAATGGAAACCATAATGACAATGGAAATGGTTCCGATGATTACACCAAGGATTGTCAAAGCAGTTCTTGCCTTACGTCTGGAAAGATTCCGGAGCCCCATTCTGATTAAGTCACTAATCTTCATAAATATCAAATCCTTTTTTTATCTTACCCTTTGCCAGAAGAAGCCCAAGGATAATGGAAAGAAGCAGCACTCCGCCACTGACTCCGCCTACAAAAAACCAGTTGGAAAGGAGGCTGTCGATGGAAACTTCTGTGGTTTCAGTTGTTTCTGCTGTCATAGTGTAATCTTCCATATATAAATCACCTGTATTAATATCATACATATTATTCATCGCTTTTATCCTCCTTCCTTAAATTGCATCTTCCCGTTTAATTTTTCTGCGGTATGCCGCCAGACGAATCGCACGCGTTACCGGAATCACAATTACAAGGATTGCTCCCTGGATGCATAAAAACATCCAGAGCGGAAGAATTGGTTCTTCTGCCGCATCGCCATCTACCGGCATGGATGGGTCTGTGTAACCCGGGTCATAATAGCCCGGATCATAATAGCCCGGATCCTCCCAGGAAGTTTCTCCAACAACATAGGAAGTAAATTCCTTTTCCATGGTCACCTCATCACCGTTGGAATCTTCCATGTGAATAATCATCTTACCGACTGCATTGCCCTCTACTAATGGAATCACATCAAATTCCACATATTCCGGCATACCGGCAGAAATATTGCCGATGTAGTACGAATTGCTTCCGTTGGCAAGCATGAAGTCGCCTTCCACGGTAACATAAGTATTATTCAAGGTAGACTTTCCCATATTGTAAAACTCAAAATTCATGGTAATTGCCTGGTTGATAATCGGATTGTCACCCCAGCCAAGATAAATATTCTCTACCGATGGACGTAGGTTTTCTTTTACCTGCAGCAAAATTTCTTCTTCTACCACTTCACCACTGTAGGTTGCCGTTGCCACCATACCTTCATATTCATACTCAATTTTAATATTGATTGGATAAGCTCCGGTGGTTACCGCAGCACTTGCTTTTAAGTTAATGGTAATCGGTGCCGTTTCCTGTGCCTTAATCTCATTTACGAAAAAGCTGTTTCCTCCTGCCGTTACGGAGAACGCATTCGATGCGCCGGACACCGTCACCTTAATATTTTTTGCATTAATGCTTTCATTGGTGTTCATAAGTTCAAAGGTAAAGTCAAATACGCTGCCTGCCTTTACTTCTTCCACATCCGTATAGAAGTTGCTTACCATCAGTTTTGGACGGCTGATGGATACTCCGCTTTCCTCCGGATTCTGAACATCGAGAATGTACAATGTTACCGTTTCTGTCTGAGTCTGCTCGCCGGAGGACGTTTCTATGTCATAGGAATACTGTAAATTCAGAACATTTAACCCTTCCGGAATATTTTCGCCAACCTTTAAGGTAAGCTCCACCTTCTGCTTTTTGCCTGCCTTAATCTGTCCGACGTACTGGTACGGTTCCGAATTAATTGGTTCAAAACTAGCGGAAGACAAACCTGTGGCAGAAATCTTAACATTTGATACATCTGCTGTTCCGGCATTTTCCAGATAGAAAGAAACCTTCAGGTTTTCTCCGGCCTTTGGCTTTGCCGGAGACTGCTTCACGTTATTCAGCAGAAGCAGTACTTTTTCCTGAACCGGTACCGGAGTTGGGGTTGGCGTTGGGGTCGGTGCTGCTTCTTTTCCCTGTACATACAGGTACAAATACGCATTACCGGACGTTCCGTTTTCACCATTGGCAGTTTTATAGGTGATGCTTAATGGAATTTTAATGCGCTGTGTTTCGGCATTTTCATCTATTTTATACTTAATTTCCATGGTGCACTGCTTGCCCATCGGCATATTTCCGGCTTTCTGAGTCAACGGAGTATAAACCGGAGTTAATATTTTATCGTATTCATAGTAATCCGCAAAAACGTAAACGCCCATAGCTTCCAGTTCGCCCTCATTTTTCAGGGTAAACGAAATGCTTACTTCCTCTCCGGCGTTGCAGTACGTTTCCATACCGGACACCACGGAAATCTGCGGTGCCATCTTTTCATTTACAACAGTTACCGTCATGATAAAATTTCCTGCTGCCGGCAGGTTTGCCAGTTCGCCCTCATCCATCCATTCTCGGGAGGCTGTGTAAGAAACGGCATATTGATACACACCAATTCCTGCAAAATCATCTACGGAAATTTCATAGTCCAAAATCACAGCATTTTTTTCATCTATCCAGATGATAGCTCCACTGTAATTTTTGTCTTTGTTGCGAACCGTCAAGTTTTTAAAGGAAAGCGGAGAATCACCAAGCGGAGTAATGGAAAACGTCGGTTCTATGCAATACCCATCCTTCAAGGTGAATTCCAGAGACATTGGTCTCGTTTCTCCTGCGGCCATCTCCACCGACTGAACTACCTGCATTGCCTCTGATAAAACAAGATTGGATGCTGTTGTTGTCGTTGTTGTCGTTGTTGTCGTTGTTGTCTGTTCTGCTGCATAAGCAGAATCCGCTGTATTAATCAGCGTTAGTGTCATCACCAGCACCAACAGCAGTGCTGTCATTTTCTTCTTCAACATATGTTTCCTCCTTTTCTGTCTTTACATCTATGCTTTGTACCTTACCATCCAAAATGCGAATGATTCGGTCGGCAAATTCTGCTAAACGCGGGTCATGCGTTACCATAACAATGGTCTGATGATTATCATGGGCAATCTGCCGGATTAATTCCATAACCTCCATGGTTGTTTTTGTATCCAGATTTCCGGTCGGTTCATCTGCAAAAACAATGGTTGGTTTTGCTACAAAGGCTCTTGCGATACCAACACGTTGCTGCTGACCGCCACTCATTTCTTTTGGTTTATGCGTCATACGGTTTTTCAGTCCAACTTTTTCGAGCATTTCTTTTGCAAGAATCCGTCGTTTCTTTTTAGAAATCCGTTTAAATACTAGCGGAAGCTCTACATTTTCGATTGCCGTCATGGTTCCTATCAGATTATAGGACTGAAACACAAATCCAAGATATTTTTGCCGGAATCTTGCAAGCTTTGTTTCATTCATTTTATGAATGGGCCGTCCTTTTATCAAAATTTGCCCGGAGGTCAGTTTTTCAATGCCTGCCATCAGATTCAGTAAGGTTGATTTACCGGAACCAGACGTACCAAGCAGGCAACAGAACTCTCCTTCGTAAATATCAAAGCTGACGTCATCCACCGCATATATTTTTTCTGTGCCCATCCGGTATATTTTCCGCACATTTTTTACTTCGATGACCTTTTGCGGTGTATCACTCATTTCAAACACCTCTTTTCTATGGGGCTGCTACCTCTTTTGGAATTGTAAACTCCTGTATTCCCTGCTCTTCTGGTGCCACAGTGCCTGCTTCAAACACAAACACCAGGGTTCCCTCTTCGTTTATATAGTAGCTTTGTTCTTCGGAAAGAATTTCAAATCCTTCCGGATATGCCTCACTTTTAACATAGTATGTTGCTGCTTTATTCTGCATGCGTTCTTGCATTTGGCGAACAATTTCTGCACTGATTGCCTCTTTATATTCTGTCCAGAATGCGTGCTGTTCATCTTCTGACATAATATAAAGATTATCTGCTGTATCATTGGACGCAATGGCATCATACTTGCCAGCTTCCGGAACAGGGTTTTCTTTTTCCTGTGCCGACTCCGTTTTTTCCATAACCGATACCGAGCTGTTTTTTGAACTTTCTACCATCGCATCATCAAATTTCGCACTGTAGTTTTCTGCTTTGGCACCACCATTCAGAAAAAGAACACCAGGCAGAAGCAGTACAAGCATAAGTGCAGCGACAACTGTACCGTAGCTTATAAGACTCCGTCGTTGTTTTCGCTTTTGCTCTGCCCGCTGGATTGCTTCAAGCACCTGATGAGGACCGTTTGTCGGAATTGGAAGCTCTTTGTATTCTTTTTTTATTTTTTCCCATTCACTCATATAATTTTCCTCTAAATTTCCAAATCCAGTTTCATTTTTTTTAAGGTACGGTATAATCTGCTTTTTACCGTGCTCAGGCTTTCTTTGCATACCAGCGCAATTTCTTCCAGCTTCAAGTCTTCAAAAAAACGGAGCATAATCACCAGCCGTTCTTCCTCCGGCAGTTTTGCCAGTGCCGCTTTTAAATCGGTCATATCTTCTTTTTCACAACCAGCATAGTCATTTTCTAATGGCTCCGTCTGCTCTTTTTTCTTCTTCCGCAGAAAGGAAACTGCCTCGTTGATGACAATTCTGCAAATCCACGTTCTGGCATATTCTGAATTTTTTAGCTTTTCGGCATGATAAATTGCTTTATATGCGCTTTCCTGTACAATATCCTGGGCATCCGCCTCATTATGTACATAACTAAATGCGATGCGATAGAACATTGCATAATCTTTTGTCAGTATTTCGCTGATAACAGCATCTTTCGTTTTCAACCCTCTATCTCCCTTCGCATTAATTAGACGGATTTTCTTCCAATAAAGTTTCAAAAAACTTTCAAAAAAGTTCAAAAAAATGGGAGAAAAAATTCTTCTCCCATTATATCTGTTTCTTTTTCGTTTTGCAATGCTTCCAATTTCATTAGCACCAGAAAATTTCTTACTGCGGTTTGCAGAAATTTACAAATCCTTTTATTCCGGAATGCTGTCAATAAACGCCTTGATGCATTCCACGGTATTGTCAATGCCGATATGGCTGCTGTTTACCGACAAATCATAGTTGGTTGCCTTGCCCCACTTTTCGCCGGAATGATAGTTATAGTAGTTTGCCCTTCTTTTATCCATCTTGAGGATGGCTTCTTCCGCCTTTACCGGACTTAAATCATTGATACGGATGGCACGTTCTTTTCTGAATTCCATGTCCGCATGAATAAAAATATGGATAACGTTTGGAACCTCTTTTAGTATGTAATCCGCACAACGACCGACTATAACGCATGGACCTTCTTCTGCCACTTTACGGATAACATCGGACTGGGCAAGATAAATACGGTCATCCAGCGAAAGCTGAGAAAAGCCGATTTCCTGATTGCCGTAAGCACTCATGCCCATAGCGATGGAATAAAGCAGGCTGTTGGTTGCCTTGGTTTCTGCATTGTGGAATGCCGCTTCTGCATATCCGCTTTCTTTGGCAGCTCGTGTGATTAATTCATTATCATAAAATGGAATCCCGTACTTTGCCGCCAGCTTGGAACCGATTTCTCTTCCACCGCTGCCATATTGTCTGCTAATTGTGATTATTTTGTTCATACAGGCCTCATTTCTGCGTTTTTCACGCGTTTTTTTTGCTGTTTTGCTACATATTTCTTTTTTTAAAGACCGCAGAAAAAAAGAAAAGTTTCTTAATTTCTTTCTCCAGCTTTATATTTATAATATAACATATTTTTTTCAAAAAAGAAATATTTATTTTTATCGCACGATTAAATTAATGCTGTCGGATGTAGCATCAGCATCACCAGCCAGCCCGCAGTCATCCACGGAACGAGCGGAATGTCTCTTTTTGCTCCAGCAAAAAAAAGATAATAGACTGCTGCTGCCAACAGTCCGATTAATGCTCCGGTCAATGCCGTGTCCCAGCCCTGCAAAAGCATCATACCGGACAGCAGCCGTACATCTGCAGCACCAAATTTCCAAGAAAGTCCCTTTCTGGCTTCCAGAACAATGGTCAGACGATACACCAGATAAAACAGGACGGTACAAATACAGGTGAGTGTCACTGTCACCCACCTGTTTTCTTTTACTGTTATGATATGAATCATTCCAAGCAGAAATACACCTCGTGTCCACCAACGGTTTACCCGGTGCTTTCTGCAATCCTCCACTGATGCCGCAACCAGAAAGAGGAAACACACTACCTGCAGCAATCCTTTGCTTCCTCCGTTACTTTTTGTTTTTTACCACTACCGTAACAATGGCATATACACCGCTGTCGTCTTCTGCTTCAATCCAGATTTCACAGGTTCCTTCGTTGTATGTGCGGATTTTTCCGTTGGAAGAAACCGTTGCTACATTCTCGTCCGTAGACTCATAGGAAACTTCTCTGTTTTCCGCACTGAGTGGGAACACCACAGGATTTAAAGAATAGCTTCTGTTTTTGCGAAGCTCCACTTTGGTTTCCACAATAATTTCGCTCACTAAAAGATTGGAAACTTCGTTAATCAATATATACATTCCCGGCTCATATACAATAAACTCGTATTCTGTCTTTTCTTCGTCCAGAAAATAGCCATCCACCTTTGCCATGGTTGTAGACTGATCCGGAGTATAGTAGATACCAAATTTTTCCGGATCGAAGCCGTCCGGCACCGTTACTTTCATTGCCATTGGAAATTCGCGTACCATTTCGTCATCATCATAATACAGCTGAAAACCAATAAAATCTTCGGTCGGAACTACACGCTGCACCATGGAGCTTACCTGTTGCCAGTCGGCTTTCAGCAGGAAGAACTTATCTGCTTCAAGCCCCATATTCATTCCAAGGGTTACTTCGGTATAATAAGTGTCATCTGCACTGGTGAAATAGTTGGAAATACTATTGTCATAATTTGCCGCAAAACCAGCAACGCCATATACCGTAATTTCTTCCATGAAAGAATCACAATATACAAGAACTATATTTTCACCTTCAAATAATATTTCCGCACCAAACAGCTCATACGAGTCCAGTTCTTCATCCAAGCCATCGTTATAGGTAACGATTACTTCGATTTCTTCCTTTGGAACACTTTTTCCGACGATTACTCCGGGACCGGTGTAGCGAGCACTCATTTCCGTGATATAGCGTTCCTCACCATAAACCTGTATCACCGTGGACGTCTCGCCATAGCTGACAACAATTTCATTTTCTCCTTCCGTTTCAACAATAGAAGGACTGATATTAAAATTCGTAATAGTTTTTAATGTACCGTCATTATATAACGCCTGAACTTCAATTTTTCCTTTGCTGATTGCATTTCCTACAATGACAGGTTCGCCGGTATAGCTTGCATAAATTTCTTCTACGGCAAGAGGGGCCTTGCCTTCCACATAAATAAGATCTGTTTTTCCTTCGTATACAACAGAAATCATATTCATGCCTTCTTTTTGCACCGTAGGAACAGAAAGGCTGAATGTTTTGACCCGTTCATAGGAGCCGTCGCTAAAATATGCATACACCTCTATTTTTCCAACCGGAACCGTAGAACCTACATAAATTGCTTCACCGGTATAGCTTGCCGTAATGCTTTCCACGGATTTGCCTTCCACCGATACAACACATGTTTTTCCTTTGTAACTGACTACCACCTTGTTTTCGCCTTTATTTTTGATTACAGACGGCGTAATGGTAAAGCCTTTTTTGACTACTTCATAGTCGTCATAGCCGAATTCCCCTTCAGATACATAATACTTTGCGATAAGTTGAATGTCTTTCAAGCTGATTTGCGTTCCAACCTGAACCGGTTCACCAAGATACATTGCTTCCAGCTCCGTAAGCTTTTGCACGGCTGCGGCTGCCTGTTTTGCACCAAACCATGCCAATGCTGCAAACATGACTGCCAGTACCGGAAGTATATATTTAAAAAATGATTTCTTTTTCATGAAGCTATCCCTTTCTTTGAATGAAATTATAGTAACGAATCAGCAAGGCTGATTCATTGCGTCCGGGGTATCGCTTTGCGATTTTTTCCACCGTTTTGAAACGCTTGAAACACTATTCTTCCTCGGCAAGTTGTCGCTTTGACTTAAATTATTTTGTTTAAGTTTTATTAAAAATCTGCCGATATTTTACCTCATTTGCACATTTTATTTTGGCTTACTGATTTTCTGTTGCCAAAGTGTTGCCATGGGGATATTATAGCACAACTGGCAGTTAAATCAATCAGCAATTCGGTAAAAATATAAGCAAAAATAAAAGCACCGTAGAACTAAATTTTCACTAATTCTGTTGGCGATATAAATTGGCTAATTCTTTTAATTCTTCTACTACATTTTTTCGCCAAACAACTTTTTGAATCAACCATTTACAATGATTATATCGGCTGACTGCTCCAGATAATTAAGTCCGTGGCAGGCAAAAAAGAAGCAAAAAAAAATTTCAAAAAAAACAATTGACAAATCTGTAAACAGGTGCTATACTATCTAAGCAGTTTGCAGATGTGGCGGAATTGGCAGACGCGCATGATTCAGGTTCATGTGAGATTACTCTCATAGGGGTTCAAGTCCCCTCATCTGCATTTTTAACTGTATTGAAAGATGATACAAACCCTTTATTTTTAAATGGGTTTTTTTTTATTGCTTGCACCCCTGCCGGTGCACGTTTCCAGCCTTAACTTCCACTGATTTTACCACCCAAGCAAAAAAAACAAAAAGCACATCATACACGACAGGAGGCATCACATGAATCTGATTTTTATCCGTCACGGTGACCCGGATTACAGTATCGACTCTTTAACCAAAAAAGGCTGGCAGGAAGCAGAGCTTCTCTCGGTACGCACCACAAAATGGGACGTAAAGGATTTTTACTGTTCTCCGCTAGGGCGTGCCAAAGACACTGCGTCCCTTACTTTAAACAAGCTCCACCGCACCGCCATCATAAAAGACTGGCTGAAGGAATTTTATGTTCCGGTAAAGGACCCGGAAAACGAAAAAGACCGTATTCCGTGGGATTTTATGCCGAAGTACTGGACTAGCATACCGGAATTTTATCACAAAGATACTTGGTATCAGACTCCTGTCATGCAGACCGGCGAAGTTGCGTCCGAATTTGAAAAGGTAAAAAAAGGAATCGATGCCGTTTTGGCAGAACATGGTTACGAACGCATCGGAAATTACTATCATGTGGTACAGGGCAACCATGATACTCTTGTCTTCTTCTGCCATCTGGGCGTTCAGTTTGTCATTCTTTCCCACCTGCTCGGCATCTCGGCACCGCTTCTGTGGCAGGGGTGTTTTGTTGCCCCTACCTCAGTAACGGTTCTCACTACCGAAGAACGTGAAGAAGGAAAGGCTTACTTTCGTCTGCGTACCCTCGGTGACTGTGCCCATTTGTATACCGGCCATGAACCGTATTCCCGTTCCGGCTTTTTCAAAGAAGCGTTTTCTGATGATAAAAGCCCTGATTCTGTACCGGAAATACTTAGCTTCTAACTTTTCCCTGATGCTGGTTCTTGCACATATTTTTATAGGCAGTGGTCTTTTTCTTTAAATATCCTGCTCTGGCGGCACTGTTCTTAGCTTCTCTCTGAAGTTTTTTAAAGCTGTAAAGCCGCTCTGCCGCCAGAGTACCGTCAGCAATAGCAGCACATACGGCACACCCCGGCTCTGTTTCATGACGGCAATCCGAAAATCTGCACTGCTCTGCCAGAGATAAAACATCCTCAAAGGACGCTTCCATTCCTTCTCCGGTAGACCACAGCCCAAGTTGCCGCATTCCGGGCGTATCAATCAGCATCGCACCATTTTCCAAACAGATCATCTGGCGATGTGTCGTTGTGTGACGTCCCCGGTCATCACTTTCCCTGATTTCTGAGGTTGCCATAAGTTCTTTTCCTGCCAATGTATTAATTAATGTGGATTTTCCAATGCCTGAGGAGCCGGTTACCGCCACTACCTTTCCCGGCTGAAGATACTGCCACAGAGCTTCCAAACCCGCTCCTGTCTTTGCCGACACTGCAATTACCGTAACACCTGCTGCTGCACATTCCATTGCCTGTATCTTCTCTTCCACATTCTCACACAAATCCGCTTTCCCACGCTGTCACCAGATACCGCTCCATTTTCCGCACATTAAAATCCTGATTTAAGGATTCCATCAGAAAAACCGTATCAAAGTTTGCAGCAACCAGCTGTTTTGCCGTATTATCGGAATGACAGCCGATACTGCCCGCTGTCAGCCTGACAAACTTTGACTTTCGCTCTAAAACACGATAAATAATGCTCTCTCCCACCGGATTTTCCAATGCAGCTACAATATCACCAATTGCCGGATACTCCTGAAAACCGGAATCCTTATAAAATGCGGATCCTTTTAAAACTGCTGCCAGTATCTTATCACCGTCCAGTTCTCTTAATTTATAATGCTCCTTATGTATTTCCCATACTCAGAACAGACGCAAACCTTCTTTTTTCTCTTTTTCCATTAATTGCTTTTCAAAAAAATCCATTGTTTTATTCTCCTTGTTTTTCTTTCATAATCTCCCCTCTGGGAGCCGTCTGCCGCAAAATAGCGACAGATCCAGAACAATTCCCGCCTCATTTTTGAGCGCAAAAAAAGCACACCTTAGGCGTGCTTCATTTTTTGCAGGGCAAATTTTACAGGACATTCACCCTGCAAAAGCTTATGAAATGCGAAAGGAACGTTTGTGACATACATCACCCGTTATTCAGTTGTACCCACACTCTCTAATTTTTTCATAACAAAATCACTCCTTTTCGCAAAAAAACAAGTTAATAAGTAACGATGTCAGTATACACGATAGCATGTAAAAACGCAAGAGGAAATCCACTTATAACAATTATTTCCCCAGTCTCTGATTTTCAAAATTATAATCCAGGTTCCAGCTTATTTACACCGTTGCAACCTCATCAAATACTGGCTTCAGTGCCGGGTACAGCTTTTTGAATACCTGGTACTTTTTCTCATATTTTTCCACCAGTTCAGGCTCCGGCTCGGTAACATCAACCACGCGTATTAACTTGTCTCCGGCTTCTTCCACGCTTACAAAAGCTCCGCATCCTACTGCTGCCAGAATTGCACCGCCATAACCAGGGCCTTCCTCGCTGTTGATAATTTCCACGCTGACATTCATAATATTGGCAAGCATCTTTCTCCAGAGCGGACTCTTTGCACCGCCGCCGGTTGCACGCACACGGTCAATCTTTACGCCAAGGCTTCTTGCAATTTCCACGGAATCACGAAGAGCAAAGGTCACACCCTCTAAGACTGCCTGTGTCATATCGGCACGGGTCGTATCCATGGTCATCCCGGTAAAGGTTCCTCTTGCATTTGGATTATTGTGCGGTGTACGTTCTCCCATTAAGTATGGCAGGTAATACACATGGTTTTCGCCAAGGGCACCAATCTTTGCCTGCTCTGCGCCATATTCCTTTGTACCGATGATTTCGTCCATCCACCATTTATTGGAGGAAGCGGCAGACAGCATGCAGCCCATCAGATGATACTTGCCGTTTGCATGGGCAAACATATGTAAAGCGTTGGCATCATCCACCGCAAATTTATCACAGGAAACAAATACCGTACCGGAAGTTCCAAGAGAAACAATGCACATTCCGTCCTTTGTTGTGCCGGTTCCTACTGCACCGGCAGCGTTGTCACCGGCGCCGGCAATAATCTTTACATTTTCCGAAAGTCCCAAACGTTCTGCCACATCCTTTTTAATAGTTCCGACTACCTCATAGCTTTCATAAATCTTTGCCAGCTGTTCTTCCGTTACACCGCAGATTTCCAGCATTTCCTTTGACCAACACTTGTGCTCAACATCCATTAACAGCATTCCGGAAGCATCGGAAACATCGGTGCAGTGCACACCAGATAATAAATACGCAAGGTAATCCTTTGGAAGCATGATTTTTGCAATTTTTGCAAAATTTTCCGGTTCATTCTTCTTTACCCATAAAAGCTTTGGTGCCGTAAATCCGGTGAGTGCCATATTCGCTGTATAAGCAGAAATTTTTTCTCTGCCAATGGTCTTATTTAAGTAGTCGCATTCTTCCTGGGTACGACCGTCGTTCCAGAGAATTGCCGGACGAATCACGTTGTCATTTTCGTCTAGTATCACAAGTCCGTGCATCTGTCCGCCAAAACTGATTCCGCCAATTTCTTTTAAATTAATGGTTTCGCCAAGCTTTTTAATGGAAGCCTCCATCTGCGTAACCCAGTCTGCCGGATTCTGCTCCGACCAGCCCGGCTTTGGAAAGCTTAAACCATACTCTCCGCCTGTGCTTGCTTTAATTTCACCGTTTTCGTCCATAACAACCAGTTTGATGGACGATGTTCCAAGATCGATACCAAGAAATAACATTTTGTAACCCTCCCATTTTGTTTTTGTATTGTACCGTTAGTAACGATTCCATATCATTCCACTGTTATCATAAAATATTTGTCCGCTTTATTCAAGTCAGATATTGCTTTTTCTGCCTTATTTTTCAGCATCCGGACAAGCTGTTACTCAATCAGGGACAAAAGCTCTTTTCTGAGTGCCAGAAGCTTTTCCACATGATAATTTGTTATAATATCCGTTTCACTCCATTCGGCAGGTACCGACTGTTCTGCGATTTCTGCCCCGCTTTCTTTCAGCAGTGCGAGATTTGCCTCGGATAATTGTCCGACCGGCTCCATGCTGCAAAGCACCTCCAGATGCGACACCAGACTCCTTGCCCTGCCCTCGCACATTCGAAACAGCCGAAGCTTTTCTTTTTGCCCAGCTTTTTGAAACGGAAGCACCTGATTTGCAAAAATACTCAGCTGACAGGCAATATCATCCAATTTTTCCTCCATACGCCCGGCATCCGGCAGGCTGTCATCCCCATCAAAAATATCCTCCAGAAAAATAAGCAGCTCCCTGTCCAGGTTTCGCACCGCAATCCGGATTTTTTTACTGTTATCGTATGGAAAAAACAACGTATTAATTAGGATGCCCACGCCAAGACCAATCGCACTGTCCCAGATTCTGCCCGCAGCATACATCATTGGATGAATATCGGCAGTTGTGCACACCATCACTACAATAAAACAGGGAAGTGACGGAGAAAACGGAATCCGCAGGGCATTATAAAACACAATGACAATCAGGATGCCGATACCGGCAGACACTATCATCGGTATTGGAAGGGCATGCAACAAAACTCCTGCCAGGGCTCCTGCCAGAACGCCGACAATTTGTGTAATGCAGGCTTCCAACGATTGCTTAAAATTTGGGCGCACCGCTTCCATGGCGCCCATCATAGCAAACACCAGTTTTGATGAGGTAGCACCAAAGGCATCCACAACCAGCATGGCAATCACCACGGCCAGCACCGTCTTAATGGTCCGGCGGCCAACATGAATTTTTTCGAGGGTTACTTTCATAGCTCTAACTCCTGCCTTAAACTCTGTAATGCTTTCCTTGAAATCTATTGTGCGCCGTTCGCACAAAGAAAGCAAGCTTTCTCTGGGCGAACGGTGCTCTTTATCTCATCAATTCTTCGGTTAATTTTAGTATTTCCGGTGCAATTTTTTCCCGCTCTTTTTTGAGAATCTTATTGTACACCGGATATGCAAATCCCATCAGAAGTATTCCAGTCACTCCGATAAAGATGCCTGTTGCCATACCCATACTTTCCTGCATTCCAACCAGCGAAGCAATGTCTGTCATGGCAAGGCTCATTCCCAGACCAAGCACCAGAGCACCTGTCACACCAAGTATAATGGAACTCATGGTCGCTTTTTGGGTTACTCTGGCATCCAGCCGTCGCAGCTGCTCCATTTTACTTTCCTGCTCCGGCTGATACTTTTGGCGAATTTTCTTTATTTCCTCCTGCTCTTTCGCAGAATACGTAAAGCGGAAGCTCTTTGCTTCCTCATTATTCTTTATTTCTTTCTCATTTTGCTGCATTGTATACAAACTCCTTTTTATTTTCTCTCTTCTTTTTGAAAATTCCTTATTTTTTTCGTTGTCCTGACAATCATGTATATTGCCATTCCCACCACAATAATGCTGACTCCTGCTCCGGTTGCCATAATCATGATGCGTCTGGTTTTCAGCGAAGTGTCCTGTCCAAACTGTGCAAACATCGCAGTTTCCAGAAAAAGCATGGAAAACATGGACTGCGTCAGCTTAATCACTTTGGAGACTGACATCACCGGGCTGTGATATTTCTGATACTTTACCAGAGCCGTTATTGCAGACGCTGTTGCATAAAACGTATAAATTGCCATAACATAGATTAAAACCCCCTGATAATGAAAACTCCTGTTATAATAAACCATCATCAGGACTACCCCCGACAGTACAAGATTTACGGTCAGCAGTATGTAAGCACACGCCCTGGAACGCTTCAATTCTCCCAGATAACTTTCTCCCAACTGGTTTTTACCAACATAACGCACCAAAAGGAAACGCATCATTGCCATAATTCCATAATAAATTGCAAATATGGCGAACCATGCGGTATGATACAAGGCGGCCGAAACGGCATTGGTTGCAACATAAAGCAGATTAAATGTAAAGGAAATGTGTAAACTGATTTCTGTTTTATACGCAGCATCCGTCAGATAACGGTTTGCATACTGATTTTCATATACTTTTGCTTTAATATTTTTATAATACTCCGGCAATGTTTTACAACAGGCAAAACAGGAAACAACCACTGTATAAAAAGATATGACATACACCGCATATGCCGCAGGGCTTACAGACCAATCCTGTATAAAAATAATCAGCAGAGCTGCAGTACTGAAAAAAATCAGTACAATCAACATCCAGCCGGGTACAAACAGAAGTTTTTTTCCTACTGCTTTCCACTTTTCCATGAAACTCTCCTCCACGCTACTTTTTTCACTTAAAAGCAGTTTCTCCTTTTACTGCACACGCTCCGGAGAAAACTGAAATTTGATTGCAAATGTGCTTCCTTCCCCAAGTCGACTCTCCACACTGATTTCTCCATGCAAAATATCCACCACACGCTTTACCAGTGCCAGTCCCAGACCATTTCCCTGGGCGGCATGCGAAGTGTCTCCCTGATAAAACTTTTCGAAAATATGTGCACCAATTTCTGGTGACATTCCGCAGCCGGTGTCTGCCACCTTCACAATGGCATAGGTTTCCACTGTTTCCAGGCTTACCGACACTCTTCCTCTTTCCGGAGTAAACTTAAACGCATTGGAAAAAAGATTATTCCATACCAACGTCAAAAGCTCCCGGTCCGTCGTTACCTTGACATCTTCTGCAATATCTGTTTCAAGTTCAATCTGCTTTTTTTCCCAGACTGTTTCGTAATTTAAAAGACATTCACAAAGCTGCTCTCCCAAGTCATATTCTTCCGTTTTTGGATATATCTGCTGCTTTTCCAGACGGTTCAGCTTTAAGATATTTGTCATCATATCTGCCAGACGCCTTGAACCATCCGTAATTCCTTTTGCGTATTCCATGCGTTTTTCTTCACTCAGTCCCGGAGCCTGAAGCAGTGTACCATAGTTCTGCATGACTGCCAATGGAGTTTTCATTTCGTGCGATACGTTGGCAATAAAATCGGTACGAAGTGTTTCTACACCGGCAAGCTCCTCTGTCATCTTATTGAAGCAATCAATAATTTCATTAAAATTATCCTCTGTGCCAAGCCTGCCCGCCTTGGATATCCGTACCGAAAAATCACCGCTGACAACACGCTTTGCACCCTCTGTAATTCGTTTCGTAATCCTCTCTGTCGTCAGCTTTCTGCGGATAAAATCAATGGTTGTAAACAAAAAGCTCAAAAAAACGACATTGGCAAACGTCAACTTTGCCGCATCATTTAAGTTTTCTCCGGTCAGCTCAAGCCTTAGGGTATCCGCCAAAATGCTGACAAACAGCATGGTGGAACAACTGACCAGAAATGCCGACAGCAGAAAAAACATCAGATAATTGTAAAGTCCTTGCAGTACTCTGTGCCACCAATCCTTTTTTTTCACTTTAACACCACCTTGTAACCCAGTCCGTGAACCGTTACTATTTCAAATTCCTCACACTGTGACAATTTGCTTCTAAGCTTTGTCATATAAACATCAACCGCTCTTGGTGCTGTTTCTGTATCTGCATCCCAGAATTCATCCAGAAGCTGCATTCTGGTAAACGTCTTTTTCGGATAGGACAAAAGCTTATAAAGAATGCTGAACTCTCTCTTTGTCAGTGCAATTTCTTCTCCGTTCAGATAAGCGGTATGCTCGTCTGCATCCATAGAAAATCCGCCAATCTCCAGTTTCCTGCTTGCAGCAATTTTTGCCCGGCGGAGCAATGCCCCGATTCTTAAAAACAGTTCATCCAGATCAATAGGTTTCACCATATAATCATCCACACCAATGCGGAATCCCCTCTGTTTTGAAGCAATATCGTCCCGCGCCGTCATAAACAAAATTGGAATAGACTCATTCAGTGTACGTACATTTTCAGCAAACTCAAACCCGTCCACTCCCGGCATCATAATATCTGACACAATCAGGTCAAAAATTTCTTTTTCCAGTGCATCATAGGCAGCTTCCGCATTCAGACAGCCCACAGCCTCATAACCGCTTTGATTTAAAAAAGAACAAACCGTCCGGTTTAAGTCCTTATCATCCTCTACCACTAATATCTTAAACATAGTTTTCCTCTTTCTTTTGACCTTGCGCTCAGTCCTGCAAGCAAGCTTGCATTCTGGGTATTTGCTTGACTTCATTCAAATAAATTGCTTGCATATGTGTAACTATTCAGCCCACACCGCAATTCGTAAAACCGGCCAGCATGCTGGCATTCTAGGTATTTGCTTACATATGTCTGAATAGTTACATTGTAACATAAAAATGTTAAAGTTTTGTTTCTGTTCTTTATATTTTATAAAAAAATAAGAAAAAAATGAGCAGGACACGAAACTGCATCCCGCTCTTTTCATTTTTCCTATTTCTGTTCCATAATTTCTTCACTCAGCTTCATAATCTGGTCTGCATATTTTTTTCTGCGAGAAGAAAGAATTCGCTTATAAATCGGATAATTGACAATTGCCATCAGCATTCCGACCACTCCGATAACAATTCCTGCTGTCATGGTGCTTTCCATACCAAGCTTTTCTCCGATATCAGTCATTACAAGACTCATGCCGCTTCCCATTACAATTGCACCAACGCTGCCAAAAACATAAGCAAATATATTCGCCGGACGCTTCACCTTTGCATCAAGTTCCTTTAATGCATTCAGATGGGTGTTCTCCTTTTCCATGTACTGGGTGCGAATTTTCTGTACTAAAAACTCCTGATCATTTCTGTTCATTTCTATTTCCTCCTGAGATATGTTTTGTTTTTTACAGTCACTATTTTATCCTGCTGTTGTTTCCAAATGTTTTATCAAATGTTTCCGTTTTATTAAATTGAAGTCAAATCATCCTGTTTCTTATTTTTCTTTGGAAAGACGCTTTTTTGCTTTCTCCACCGTTTCACCTTCCTTTGTAAAAAGCTTTTCCACACATTTGTCTGTAACCTTGTTAAATCCCTCTACCACGCTCTGCTCCATTTTCTTATAACCGCCAACAACTCCGTCTTCCACTTTTTTGTAACCATCTACCACACTGTTTTCAATTTTCTTGTAGCCGGTTACTACTGCCTCTGCAATCTTTTCGTTTGTTTCTGCTAATTTTGCCATTTTTTTACGCTCCTTTTCTTTTTTGATTTATTTTTGTTTTCTTGCGCTTTGATGATTGTAGTATATCGTTAAATTGTTTTTAAACTTTTTGAAAAATGTTTCGGAAATATTAAAACTATCAAAAAAATCACCCACATTGCCAAAAAATGCAATGCGAGTGATTTTTTCGTCTCTTTTTTTGTTTCTGTTTTATTGGATTAGCGCATAAATGAGCCGGTATGCGTATCGGTTGCAAAGGTTACTGCATTATAGAGCACCAGAATATCCGTCACTCTATATTGGCTTATAAACTGTGACACCGGCATATTAAAATAGCGGAAATCTACCAGATAAACTTTTTCATAATTTCCCAACGTCATTGGTGCAAAACAATGGGAATAAGAATCCTTAATGATAAGCAGTGTTCCCTCTCCATTGCTGTTAGAGGAAATTTCTGTCAATGCATGGTTGCCGTCCAGATAGTAAGAATACTTATCCTTCTGGGATAGATATTCGTCATTGTATAGTCCCTGAAAGGTTTCTGCCATATCAACGGTCATCTGGATATTCTCCGGAGTATCCGGCAGTGTAACTGTATGCATACTGTCCTTACTGATTTCCATATTCAGCTTGGAAAATACCGTACCAAGAAATTCGTTGGAAACCTCTGTAAACACAGCATCCTCCAATGCCGGGACTTCAAACCCCATTGCTTTGCAAAATTCCTGATATGCATAAAACGCACCAAGAGAGGTCCAGTGATGATCTGTCTTGTAATAAATGTATTCTTCGGAATGCTCTTTCAAAATATCACGGACATCTACGGCAGTTCCGGCCGGAATCCGGTCATACACTTCATCCATCAGTCCATTCTGATCAAATCCCACCGCAAATGGAGGCAGTTTTTCCAACAGAACCTCGGATGCTGTCGGTACCAGCATTACTTTGACATGCTCTGCGCCAAAACGTTCTGTGTACTTTTCAACAAACTGTACCAAATAGTCTTTGCTTTTGGCAAGCATTTCAAAATCTATTTTCGAATCCTCATGGCGTTCTATCAGATAACCGTCTTTCCCAATATAAACTCCATTGATATCCTGCTTATTCAATGCCATTTCTGTCATGGTTTTCAGCTGAATCCATTCGTCACGGAGAAAAAACTGGTCCGTTATATAGCTTTCATAATCCGACATAAATTCTCCATTCCAAAGATTTTCCATACTAAATTTTGGTGCAGATGCCAGTACGCGGTTTTCATTTTCAGAAAAGGTACGTTCCGGCCAGACAAACGTCAGCGCAGTAAATCCAAAGACCAGCAAAAGGAACAGGACAATGACCGCTTTGGAATATTTTCTTGTTTCCATTTTTCTCCTCCTGTCCTAAAATCTGAAATACAAAAATGGGTTATATGTTGCATCTACTAGATAAGCAGTAGAAATCAGAAATACGACCGCTACAAAGACAAGCTGCAATACCACAGACACGGTAACGCCGGACAAACCTTTTTTTCTTGCCTTTCTTTTTTCTCCCACATTATCTTCTGACGACCTGCCTTTGCTTTCCAGCCAGTTTTGAAGCTTTCCGGCCCATTGTTTTGGATAAGGCGTGGAAGCTAAAATAAGCACTCCAAACAAAACTACATAGCTACACAGAAGATATAAGGTTTCCTGATTTACAAACCCTGCTCCGGATAATCCAAACATTGCTTTTAAATACTGCATCACTTTTCCCATATCGTCAAAAGCAAACAATGCCCAGCCAACCCATACAAGAAAAATCGTGTATACATGGGAAAATATTTTGTGCTTCTTTAAAAAATCCAGCCATAACAGCTTTTCCAGAATGAGAAAGACTCCAAAATAAGCTCCCCAAAGTAAAAAGTTCCAGCTGGCACCATGCCAGATACCGGTAAGCAGCCATACAATGGCAATATTACGAATCTGCATTTTAAATCCTTTGCGGTTGCCTCCTAACGGAATGTACACATAGGAACGGAACCAGCTTCCCAGCGATATATGCCAGCGTCTCCAGAATTCCGTAATGCTTCTGGAAATATACGGATAATCAAAGTTCTCAAGGAAATGAAAGCCCATCATCTTACCAAGCCCGATTGCCATATCTGAATAACCGGAAAAGTCAAAATAAATCTGGAATGCATATGCTGTAATACCAAGCCATGCCATCAGAACAGGAACCTCTTCTACACCTTTTGCACTAATCATGTCCCAAAGCAGACCAATATTATTGGCAAGCAGTACTTTTTTTCCAAGGCCGCTCATAAAACGCATTACACCAACCGCAAAATCATCCGACGTTTCCTTTCTTCCTTCTAACTGCTCCGCTACTGTATTATAAGCTACAATTGGGCCGGCAATTAGCTGTGGAAAAAGTGCCACATAAGCACCAAAAGAAATAATGTTCTTCTGCGGAAGAGCGTCTCCACGGTAAATATCTACTGTATAAGACATTGTCTGGAACGTATAAAATGATATTCCGATTGGTAACGCCAGGTTCAAAAGTGGAATATCCACTCCCGGAATCAAGTTCAAATTTCCAATGATAAAATCTGCATACTTAAAAAATCCAAGCAGGGAAAGATTGATAATCATAGAGGAAGCTACCCAAAGTTTAGCCTTTCCTATTTCTCCCCTCTGCTTACAGTTATAAACCGCCAGTCCATGCGTATAATCCACCAATGTGGAAAATAGCATAAGCACCACATAAACCGGTTCACCCCAGGCATAAAAAAACAGACTGAAAACAAATAAAATTGTATTTCTGATTTTTTTTGGTGCGATATAATACAACAAAAGCACTATTGGTAAAAATCGAAACATAAATAAAATACTACTAAATACCATACTCTCACCTAATCGTCAGATTTTCTATGTCAGTCAACACAAGCTCTGCACAGCCATCATAGGAACTCCCGGTATTCCTATATTGCGACAGGGTTCCGGTTGCAATAAGCTCTGTACCGACAGAAATCTCATCTCTTATCATTTCTAACATATCCCATTTGATACATACAATACTGTTTTCTGCATTTTCCGAAGTAGCCTCTTCCGAAACAAGCTGAATCCAGATACGCATTTCGACAGTATCTATATTTTCTACTATGCCGGTAAAAGTGACTGTTTCCGTTACCGGACCCATGCGATGCTGTACTGTATCGTCCGTTTCTTCGTTCTGTTCGAACAACAACGCAATCCCTGCATTTTCATCGCTGAATTCCGAAATTGTTTTCGGTGTATTTTCGGTTCTTCCAAGCGTCCATGTGCCCACTCCGACAAGACCAGCACATAACACAACGGCAGCAGCCGTTCTTAAAAATCCTGTTCTCCAGTCAATTTTCCGACTTTCTTTCTCTTCTTCCGTATATGCAGCAGCTTTTTCATAAATTCCTGCAATAAATTCCTCGTTTGATTTCATGCAATTCTCCATTTCAAGAACATTCCCGGCTTTATTCTACCTTATCCCGCAACTTCAAGAGCAACGCTTTTCGCGCCCTATGAGCAAGCACCTTCGCCTGAGGTTCTGTTTTACCCATAATTTTTGCAGCCTCTTTCAGCTTCATCCCCTCAAGTTCCGTCAAAACCAAAATTCTCTGGTATTCTTCCTTTAGGGTTTCCAAAGCACGGTACAATTCTTCCTTTCCTTCCTGTTCCAATAAATGAACCTCCGGACTTGCCGCACCGGACACCGTATCTGACTCCGCACCAAAATCAGTCAGAATTTCGCGCTGGGCCTTTCTCACATAATCCACTGCTTTATGATGTCCAATTGTATACAGGTAGGTTTTAAAGGATGCCTTTCCCGGCACATAACGCTCTTTATGGATATACACTTCCACAAAGGCATCCTGTGCCAGGTCCTCAGCAATTGTAATATTTTTTATTATTTTATTTAAGTAATAAATTAATCCATCCTTGTAGCGGATAACCAGACGTTCAAAGCCTGTATGATCCCCAGAAAGAAATTCAGAATAATCCTTTTCATCACTTAACATGGCGGTCCTCCGACAATAAAGATCCCTTATTTTGTTTATTCGTCTTTTCACATTTTTTTAAACACAGTCTTTATTGTACCATAGAGTATCACAAAACCGCAAGTAGTCATGCCATAAACGTTATTGTTTCCTTGTCTCTCGTTTCAGTAAGGATTATTCCCAGATGCCAAAATACTCTTTAATGGCATTAATGGCATTTTCATTCATCAAGCCGTAATACTCATCCAGTTCTTCTTCTGTTGTAATTCCCATATCTTCCGGATTATCCACAGCACCACCAAGAATAGAAAAGCAAACATACTCTCCCACCTGCTCTACAGCTGCGGTTCTTACTCTTCCCTCATTCATTGGATACTGACGGGTTCCCTCCACTAAATAAGTCTTATATGCTTTCAATGCATTTAATACATTCTCTGCATTTCCTTCTGTTGGTTTTACTAAAATCAGCTCATCTACATTAGCGGAAATCATTGGAACTTCAATAATAATATCTTCTACCCATGCAGCATCTATCTTTAAGGTATCCGAAAGGTAAGTAGAAAGATAGGTCTCATCTTCGTGTATCTTTACATCCGGATAATAAGTAGTACCATACGTTTTTAAAATCTGTTTATATACCAGATCTATTTCTTGCCAAGGAATTACTGTAAGTTCACCACTGATAACCTGAGCGGCAATTTCTACAGCAATACGGCTGGAATCCTCATACGCCTTTACATCATCGCCTGTTTCCATATTTGCCAATCCGGTTAAAATGGAAAAAATCACATATTCGTCATCTAGAGTTTCGACTACAGCTGCCTGTACCTTTGGCATATTCATCGGATACTGGAAAGAATCGTTTACAAGATAACTCTTATAATCATCCATCGCTTTCTTTACATTTTCCAGATTTCCTTCCGTTGGATGAATAATAGCAAACATATCTGCTCCACTACTCATCATCGGAATTTCCACGATTGCCTTATCATACCAGGAAGCATCCAGCTTTAACGTGTTTTCCATGTAATATGCTTCATTCTGTATCTGCATATCCGGGTAATATGCTTCCCCAAAATGCTCAACAACAGCCTGGTAAATACTATCTACCATCTGGGCATGGTCCTCTTCAATTACAGGTACCGGTGTTTCCGTCGGTTCCGGAGTCGTATTATCCGGCGTTTCCGTCGGAGCAGTTGTTACGGTAGGAGTCAACACAGCATCGTTGCCGTTGCCCTTATTGTTTCCGCAAGCGGCAAGCATGGAAACTGCTGCAAGCATTGCTACTGTTGTTACTAAATATCTTTTCTTCATTACTTTTTCTCCTTTTTCTTTCACAAACACCGGAATACTCCGGCTCTGTCTTATTTTAATTTTCATTTACATCTCTTATTCGCAAAAGCAGAAAAAAGGTTACAGTGTTTTGTTTTTTTTTTATTTTTTGGGATAATTCAGAAATTCAGATTCCAACTCACAATGGACAGCCTTAATCTTGGCTACCTTCTTTTCCCTGACGAGACAGATTGAGGATTTTCACTCATTCGAAATTTGTGCAATCGCTTAAAAAAAGCTATTGAAAGAAAACTCTCTCAATAGCTTTTGAAACGTACGTGAGAAGATTCGAACTCCCGACACCTTGGTCCGTAGCCAAGTGCTCTATCCAGCTGAGCTACACGTACACAACGAACTATAAATAGTTCGTTTTAATGCCGGCGACCGGAATCGAACCGGTACGGGAGATTAGTCCCGCAGGATTTTAAGTCCTGTGCGTCTGCCAGTTCCGCCACGCCGGCATATTAGAAACCGAAGCTTCTAATAGTGGGACCTATAGGGCTCGAACCTATGACCCTCTGCTTGTAAGGCAGATGCTCT
>CAZJAA010000022.1:0-54650 GCA_964544055.1 uncultured Lachnospiraceae bacterium | reverse complement strand
ACTCCCGAAAATAAAGGAATTTTAATAAAAAACAGGTAGTAAATTTGACACTACCGATAGTGTACAGGATGTGTATTTTATGTTAAAGGAAGCGTTTTGATAGGAAGACGCAAAGTTTTAATGCTCCGCATTTTGTATAATTTGGGGTGCGGGAGAATATCCCGCATCTTTTTTGTTTTTTCCTGCATCTTGGTTCATATATTGTGCATCTTGGTAGTGTGCATATAGACACATATAGAAATATATGACAAAATCACAGATAAAGGGAGTGTTGTAGATGATGGTACATCATTTGAATGAAAGAGTACGATTTGCAGGATACTTACAGTATGTTATTTATACTTGACAACCGACCGACCGGTAGTAAAATATACATATCAAACCGAATATATGGAGGTGGGTCAGGATGGAAAGAGGTAATACGAAATATGAAATACTTGATGCAGCACTGACACTGTTTTCTATAGGTGGGTACGAAGCAACATCCATTTCGCAGATTGCAGGAGCGGTTGGAATCCGTAAAGCGTCATTATATAGTCATTTTGTAAGTAAGCAGGATATTTTAGATACTCTTATTGAAACCATCCAAAAGCAATATGAGGAACATTCCATGTTTGCACAGATGGATTGGAACAATACAGACTACACACAAGATAATGTGATAGTTGAGCAGGTTGTTCAGATGATAACTGGACACATCCGGTATATTCTACATGATCCGCAGATTAGTCGTGCAAGAAAGTTTTTGACAATTGAACAGTTTCGCAACGAGCAGCTTTCGCAGCTGCAGACAAAACAGAATTATTTGAATATCATGAACTATTTTACAGGATTTATAAGATTTTTGATACAGAATGAAAAGCTAATGGATGATGAACCAGAGATTATGGCAGCACAGTTTTGTCTGCCAATTTCTGTCTGGATTAATCTTTGTGACAGAGAACCAGAGAGAGAGAAGGAGATTACAGAGTTGATTGAAAAACATGTCCGAAAGTTTTTTCAGATGTATCAGCTAAAGTAATGGATTAATAAGATTGAACATATGGAATAGTGTAATGATAGGAGAATAGTACTTATGAGAGTTATAGAAAGAACGATAGAACATCTTGCGGATGAGGGTGTGATATTAGAGTATGTAAAGCTGACGAAGGATTTTGCAGAAATTAAGGAATATGTAAAGCACAAGGGCGACACGATCACAGGATATACACAGGGAGGCGATTGTGTACCCATAAGAATTGAGGACATTTTGTACTACGAGACAGTTGACGGAAAAGCGTTTGCCTATACAGCGGAGCAGGTCTACAAACTGAATGGCAGATTATATCAAGTAGAAGAAGCGGTAAAGCGTAATTATATCTGTCGGGCATCGAAGGCGATGCTTGTCAATATGGACAAAATTCAATCGGTTCGTACAGCATTGAATGGCAGACTGTATGCAAAGATGGAGAATGAGGAAGAGATTTTGATTACCAGAAAATATACAAAAGAAGTTGAAGAATATTTTGTGAGGGAGGCAGAAAATGAAAGAGTTTGATCCGGTTAGAGAATTTATCTTCGATTACATTACGGTAGTCGCTGAGAATACGCTGGCGATCGCTGTTATAGGAAGTATCTTTGTAAGAGATGCAAGTATCAGCTTTGCATATTTTTTCCTGCCTTTTGTGCTGGCATTTCTATGTATGCTTCCGTGTATACCGATTTATCTGAAAGAAGATATGACAGTGAAACAGATATTACTTCAAAGAGGAATAGAACTTGTGGTATTGGAGATTACCATGTGTCTAGCTATCCGTTTTGTGATGGGGGAATCATTTCCTAAGATTGGCTATGTGGCAATCTTAATTTCCACGGCATTTTTTGATGTGTTGTCATATCTTATAAAGTGGTATCTGGAAAAAGAAGAGGCTGATAAGATTAACAGGAAAATCGAAGTGCATCGTAGAAAAAAGAGCACAGAGCAAACATAAAATTTAGAAAATGAGGAGAGAAATGTATGCTTAGAATTGACCATCTGACTAAAAAATATGGTGATAAAACAGCTGTAGAGGATTTAAATTTACATATACAGCCGGGAGAAATCTATGGATTTATTGGACATAATGGAGCCGGTAAAACGACAACATTAAAGTCGGTTGTGGGAATTTTGCAGTTTAATCAGGGAGAAATTTATATAGGTGGTGAGTCTATCAAAGAACAGCCATTGAAATGTAAGAGCAAAATCGCATATATTCAGGATAATCCTGACATTTATGATTATATGACGGGAATCAAATATCTGAATTTTATAGCAGACATTTTCAAAGTCAGTGCCACAGATAGAAAAGAGCGTATACATAAATATGCTGATTTATTTGAAATAACAGATGAACTGGCACAGCCAATTGCTGCATATTCGCATGGAATGAAACAGAAGCTGGCTATTATTTCAGCATGGCTTCATGAACCAAAGCTGATTATTATGGATGAACCATTTGTTGGACTTGATCCTAAGGCATCCCATTTATTAAAAGAAATGATGCGTGAGTTCTGCGATAATGGCGGGGCAATATTTTTCTCAACACATATACTTGAAGTTGCAGAAAAATTATGCGACAAGGTTGCTATTATCAAAGGCGGTAAGTTAATCAGACAGGGAACGATGGATGAGGTCAAGGGGGATGAGTCTCTGGAGGATGTATTCCTGGAATTGGAGGAGTAGTATGTTAATGCTTTTAGTAAAAAAACAGCTGAGTGAGATTTTTCGTGTTTACTTTTATGATGCGAAGAAGAATAAAACCCGTTCTAAAGTTTCTACAATCATGTTTATGATTTGGTTTGCGGTTATTATGATAGGATTTCTTGGTGGCATATTTACGATACTTTCAAGACAATTATGTTCCCAAATGACAGCGCTGGATATGGGGTGGCTGTACTTTGCACTTATGGGGGTTCTTGCAATTTTACTTGGTACATTTGGCAGTGTATTTAACACGTTTTCTGGTCTGTATCTGTCAAAGGATAACGATCTGCTTTTATCCATGCCAATTGAGGTATCTGCAATCGTAGGATCACGTCTGCTTAGTGTTTATCTTATGGGGCTTATGTACTCAGCATTAGTTATTATCCCTGCGTGGATTGTATATATGATAACAGCAGGGATTACTGCACAGAGTTTATTTGGTGGAATTATTCTTACGCTGTTGATTTCTATATTTGTTATGACACTGTCCTGTTTACTTGGTTATGTTGTTGCAAAAGTAAGCCTGAAATTAAAACATAAAAGCATGATTACTGTAGTTGTATCGCTTTTATTGATCGGTGGTTATTATTTCTTCTATTTCAAGGCACAGAATATGCTTACAGACCTGCTTAATAATCTGACTGTGTATGGTGAGAAGATTAAGGGTTCGGCATATTTGCTCTTTACTTTTGGAAGTGTGGGTGTAGGAGATATGAAATCATCTTTTATAATGATTGCTCTGGTTGCAGTTATCTTTTTAATGATGTGGCTTCTGATATCAAAAAGCTTCTTACAGGTAGCAACATCTACAGGAAAAATAAGTAAAGTGGAATATCGCAAAAAGGCTATGAAACAGGAAAATGTAATGAAGACCCTGATTTTAAGGGAGTATCGGCATTTTATATCTAGTCCGGGATATATGTTAAACAGTGGATTAGGAATCTTCCTGATGCCAATTTGTGCAGTAGTGCTTTTATGGAAGGGAAGAATGCTATTTACAATGCTTAATGGCATGTTTGGAAGTCAGGATGGAAGTGTTCTGCTGTTGGTTACGGTTCTGCTTTGTGGTCTTATTTCATTGAATATCATGACGGCACCTTCGATATCTTTGGAAGGTAAAAGCCTGTGGATTGTACAATCTCTTCCTGTGGCACCATGGCAGGTGCTTAAGGCGAAGCTAAATATGCAGCTTATACTAAATGGTATACCTGTGGTATTTAGCATGATTTGTGTAGCGGTGGTTTGTCCATTCAAAATCGGACAGTTTGTGATGATGATTCTGCTGATACTATCCTATGTGTTTGCAATAGCAGCGTTTGGTCTATTTATGGGAGTGATAAAGCCGGTGCTAACATGGACGAATGAGCTTACGCCTATTAAGCAGAGTGCTGCCGTAGTGATTACAATGTTTGGCGGATTTGGATATACAGTACTTCTTTTTATCGGATATATGATGCTTCCCGGCTATACTCTGGGATATGTACGCTATATTGGAATTTTTATAGCAGTAAATGTCGTGGCTGGTCTGACATTGTATTTCTGGCTGAAAACAAAAGGTTGTGATAGATTTGCAGAACTTTGATTTTAATGTGAGGTGAAAATCATGTCAAATCAACAAAAAGTAATTTGGCTCATATTCTGCTAGTAATCATATAGATATGCAGTAAAATATACGATAAAATAAATGCAGTCAGATAAAAATGAAGTTGTAAAATTGATGGAACAGTTTAATAAGTAAATGAAAAATGAGCATAGTGAAGAATAAGTACGGATAGGAGAAAGTTATGGAAAGTAAAAGCGGAGTCTTAGTTCAAAATGAAAAGCAGGCGAACAAAGCAGTGGCGAAAGTGATGAGAATTACATTTATCTTTTTTTCTGTAATTTACATTTTGAATAGGTTAGGAATATTTATTGTAGACATGAAAGTAATGACAACTGCATATGTAATGGGTTCTGTCCTGCTATGGCTGCCTACAATTTTAGTAAATGTTGCAAAGCAGGATGGAAGTTATGTAAAATATGTACTTACCATGTGTGCGGTCATATTTATTACAATTGTGACTTCGACATTAGGGTATCATGTAGTACTCTTATACATATATGCAATTGCTATTGCAAGTTTGTATTGCTCAAAAAGGATTAATGTTATGACGATGATATTGTCGGTAATCGGTGTTTCTGCAGGACAGTTCATTTGTTTCTGGTTTGATATTTACCAGGATAGGAATTTTACAACACTATACAAATTGATTGTGTATTGCATCGTACCAAGAGCAATGGAGTTAATGGCGATTGCCGTTATATTTATCATGCTTTGTGAGCGAACAGCCGGAATGTTATCAAACCTTATGAATGCCGAAGAACAGGAACGGATAATGGAAGAGATGCGAATGATGCAGAAAAAGTCCGATGAGACTTCTGGAATACTGATGGGAATGGTAAAAGAACTTTCACATATTACGGAAAATTCTATGGAATCTAATCGGCAGATTGTGGAGAAGACCGGAAATGTATTGGACAGTTTCAGTAAAAATTCAGTAGAAATTATGGGCATCAATGAAAGAACACAGAATATTAATGCAAGATTAGAGCAACTTACTGCAATCAACAAACAATTATCGGATCTTGCTAATCAGGTAAACCAATTGTCAAAAGAGAATCAGGATAAAATGAATAGTGCAACAGAAAGTATGGAACAGATTCATATGAGTATGAATGAGTGTAAGGAGATTGTGTGGAAGCTTGGGGCAGAATCTAAAGAGATTCTTGGTATTATCCAGGTAATTACAGGAATATCACAGCAAACGAATATTCTGGCATTAAATGCAACAATTGAAGCTGCCAGAGCCGGTGAATACGGAAAAGGTTTTGCAGTTGTTGCGGAAGAAATCCAAAAATTAGCAGAGCAGACGAAAAAGGCAGTGGATAATATTGGAACGATCGTAACAGCATCGGTAGATTATACGGAGAATGCAGTTAAAGTTATGGAACAGAGTGCAAACCTTACAGAAACCGGAATGAAAAGTATGAAAGAAGTTGGAAGTTCCACAGCAGCGATTACCTCATCAAATGAGATGATGACAAAGCAGATTGTGGATATGGATCATACAGTTGAAAATATCTGGATACAAAGTGATGAGGTCGCAAAAGGAATGCAACAGGTAAATGTCAGTACACAGAATAATTATAAGGTAATCGAACAGGTAAATGTTGCAACGAAGGACAATAGTGCAGGTGTAGAAAAGATAGAAGATATGGTGGTGAGAATCAGAACTTTGGCAGGAGCGTAAACACGTTTAATATTTTGTTGTTTTTCTTCAAATATATGAAAAAGAATAAGAAGTAAAGAGGCAGAGGAAGGAAGAAAACTTTTCAAAGGAAGATGTAGTGTATTTATATGAAGATGGAGGCATACTATAAGAAAAATGGAAAAAGTTGAATTTGTAATGGAGAACTAAACAATGAAAATCTATGATATTTCCCAAGAAATTTTCTGTTGTCAGGTGTATCCAGACAATCCGACACCAGAAAAAATGGTGCTTAAATCAATGGAAAATGGTGATGTATATAATTTGACGGCATTTAGTATGTGTGCACATAATGGCACGCATATAGATGCACCATTTCATTTTATTAAATATGGCAAAACTGTGGATGAGATATGCTTAGATGCATTTGTGGGAATGGCTTATGTGGTAAAACACCAGGGGATTGTCACTGGCGACGATGCAGTAGAAATAATTGAAAAAGCAAAAAAGCAGAATCCAGAAGCAACAAAGCGACTTTTGCTTAAAGGAGATGTCGAAGTATCATTGGCGGCGGCAAAGGTATTTGCGTCTTCAGGTATATTGCTTTTGGGAAACGAATCTCAGACAATTGGTTCGCACAATGAACCAATGGCCGTGCATTGTGTTCTTTTAGGTGCTAATGTGATATTGCTTGAAGGAATTCGATTATCAGAGGTACCTGAAGGTGTCTATTTTCTAAATGCTGCACCGCTGAACTTATCAGGTGCGGACGGTTCGCCATGTAGAGCGATATTGATAGATACCGATAGATAAATGGAAGTTTGCCCTCTCACTTTTGGAGAGGTGGGCGTAAAAGAAAGGGTGAAATCTATAATGAATGATAAGAAACTTTTATTTTGGAGTGTTGTTCTGGCTGTTACTGCCTGTATTGTTGTTGCTGTTTGTTTCATAATAAATCCAATAAGGGGCAACGATGAGACTCCGGAAGATAAATACTTTTTGCTGATTGGAACAGGGGGTGTTCACGATATCGAGGTGTCTACACCGAAGTCAAGTGGGGGATGCAGAAATGCGGACAATTCTCCATTCAAAAAAGGTGAAAAGGTGTGGATAGAGCAGCTAAACAGTGATTCTGATTTGAGGGGTGTAACTATAACGGCACATGATACAGAAGGAAATACTATATACACTTTCTCTGTCTCAGAAAAAGCAACTGATGATGAGATAACACGATTAGTAAGTGGAGATAGCTGGCTGATGGCCCCTATAACCGTCGACCCACAATAGTCAGAAACATTCGGAAATACAAATAAATACATGTATTCTTCAAATTGAACTTACCGATGGGGTATTATTATCACATGGGACGAGATATGACATGGATTTTACTAAGTAGTGGTACAAATACCAGTTTTACTCATTGCCTATTCAATCTACTGTGGTGTAACACGAATGCACTTATAGCGATTCAGCCTGCATAACACGAACGCTGCGAATGAGGAGCTGGTTATCAGTTAAAAAACGGATGCGAAGTCCAAGAAAGGAAGCCGATATACCGATTGCTCCATCATTATACAGCTTAAGCAACAAGATGGATAATTCCGTACTGGCTGTAAGGGATATTAACCATAAATATATTGTAATAGAATGGAGTATGAAATGTCGGAAGAATTAATGAATGTCGCAGAGGTTGAGATTATTTTTAGTGCTATATCTATAATGATTTATACAGCTAAAAATGAAGTCATGATGCGAGTAAATACATCAGTTATTTCGTTGTGTTGGTATAATAAGGGGAAACAGTGAAGTTGTACAATTATATAAATCAGCAATATAAAGATGCAGACGTTTTTTAAGGATAGTTAGGCCTCATAAAAATAGAACAGGTAACAAGTGTCATTTTGTAATTGTGAGAAAATTAAGCAAAAAAAATTCATCAAATAAACGGTCAGTATGTGACAAACATCCTTGAAACCTCTTTTTTTGATAAAAAAAACGTAAAAAGTGAAAAAAACAGCAGACTACTTATGTAGAAAAATGCTCTTGTATCTTTCCGGGGTTTGTGATACCATTTAATTATCTTGTTTTTTATCATGGAGGATGTATGAAACAGAAGGAACAAATGGAGAATAATCGGAGCTGGATGCTCTCGATATTCGAGGATGATTTAACGGGGCTTCCAACGAAGGTGCAGCACAAACTAGATGCAACAAGATTATTGGAACAGAGCAATTTGCACTATGCGTATGTTTCGTGTGATGTGGCAGATTTTACATATATCAATGAACGGTATGGATATGAATATGGCAATTTGGCTCTGAAAAATATTGCAAGGGCTTTTTTGGAGAGTCTGGAAACGGATGAGTTGGTCAGCAGAACAACCGGGGATCATTTCTGCATGCTGTTAAAGTATACGGATGAAAAAAGTCTGAAAAAACGTTTATTTGCAATGACGGAGAAAGCATCGGTATTTCCGGTCAACGGGGCGGGCGGAACGCATAAGGTTATTTTTAACTGTGGAGTATATGTAATCCGGGGCAGTGAAGATATTAATATGATTCGTGCTCGTGCAAATGCGGCAAGAAAAAAGAGTGGGACAAGCTTCAAGACGCAGATTACATTTTATTGTTCCGAAGATCCTGTGGATGTAGAAACAAAAGAGCTGGAAAGCGATATTGTAAAGTCATTGAAAGATCGGCAGCTGGAAGTTTATATGCAGCCAAAATACGACATCAATTCAGAGAAAATGACAGGGGCAGAGGCGTTAATCCGTTGGAATCATCCGAAGAAAGGTGTCCTTGCACCGTCAAGATTTCTTCCAGCATGTGAGGCAAACGGTTTTATTTGCACCATAGATTTTTATGTTCTGGAAGAAGTGTGCCGGAAATTAAGAGACTGGAAAGAAGCCGGTTGTGAACTGGTGAAAACATCCGTGAATTTTTCAAGACGGCATCTGGCAGAACCGGATTTTGTAGACCGAATAGTGGAAACGGTAGAATATTATGATTTGCAGCCGTCGGATATTGAAATTGAACTGACGGAAAGTGTTGCCTATGATGAAATGGGAACGCTTCTGGATGTAATGTATAAAATAAAACGTGCCGGTTTTGGTTTATCTATGGATGATTTTGGTTCGGGATATTCTTCGTTGTCCTTGCTTAGAAAAATGCCGGTAGATGTGCTGAAGCTGGACAAGGGCTTTCTGGATGGATGCCATGAAACAGATAAGGCAGACCGGGACAAAAGAATTATTTCACATATTATTTCCATGGCAAAGGATTTGGAAATTACCGTGTTGGCAGAGGGTGTGGAAACAAAGCAGCAGAAAGATTTTTTACAGGCATCCCGCTGTGATATGATTCAGGGCTATTATTATGCAAAGCCAATGCCAACGGATATGTTTAAAAACTATTTGAAGCAGGTCAGTGCATAGCTTTCCAGGGAAACAGGCGAAAATACAGGTAGTATGAAAGCGTGCCCACCAGACGCAGTAACAGGCTGGCAGCAGTCATCCATAAAGGAAGCTGTGTCACCCCAAATGGAATTTCCTCCGTAAAGCGGTAGGAAATGTGCCAGGCTGCAAATAAAATAAAAAGCAGAAAGCAGGAAATATTCAGCGCACGGCTGGAAAGAAAATTATAATGATATTTTTTACAAAAAAGGGGAAATGCCATATCATTTCTTCTTTTTTTGCTGTCAGCGAAAAACATGGATTTTATTATACCTGGAAGCAGAACGGCAGCGACCAGAATATAGAGTGGGGTGGCGGTGATATAGTCTGTGAACAACAAAATAAAAAAAACTATGGCAAGTAATGCGGCAGTCGTGTAATAGGATAAGCGTAAACCGCAGAATGCGGCAACCTGTCGGAAAGTATGTTGCATGGCAGTTGACTCCTTTTTAGCAAAATAAGCATTTTTTTGTGCTATCTGCTTAAAATGATACCGTCAGAAAAATGTTTTGTCAATTATTATGCAAAAAAAGAAAATTTCCTTTGAAATATTGATGAAATGAGTATATAATATATTTGGATGTGCATACAAAAAAATAAGTGGCATTTTTCATATAGACGTTTCAAGGTGGAAAGGAGAAAAACAATGTTTGGCAGCGATATTGGAATTGATTTAGGAACTGCGAGTGTACTTGTGTATATAAAGGGGAAAGGGGTTGTTTTAAAAGAACCTTCCGTAGTGGCATTCGACCGTGATACAAATAAGATTAAAGCCATTGGCGAAGAAGCAAGACTGATGCTTGGCAGAACACCGGGCAATATTGTAGCAGTCCGTCCGCTTCGTCAGGGCGTAATTTCTGACTATACGGTAACAGAAAAAATGTTAAAATACTTTATTCAGAAAGCAGTCGGCAGACAGCGTTTTAAAAGGCTGCGTATCAGTGTCTGCGTACCGAGCGGCGTAACCGAAGTAGAAAAAAAGGCAGTAGAAGATGCAACCTATCAGGCAGGTGCAAAGGAGGTTGCCATTATTGAAGAGCCAATTGCAGCAGCAATCGGTGCCGGCATTGACATTGCAAGACCGTGCGGCAACATGATTGTGGATATCGGCGGTGGTACAACGGACATTGCAGTTATTTCCCTTGGCGGTACGGTTGTCAGCACTTCCATCAAAATTGCAGGTGATGATTTTGACGAGGCAATTGTCCGTTACATGAGAAAGAAGCATAATCTGTTAATCGGTGAGCGTACCGCAGAAGACATTAAAATCCGTATCGGTTCTGCTTACAGAAGACCAGAGTCCATTTCTCTGGACGTAAAGGGACGTAATCTGGTTACAGGTCTTCCAAAAACAATTTCGGTTACCTCTGAAGAAACAGAGGAAGCGTTAAGAGAAACAACTTCCCAGATTGTAGAAGCAGTACACAGCGTTTTGGAAAAAACACCTCCGGAACTGGCAGCAGATATTGCAGACAGAGGAATTGTCCTTACCGGTGGCGGGTGCCTGCTGTACGGTCTGGAAGAATTGATTGAAGAAAAGACAGGCATTACCACCATGACTGCGGAGGATCCTATGACAGCCGTAGCAATTGGTACAGGAAAATATGTAGAGTTCTTAAGTGGAAAGGCAAATTAGTCGATATGTATTTATAGAACTGGTTGTGCAGACTTAAAATTTGTGAGGAGAGCCTGCTTTTTAGAGAAAATTTTAAAAGCTGCGTGAGTCGGGCGTCTGCCCGGCAGTGGTTTTATTTTACAGAAACAGGAGAAGCTTATGGTAAGAGGACTTTATACCGCATGGACAGGGTTATACAATGAGCAGAAACGACTTGACGTAATTGCAAATAACATTGCGAACTCTGCTACAACAGGTTACAAGCAGGAGGGTGTAACCAGCCAGTCATTTGACGATATGCTGGCAATTAAGGTAAGGGATTACTCAGTAAGAACAAATGAAATTATCGGAACAATGCCCTTGGGCGTTAAGGTTGGTGAGGTTTTTACCAACTACGAGCAGGGCTCCGTACGAAGTACCGGAAATACCTATGACCTTGCGATAGATGGTTCAGGCTTTTTCAAGGTAAGAGTTACGGATACAGCCGGCAACGACCATATCCGTTATACTAGAGCCGGCAATTTTACCATTACAACGGATGGTTACATTACGGATGCGGACGGCAATCATCTGCAAAGTGAGGCAGGTGACCTGGTTGTCCCAACAGATTCGGAAATTGTAATAGACAGGGATGGAGCTGTTTATGCAGACGGTGAACTGATTGACCAGATTATTCTTACCGATTTTGAGGATTACAATTACCTCAAAAAGTATGCAGACACCATGTATGAACCAGTGGACGGAGCCACAGAAAAAGAAGCAGCAGGGTCTGTACTGCAGGGCTGGTTAGAACAGTCCAATGTAAATGTAGTAAAAGAAATGACTCAGATGATTGCCATTACCAGAGCGTATGAAGCAAATCAGAAGGTAGTGCAGACAATGGATTCCACACTGGATCAGGCAGTCAATAATGTGGGCAGATTATAGCCCGCAAAAGAAAGGCATGGTGAATAATTTATGATGCGTGCATTGTGGACCGGAGCATCCGGTATGATTGCGCAGCAGGACGCAGTTGATACAATTTCAAATAATTTATCCAACGTAAATACAACAGGTTACAAAAAAGAAACCGTAGAGTTTAAGAGTCTTCTTTATTCGAAGCTTCAAACCAAGACTACAGACAACGAGGGCAATGCCAAACCGGTGATTGGTCAGGTGGGTGCGGGTGTCAGAACGGCATCCATTACTTCTCGTTACACGCAGGGTCCGTTAAATGCAACCGGAAACACATTTGATTTTGCATTGGATGGCAATGGCTTTTTTCAGGTGCAGATGCCGGACGGTTCGGTTGCTTACACAAGAAGCGGTGCATTGAATATGTCCATTGGCAATGAAGGCCTGACGCTTTGTACCGCAGAAGGTTATCCGGTGTTAAGCACTCAGGGCGAGCCAATTGTTTTTGGTCTGGACTATGAGTCATCCAATTTCTCCATTGATGAAGACGGAAGATTCTGGTACCGGAACGAGGATGAAACAATCAGCAATATGAATGTTTCCTTTGGAATTGTCCAGTTTAACAACCCAAGCGGTCTTTATAAGCTGTCAAACAGTCTGTTGCAGGTAACGGAGGCATCCGGTGAGCCAATGGCAGAGTCGGAAAACGGTGCATTAAAAGCATCCAGAGTGCTTTCCGGTTATTTGGAAGGCTCCAATGTAGAAACGGTAGACGAAATGGTGAACCTGATTGTAGCACAGCGTGCCTATGAAATGAATTCCAAGGTAATTCAGGCATCCGACCAGATGCTGCAGCAGGCAAACAACTTAAGATCATAATAAGAGGAAAACAATATGTCGATTTCTATTGATACGAATGCATTTTATCTGCAAAATCTGCAGTCTGCTTCACAGTCAAAAACAGAAAAGCTTTCTTCTTCTTTAAGCAATATTGAAAACGGCACTGCTTCTGATGATGAACTAATGCAGGCTTGCAAGGAATTTGAAACATATCTGGTGGAACAGGTAATCAAAAATACAAAGAGTGCCATGCTGGATGAGGAAGACAGCGAAGGTGAATACATGAAAATGTTTGGCGATACCCTGAATCAATCCTATGCGGAAATGATTACCGAAAATGCGGATTTAGGCATTGCACAGATGTTATATGAATCTATGAAGAGAAATTAAGCAAAATAGGGGTACAAATCCCTACAAAGCAAAACAGATGTCAGGGAGCAGGGCAGATGTGCCTTGTTTGCCTGATATTTTGTTTCTTGGGGAAGTGCGTATTGCTACTGTTTATTTTTGCAGTGACTTTTTTGCTGTGGAAAATGTGTTTCAGAAGGGAGAGACCGGATAAGGAGAACTATGGTAGTAAAGGAAGGGTATGTGGAAAAAATCGTATATCGCGGTGACAATGGCTACACGGTTCTTACGCTTTCCGCCGAAGAGGACGAGCTGTACTGTGTCGGAACGTTTGCCCATGTAGAGGAAGGTGAATTTCTTCAGGTTGAGGGCGAGATGGTTCTGAATCCAAAATATGGCGAGCAGCTGAAAATGACTGCTTACCGGACAGTAGAACCAAGGGACGGTCAGGCAATGGAGAGGTATCTTGCCTCGGGAGCCATTAAGGGGGTAGGAGCCGCACTGGCAGCAAGAATTGTAAATAGATTCAAGGAGGATACGTTTCGCATTATAGAGGAGGAACCGGAACGGCTGGTTGAAATTAAAGGCATCAGCGAGCGAATTGCCGGAGATATTTACCGTCAGTTTGAGGAAAAGCGGGAAATGCGTCAGGCTATGATTTTTTTGCAGCAATACGGAATCTCGAATCAGCTGGCAGTAAAAATTTATCAGTATTACGGCGCTCGTATGTATGAAATTATGCGACAGAATCCGTATCGGCTCGCAGAGGATATTGATGGCGTCGGGTTTAAGATTGCGGATGAAATTGCCTTGCAGGGTGGCATTGCACCGGATGATGATTATCGCGTAAAGGCAGCACTTTATTATATATTACAGCAGGCAGTCGGCAATGGACATGTTTATCTGCCGGAGGATGAGGTTTATAAAAAGGCAGCAGAAATTATCCGTGTTCCGTTTGAAAATATGGAGCGGCAGCTGACACAGCTTGCTTTGGAACGAAGCGTCATTGTAAAAGAAGCAGACGGCATTAGGATGATTTATGTAGCAAGCTATTATTATCTGGAGCTGGATGTCGCAAGAATGCTCTGTGATTTAAACCGCCGTTATGACGTGGCACAACGCACGATTGAGCAGCGTCTGCATCAGCTGGAAAAGGAGCAAAAGCTTGAGTTGGATGAGCTGCAGCGGACGGCAGTATCTGAAGCGGTACAGAACGGGATTTTTATCCTGACTGGTGGGCCGGGTACGGGCAAAACAACAACAATCAATACGATTATCCATTTTTTTGAAGCGGAAGGAATGGATGTGCTTCTGGCCGCACCTACAGGGCGTGCTGCAAAGCGGATGTCGGAGACAACAGGAATGGAAGCAAGAACCATTCATCGGATGTTGGAGCTGACCAGAGATCCGGAATCCAGAGTGGGAGGACTTGAGTTTGCAAGAAACGAAAGCAATCCGCTGGAAAGTGATGTTATTATTATTGATGAAATGTCCATGGTGGACATTTCTCTGATGCACGCACTTTTGAAAGCTGTTATGGTTGGAACGAGAGTGATTTTTGTCGGGGATGTCAACCAGCTGCCAAGTGTGGGTGCGGGAAATGTGCTGAAGGATATGATAGCTTCGGAACGTTTTCCGGTTGTCCGGCTGAACCGGATTTTCCGACAGGCGGAGGAAAGTAAAATTGTATTAAATGCACATAAAATCAATGCCGGAGAAAATATTTTGCTGGACAACAATAACTCGGACTTTTTTTTCTTAAACCGGAATGATGCGCAGATAATTGTGCCGTCTATTGTCTATCTGGTGCAGAAAAAAATTGCAGATTATGTGAAAGCCTCCCCTTATGAGGTGCAGGTGCTGACACCGATGAAAGCGGGAGAACTGGGAGCAGAAAACCTGAATATTGCTCTGCAAAAGGCATTAAATCCTGCAGAACCTGGCAAAAAAGAAAAGGAGCTTGCTGGCGGCAGGGTATTCCGTGAGGGTGATAAGGTCATGCAGATTAAAAATAATTACCAGCTGGAGTGGGAAATCCGAAGCCGATATGGCATTCCGGTAGAAAGAGGAACCGGTGTATTTAATGGAGACTGCGGCATTATTCGTGAAATCAATCTGTTTGCGGAGTTGTTGACAGTGGAATTCGAGGAAGGACGCATGGTGGAATATTCGTTTTCCGGTCTGGATGAACTGGTGCTTGCCTATGCCATTACCGTGCACAAGTCCCAGGGGAGCGAATATCCTGCGGTTGTCATTCCGTTATTGACCGGACCAAAAATTTTATTCAACCGGAACGTACTCTATACGGCAGTAACAAGGGCAAAAAAATGTGTTACCATTGTGGGAAGTCCGGATATGGTGCAGATGATGATTAAAAATGTAATGGAGCAGAAACGCTATTCCGGATTAAAGCGTGCCATTCAGGAAATGTGAATAGTTACTTTTTACAGAATAAAACGAAAAATCTAGTGGCAACCGGATATAAAATGTGGTAATATGATATCAAGTATAGTTTGAAAGGAGAGGTACATATGAACAAAACAGCACTTGTCATTATGGCAGCAGGTATGGGAAGCCGCTATGGCGGCGGTATCAAGCAGCTGGAGCATGTAGGTGTCAGCGGCGAAATTATTATGGAATATTCTATTTATGATGCGATTGCGGCGGGCTTTAATAAAGTAGTTTTCATTACCCGCAGAGAGCTGGAGGCAGAGTTTAAGAAAATTATCAAGCCTTCGGTTGCAGAACAGATTGAAGTGGAATATGTATTCCAGGAGCTTGAAAATATTCCGGAGAGTTTTTCTGTTCCGGACGGAAGAACAAAGCCATGGGGCACAGGACATGCTATTTTGAGCTGCCTTGGTACAGTAAAGGAGCCGTTTGCAGTAATCAATGCTGATGATTATTATGGAAAAGAAGCGTTTGTAAAAATCCATGATTTTCTTGCCAACGTAAAAGAAAATAAAGACAAAATGCCAATTGCCATGGTAGGCTTCGTTCTGGAAAATACGCTAAGCGAAAATGGTCAGGTAACCAGAGGTGTCTGTCGTGTAGATGAAAAGCATCATCTGACACATATTGAAGAAACGTTCGGCATCGAAAGAAAGGGTATGGCAGCAGTTGGAAAGAATGCTGCCGGAGAACCGGTAGAGCTTCCTTTGAACACGCCGGTATCCATGAATTTGTGGGGCTTCACCGCAGACTTTTTAGATACGCTGGAAGCGAGATTTACAGAGTTCCTTGGCAATATTGCCGGAAACGAAACAAAAGCCGAATTTTTGCTTCCGGAAGTGGTTGGCAGTATGTTAAAAGAGAACAAAGCAGAGGTTCAGGTGCTGACAAGCAATGACCGCTGGTTTGGTGTAACCTATAAAGAAGACAAGGATCTGGTAGTGCGTTCTTTCCGTGAATTATACGAAAAAGGATGTTATCCGGAACAGCTGTTTCAGTAAAAAGCAGTTTCTGCTGTCTTTTGGGAGAGATGGTCGGAAAGGTTCTGCATGATTACGTTTCTTTATCCGGAGAGGTGCCCGGTCTGTTTGCGGCCGGTGCTTCCCAAAGGCGTTATGCTGCATACGGAATGCAGAAAAATGCTGGATGAAATTAAACAGCCGTTCTGCATGAAATGCGGTGTTCCGCTTGCTGCAGAGGAAGAGGAATATTGCGAGGAATGTATGCGGAAGGCAGATAGAGGCTGGGAGGCAGGACGGAGCATTTTTCCGTATCATGGTTCCGTCGAGAATGCACTCCGGCTTGTAAAAAAAGAAGGAACAAGAGAGTTTGTTTCATTTTTTGCAAAGCAGATGTATATAAACCAGAAAAATTTTATTCGATGGGCAGCACCGGACTGTATTGTTCCGGTACCGCTACATCGTTCCAGATTGCGTAGCCGTGGGTTTAATCAGGCAGAATTACTGGCATATGAGCTTGGAAAAGAAGTTGGGCTTCCGGTTCGGCTTCTTTTAAAAAAAGTTCATAAGACAAAAGATCAGAAAAATTTGAACAGAGCACAACGTCAAACAAACGTTACTGATGCTTTTTTGACGGATGAGGATGCCATTGGCGAACAGCTGCCGGCATCGGTTTTGCTGCTAGATGATGTCTGCACAACAAGAAGTACATTGACTGCCTGTGCCCAGACATTAAAGGCGCGCGGCGTAGAACGAGTTACATTTTTGACGGTCTGTGCCGCTATGCAGTCTGAATAATAGATAAATAGTCTATATGGACGTTCCGGAAATGGAGGATAATATGGATGTAAGAAATTGTAAACAGTGCGGCAAGGTATTCAATTACATTGGCGGGGCTCCGCTTTGTCCGGACTGTGTAAAAAAAGCGGAAGATAAGTTTGATGAAGTTAAACAGTATATTTACGATCATCCAAGATGCGGTATGCAGGAAGTTTCTACGGAAATGGAGGTCAGTGTAGCGCAGATTCGTAAGTGGCTGAAAGAAGAACGTTTATCCTTCAGTGAAGATTCTGAAATTGCTTTAAATTGTGAGAAGTGTGGCAAAAAAATTCTGACCGGACGGTTTTGTAAAGCATGCAAAGATACCATGACAAATCAGTTCAGCAGCTTATACCGTAAGGAAGAACCAAAGATTAACGTTCAAAAGAGAAAAGAAGAAAACAAAATGAGATTCCTTGATCAGCAGATGTAAAGCTGGTGAATCCTATTGTAAAACCGCAGCAACAAACCAATACGGCATTGTTGCTGCGGTTTTGCTCTGGAATAAAAATTCCGGTTATTCTGTTTTTGAAATGCCGTCCTCCTCAATCAGAATTTTTCCGTCTTTTTGTAAATGACCAATGGCGCGTTTGAAGGCGTTTTTGCTTAAACCGAACTTTGCTTTGATTAAATCCGGAGAGGTTTTGTCGTGGTATGGGAGAAAACCGCCGGCTTTGCAAAGAGCCTCGTAAATAAGGGAAGAATCGGTGTCCATTTGCAGATAGGATTTTTCACGGATGCTTAAAACAAGGCGACCGTCCGGCTGAACCTTTGTTACCCGGGCATGTACGGTTGTCCCCGGCTTTAAATCGGTAAACAGCTCTTTTTTTGGAATTAAAGCGGAATAACGGTCATCTACCGCAACATAGGCACCGAATGCATCGATAATTTCATAAACCGTGCCGCTTACCTGTGCTTCTTTCTGGTATGGAGAGTCGGAACGCAGGGCATTGTAAACCTTAGCGGTAGCACACAGTCGGCTGCTTTTATCAGTGTACAGGGTGACTAAAACAGAATCTCCTTTTTGTACGCAGAATGTCTGCTCTTTAAAGGGCAGAAATAAATCTTTGGCAAGTCCCCAGTCTAAAAAAGCTCCGATGGTTGTTACTTCCTTGACGGTAAGACGTGCTACGGAACCCATGGTAAGAAGCGGTGTGGCAGTCGTGGCGATAGGACGGTCTTCGGAGTCCTTGTAGACAAATACGGAAATGATATCGCCGATGGCAAGCTCTTTTGCCTGCGCTTTTGGAAGCAGGATACCCGGAACATCTACCACTTCCTTTTTTTCGGGAACATAAGAAGTAGTTTCTGCTGCTCCCTGGTCTGAGAGATATACTCCAAAATCAGTTTTTTTTGTAACACAAAGTGATTGCATTCTTCCTAATAAAATCATGTTAGTCTTCCTTTCTGATGAACTGGACGGTAGTGTAGGGTTTATGGGCAGCATCCGCAAGAACAACAGTACAGAGGTTGCCGGAATTTGAAATCAAAGGATGAATTTCATCCTGCAGCTTTGCTGATTTTTTATATTCTGCACGAAATTCGTTTACGGAAAAGCCGGCCGGAAGGTAATCTTCTGCCATGCGGATATATTGGGCATTGTTTACGTGATGATTGGTGTCTAGATGATGTTTTGTAACAAAAAAAGACGGCTCTTCGGTGTAGTTTTCCGGAAGTGCAATTTTCCGGGAAGCATATTCCATAGGAAGCGGAGGCTCCAGAGGATACATTTTGATGTAGTCAGGCTGAAGTCTAGCAGGCCGTCCGGAGTCGGTGTCGGTAAATACCCAAAAAGAGTTTGCTTCTACCAGATTTTCGCCGCATTCGTTTTGCAGGACAAAGTTGCGGTCGCCGCTAAGGGCACTGAACCCATAAGGCCAGGTGCCGACAATGACCGTTTCACCAAGTGTTGGAAGACGGTGAATGAGAACCTGCCAGGAGCTTAAAACCCATGCTTTATGCAATGGCTCCAAATAGTCAAAACCGGTATGCAGTGCTTCGGAATGGAAGATTGTGCAGTCCTGAAAAAAGTTTATTAAGGAAGTGAGGGTCAGTGTTTTGTCGGCATCCACCTCACTGAAGCGTATTTTTTCGGTAAAGGAATACATTTTTTTCTCCTGATTTCAAAAGTGTTTGCATACAGTATAACACATTTTTGGTACAAGGTGTAGAGAGATTATAAAAAATTTACTGGATTATGGAAGAAATATCTTTTATAATATCAGATAAGAATGAAAAGAATGGAGAAACTAAAATGATGACGAAGGAAAAAAACCATGTGAATATGGTGAATATGGTATTTTTAATATCTATGATACTATCAGTGACAGTGGCATTTCTGCCGCTTGAATTTTTACAGCAGCAGCCGGTTCTCCAACTGATATTTTCCCAGCTGCTTCTGGCACTGCCGTCGCTGGTCTACCTGGGAGTAAATCAGCTTCCTTATGCAGAAACTGTCCGCTTTCGCAAAATGAAACTGGCAGATATCGCATGGACCATTTTGCTGGGCATTTTGATTCAGCCGCTTCTTACCCTGCTGAATGCCTTGTCCATGGTAGTTTCCACAAATACAACAAGTACCTTTATGCTGGAGCTTACTGGTCAGGTTTCTTTTTTACCGGCACTGTTTTTGATGGCAATTGTTCCGTGTGTTTTTGAAGAAACGGTATACCGTGGTGTGTTTTATAATGAATACAGCAAAATAAATCCATGGAAGGCAGCACTTTTGTCCGGCTTTTTATTTGGACTGATGCACGGAAATATCAATCAGTTCTGCTATGCTGCCGTGATGGGAGTACTGTTTGCGATGATAATTGAAGCAACTGGCTCTATCCTTTCCACAATGCTGATTCATTTCTGGATTAACGCAAGCTCTGTTGTTTTAATGTACCTGTATCCAAAGCTTTATGACGTGATGAAAGCTTTTTATAAGATGTATGTCGAGTATGACAACAAAGAAATGACAGAAATGCTGGAACAGGCATTTGGTGATATGACGTTGTCTTCCGCAGAATGGATGCAGAATATGCTGATGTCCTCTGCAGAAGTTACGCTTTCGGTATCGGAGGTTTTATCTCTGTATGCTCCGCAGGCGGTGATTGCAGGAATTCTTGCATTTCTGGTGTATAAAAAGCTGGCAATCCGGAACGGCAACTGGCAGCGTATCTGCGGATTTTTCCGTCGCAAACAACAAAACGAGGAAAGCCCTGCGAATGAACTGCTTCCAAAAAAACAGAAAATGATGACATTGCCGCTGGCGTTTGCCATAGTTCTTGGCGTGGCATTTATGATTTTTTACGAGATTGTGGTGCGAATGACAGCGTAGCTAATGAAATACATGGCTGCGGAAGAAAGCACGAGCAAACCCAAAATGGAAAAGAGCGGCCTGATGACCGCTCTTTCCGGGTTCTTATACGGTGATATCAATGTTCTGCCCAAGATGAGGATTGACCGACTGCTCCATCATTTGAATCATCATGGCGCCGGATTCTTCTACGGTGTCCGGAGTCTTGGAAAGCATGGCGATATTATACTGGTTCACAATATTCGCCTGTGACATAGCAACGGATAAGGTAGGAATATCCATAAAATATCAGCCCCTTTCTGATTTGATGTACCATGGAGAAAGTTTCCATATGTACAGAACCGTATTTTTGTGGTATACTTTATTATAACAGGTTCTTTTCATTATAGCAAATAAAAGTTTAAAGGTGGAATTTTCCATGTATGATTTAATTATTATTGGTGCAGGTCCTGCCGGACTTGCTGCTGCAATATATGCGGCAAGAGCAGAACTGAATTTTATCGTTCTGGAAAAAGAAATTATGAGCGGCGGACAGATTATCAATACCTATGAAGTAGATAATTATCCGGGGTTGTTTCACATGGGCGGTTTTGATTTGGCTGTAAAGTTCAGAGAACATGCAGATATCCTTGGAGCAGTGTTTGTAAATACAGAAGTAAAAAAAATAGAAACCGTTTGCGGCGGAAAAAAGGTGATTTGTCAGGACGGTACGGAGTATGAAGCAAAAACTTTGATTCTTTCAGGAGGAGCCAAGCATCGTCAGCTTGGTGTGCCGGGAGAAGAAAGTCTGGTCGGTTCCGGCGTTTCTTATTGCGCAACCTGTGACGGTGCTTTTTTCAGAGGAAAAGAAGTGGCAGTCGTTGGCGGCGGTGACGTTGCGGTGGAGGATGCCATGTTTTTGGCAAGACTTTGCAAAAAGGTGTATGTGGTTCACCGCAGAGACAGCTTCCGTGCAGCCAAAACGCTTGTAACGCAGCTGGCAGCAGAAGAAAATGTGGAAATCATCTATGACAGTGTAGTTAAGGAAATCAAAGGAAATCAGATGGTGGAAAGCATTCTTCTGGAAAACATAAAAACAAAGGAAGAAACAGAGCTTGCTCTGCAAGGTGTTTTTATTGCGGTTGGTATGCTTCCGGAAACAAAAATTTATGAAAACCTGGTGAACCTGGACGAGGCCGGCTATATTATAGCAGATGAAACCGGGGTAACCTCTGATCCTGCAGTTTTTGCAGCCGGGGATATTCGTACCAAGGCACTCAGACAGGTGGTAACCGCAGCTTCGGATGGTGCGAATGCGGTTTGGAGTGTAGAACGTTATCTTGTTCAATAGGAAAGTGTGTCTTTTCAAAAAGCAAGGAAAATAAATCAGAAAGAGAAGTGTGTTGATGTATTATACAAAAGCAATGACGGTAGTGCTGTCCTGCATTATGGCGGTATCTCCGGTACAATTTACAAATGGAGAGAGTGCACAGATTACGGAAGAAGCAGCTCAAAATAGTGGAACTGTAGTAAGCGGCGGTTCGGCAGTGGGCGGCATTTCGCTGATGTTGAATGACTTTTTTGACAACGTGGGAGAAGAAGAGTCCGGTGATATTTATGTGGACGGTATTAAAATGAAAGCAGTTCACCGGGTGCCTTCGCCATATGAAAATCTGGCAATTGCCAATGTAAACAATTATGTCAATATCCGCTCCGGGCCTTCAACGGACTACGAAGCAGTTGGTAAGCTTTACAAAGGTTGCGTGGCAAACGTATTGGGCTATGAGGGCGACTGGGTGAAAATTCAGTCGGGTAATCTGACAGAAGGATATATCCGCAGAGATTATCTGCTAATCGGCTGGGATGCCGAAGAAAAGATAGAACAATTTTGTGACAAAATTGCAACGGTCAATTGTGATGTACTGAATGTGCGTACGGGAATGAGCACTTCCGACTCTATATACGACAAAATACCAAGAGGCGAGTCCTATTATGTAGCGGAAGAATATGAAGAATGGGTGAAAATCGTTCTCAGCCAGGATGACAATACCGGCAAGGAGCATACCGGCTATGTATATAAAGAATATGTGGATTTAAGTTATGAATTCCAATATGCCGTTACGACGGAAGAAGAAGCGGCACAAAAAGCGGCTGAAGAGGCAGCAAAAAAGGCAGAGCAGGAACGTCTGAAAAAGCTTGCCGAAGAAGAAGCGGCAAGAAAAAAAGCAGAAGAAGCCAAAAAGAAAGCCGAAGAAGAAGCGAAAAAGAAAGCGGAAAAGAAAGAGGCAGAAGAAGCAAAGAAACTTCTGGAAGAGCAGGCAGCTCTGGCAACAGATTCTGCAAAGCTGCGTCAGGAAGTGGCGGCATATGCCCTTAACTTCATCGGTAATCCTTATAAATGGGGCGGAACCAGCCTTACCAATGGTGCCGACTGTTCCGGCTTTGTGCAATCCGTTTATAAACAGTTTGGCTACACGCTTCCGCGCGTTTCCAAAGATCAGGCAAAGTCTGCTGGCTATATGAATGTAACTCCGGACGAAGAGCATCTGCTGCCGGGAGATCTTGTATTCTATACTGATAATAAAGGTGTGGTAAACCACGTTGGCATTTATATAGGCAATGGTCAGATTGTTCATGCGGCAACCAGAAAGGCAGGCATAAAAGTTTCGAGCTATCTGATGCAGACACCATATAAGGCTCGGCGCGTGATAGAATAAACATTTGAAACACACTAAAATCAAATATAACATACAAAAGAGGCTTGTTGCAGAAGCCTCTTTTTTGTTTTATAAAAGCATGCTTACTCCGGTATTACGTTCCGGCATAACAAATCTGTGTGTGTTGCAGTTATCTGCCCGGTACAGACAAATCTGTCGTGGGCAACTTTGTTCGCTGTGAAAATGTACAGAAAGTTGTGTATTTTATTTTTGGGTATTGACTTAACAAAAATTGTGCAACTTGCACAAAAAGAGACAGGAAATTTGGAATGTCATACAGAATGGGGAAAAGTGGAAAAAACACGACAAACATGTGGATAACCAGTTATTCACATCTGAAAAGTGGAAAAAAGCACGGATAAAATAAGTTATTAACAGAGTTATCCACATTATCCACAAAAATATACTATGTGTGTGGTATGTCAGAACATGGTGTCAAGTTCGAAAGTTTGTTTTGTGATTTGTGATAAATTTGAGCAAAACCGACAAAAAATGAAATGTTTTTCTTGACACGCTATTTTCTAAAAATATAAGAAAATCATTAAAAATAGTTGAAAAAAGCAAAAAATACTTGCGAAATGTATGGACAAATGTTATACTGTATTTGAGCAGAAGAAATAGCAATGCTCAATACAGTAGCAAAGGAGTTGGTAACTATGCGTTATATCATGTATGGAAAAAATATTGAAGTTACGGAGGGCTTAAAAACTGCGGTCGAAGATAAATTCGGCAAATTATTGCGTTATTTTACGGAAGATACAGAAATTCATGTAACGTTCAGTGTAGAAAAGGATTTACAAAAAATAGAAGTCACTATTCCAATGAAAGGAAATCTGGTTCGTGCGGAAGAAGAAAGCAGCGATATGTACGCTTCTATTGATCTGGTAGAAGACACAATAGAACGTCAGTTGAGAAAATATAAAAATAAGCTGGTCGATAAAAAACAAAATGCCATGAGTTTATCCCAGGCATTTCTGGCGGAGGAATCGGAAAGTGAAGACGAAATTAAAATTGTCCGCACAAAGCGGTTTGCCGTGAAGCCAATGGATGTAGAAGAAGCCTGCATCCAGATGGAGCTTCTTGGACATAGTTTCTTTGTTTTCCGTAACGCAGAAACAGATGAAGTAAATGTAGTCTATAAAAGAAAAGGCAATACGTACGGTCTGATTGAACCGGAATATTAGTGTTAAATGAAACGGATTATCTGGCTGATTTGGAAAACCTTTCTTTACATCCGGGGGTGCTGCTTTTTGGCAGCACCCCATTGCTATGTCAACAACAATAAATATTCATACCTTGTTCATAAAAAATTCAGTTGATAACCCCGGACGAAAATGGTACAATACTATATAAGTGTGATGATTAAACGCAGAATAGATAAATTGAAAGGGAATAGAATAGAATGAGTATTGTAACAAAGATTTTTGGCACACATAGTGAAAGAGAATTAAAACGTATTATGCCATTGGCAGATAAAGTTATGGCGCTGGATGAAAAAATGGCAGCACTGACGGATGAACAGTTAAAAGCAAAAACACCGGAATTTAAAGAGCGTTTAAAAAATGGTGAAACCCTGGATGATCTTCTGGTAGAAGCATATGCTGTCGTGCGTGAGGCAGCATGGCGTGCCATTGGAATGAAGCATTACAAGGTGCAGGTAATTGGCGGCATTATTCTTCATCAGGGGCGAATTACGGAAATGAGAACCGGTGAAGGTAAAACGCTGGTGGCAACCCTGCCGTCCTATTTAAATGCACTCACCGGTGAAGGAGTTCATGTAGTTACGGTCAACGACTATCTGGCAAAGCGAGATGCAGACTGGATGGGTGAAGTGCATCGCTTCTTAGGTCTTACGGTTGGCTGTATTTTAAACAGCATGTCAAATGATGAAAGAAGAGAAGCCTACGCCTGCGATATTACTTACGCAACAAACAATGAGCTCGGCTTTGATTATCTTCGTGATAACATGGTAATTTATAAAGAGCAGCTTGTTATGCGCGGTCTGCCGTATGCCATCATTGATGAAGTGGACTCTATCTTAATTGATGAAGCCCGGACTCCGTTAATTATTTCAGGTCAGAGCGGCAAATCCACAAGATTATATGAAGCCTGTGACATTCTGGCAAGACAGTTGACCCGCGGTACAGAAAAAGAGCTTTCCAAAATGGATCTGATTATGGGAGAAGAAAGCGAAGAAAGCGGCGATTTTATTGTCAATGAAAAGGACAAGAACGTAAATCTTACCGAGCAGGGTGTGGAAAAGGTTGAGCGTTTCTTCCAGATTGAAAACCTGGCAGATCCGGAAAATCTGGAAATCCAGCACAACATCATTCTGGCACTTCGTGCCCATAATCTGATGTTCCGTGATAAGGACTATGTGGTAAAGGATGATGAGGTTCTTATTGTTGATGACTTTACCGGACGTATTATGCCGGGACGACGCTACTCCGACGGTCTTCATCAGGCAATCGAAGCAAAGGAAAAAGTAAAGGTAAAAAGAGAAAGCAAAACGCTGGCTACCATCACTTTCCAGAACTTCTTCAATAAATACAATAAAAAGTGCGGTATGACAGGTACGGCTCTTACCGAAGAACGTGAGTTCCGTGAAATTTACGGTATGGATGTAATCGAGGTTCCAACCAATGTTCCGGTACAGAGAGTAGATTTAAATGATGCCGTATACAAAACAAGAAAAGAAAAATTAAATGCTATTGTCAATGCAGTGGTAGAGGCTCATGCGAAAAATCAGCCGGTGTTAGTAGGTACCATTACCATTGAAGCATCCGAAGAATTAAGTGAGTTGCTTCGCAGAAAAGGCATTCCGCATAAGGTGTTAAATGCAAAATTTCATGAGCTGGAAGCAGAAATCGTGGCAGATGCCGGTCAGCCGGGAGCTGTTACCATTGCAACAAATATGGCAGGCCGTGGTACGGATATCAAGCTTGGCGAGGGTGTCAAGGAAGTCGGTGGTTTAAAGATTATCGGTACCGAGCGTCATGAATCCAGACGTATTGACAACCAGCTGCGTGGACGTGCCGGACGTCAGGGTGACCCGGGTGAATCCAGATTTTATATTTCGCTGGAAGACGATTTGATGCGTCTGTTTGGTTCGGAGCGTCTGATTTCCATGTTCAATGCCCTTGGCATGCCGGAAGGGGAAGAATTGCAGCATAAAATGCTCAGTAATGCCATTGAATCCGCACAGACCAAAATTGAGAACAACAACTTTGGCATCAGAAAGAACCTGTTAGAGTACGACCAGGTAAATAACGAGCAGCGTGAAATTATTTACGGAGAACGCCGCAAGGTATTAGATGGCGAAAATATGAGAAATTCCATTTTAAAGATGATTATGGAAGTGGTGGAAGGCTGCGTGGATACCTCCATCAGTGAGGACCAGCTTCCGGAAGAATGGGATATGGCAGAATTAAACAATCTGCTGCTGCCAATTGTGCCGATGGCTCCGGTTTCCTTAAGCGAGGAAGATGCAAAGCATCTTACCAAGAAAGAACTGATGCAGCGTTTAAAGGAAGAAGCAGTGCGTATGTACGAAGCAAAGGAAGCAGAGTTCCCGGAAAAAGAGCAGCTGCGAGAGGTAGAACGTGTTATTCTGCTTCGTGTCATTGACCGTAAGTGGATGGATCACATCGATGATATGGATCAGCTTCGTCAGGGTATTGGTCTGCAGGCATACGGTCAGAAAAATCCGTTAACAGAGTACAAGATGATGGGCTATGATATGTTTGCCGACATGGAAGCCGCCATTGCTGAGGATACGGTAAAGGCACTGATGCATGTCCGCATTGAGCAGAAGGTAGAGCGTGAGGAGGTTGCCAAGGTAACCGGAACCAACCGTGACGATTCTTCGGTAAAGGCACCGGTAAAGCGTTCTGCAAAGAAAATCATGCCAAATGACCCTTGTCCGTGCGGCAGCGGTAAAAAGTATAAATTCTGCTGCGGTCGTTCGTAACCACAGAACAGGAAAAAAAGAAAGAAGGTGACAGGTTTGGTTGAGTTAGACCAGTATAAATATACGTTAAATACTTATCGCGAGCCTTTAGTCGAAGTGGGGGATTCACTTTGACCTCACTAACAAGAGAGAAAAGGTAGAAGAAATCGAGGCAATTATGCAGGCTCCGGATTTTTGGGACAACATGGAAAAGGCACAGGGATATGTCAGGGAACTGAATACCCTGAAAAATGTCCTGGCAGATTATAAGGAGCTGGAAACCCAGTTTGATGATGTTGAGGTACTTTTGGAAATGGGCTACGAGTTCGAAGACCCGGAGTTGGTTACAGAGGTGAAAGAAGCTCTGGATATTTTTACAGAGCATTTTGAACGGCTTCGACTCTCCACGTTATTGTCCGGGGAATATGACAAGGACAATGCCATTTTAACCCTGCATGCAGGTGCCGGCGGCACGGAAAGCTGCGACTGGGCATCCATGCTGTGTCGCATGTATCAGCGTTATGCAGAAAAAAACGGCTTCACCACAGAAATGATTGATTTTCTGGAGGGAGATGAGGCAGGGTATAAGTCAGTCACTCTGGAAATCAAGGGTGAAAATGCCTACGGTTATTTAAAGTCCGAAAAAGGAGTTCACCGCTTAGTTCGCATTTCGCCGTTTAATGCGGCGGGCAAGCGGCAGACCTCTTTTGTATCCTGTGATGTTATGCCGGACATTGAAGATGACATTGATATCGAAATCAATGAAGAAGATTTGCGGATTGATACCTACCGTTCCAGCGGTGCTGGAGGTCAGCACGTCAACAAAACTTCGTCTGCCATTCGTATTACACATCTGCCAACAGGCATTGTGGTGCAGTGTCAGAATGAACGTTCCCAGTTCCAGAATAAAGATAAAGCAATGCAGATGTTAAAGGCAAAGCTGTATTTGTTAAAGCAGGAAGAGAATGCGGCAAAAGAAGCAGGTATTCGGGGCGAAATCCGGGACATCAACTTCGGCAACCAGATTCGTTCCTATGTATTACAACCGTACACTATGGTGAAAGACCACAGAACAGACTGCGAGTCGGGAAATGCGGGAGCAGTGTTAGATGGCGGTCTTCAGCCGTTTATTAATGCTTACCTGAAATGGCAGGCAACCACACACAAGTAAATGGAATGAATGGAGGAAGTGTGAAAAATCATATCGATATGCTGATTTTCACACGGCTGTTTGTGCCGAGAACGTCTCAAACAGCTTTGATGCGACATCAGAAATCGCCTGTGCGACTTTCTGATGTGCTTCCTCGAACGAAACGTTCTCGGAATGGAGGAAGTTTATGGCAACACAGCAGATTATTTTTAAAGTGAATGATGGGGCGTATGGTCTGAACGTATCCCAGGTAAATGCAATCGAAACATTGACCGACGTAGTTTCTGTGCCAAATGCAGCAAATCATATTCTTGGTATTATGAATTTAAGAGGTGAGGTTTTACCTGTATTCAGCTTAAGAACAAAGTTTGGACTTCCGGAAATTCCGGCAAACGAGCAGACTAAAATCATTGTAACAAAGAGTAATGGGATTACCATTGCATTTAAGGTAGATGAAGTGAAAGAAATTATTGAATGTGACGAAAGTAATCTGACAGAATTTCCATCCATTGCCAGAAGTCAGGATACTGCCTATGTGGATAAGGTGGCAAATCATAATGGACACCTGATTCTTCTTTTAAATCAGGATAAGCTGTTAAAAGAAAGCGAAGCAGAAGAAATTTCCCAGCTTCTGAGCAATGTATAAATTATAAACTACAGAAAAGCGGCGGCAGAAGCAAAAAGTGCAAAACAGCCTGTCGTGCTTGCTCTGACGGAAACCTGAATTAGTGGAGGAAAACAAATTATGGAAAAATTAGCGGCAAAAGAAGCAATCCGCAGTGGAAAAACCTACCTTGGAATCGAGCTTGGTTCCACCAGAATCAAGGCTGTGCTGGTTGGTGATGATTATGTGCCAATGGCATCCGGCAGTCATGAGTGGGAAAATAAGCTGGTAGACAACATCTGGACTTACTCTCTGGAGGATATCTGGGGTGGTATTCAGGACTGTTACCAGGATCTTGCAAAGGATGTACGCACAAAGTATGGCGAAGAACTGACAACCTTTGGCAGCATTGGATTCAGTGCCATGATGCATGGTTATATGGTATTTGACAAAGCCGGAAAGCTGCTTGTACCGTTCCGTACATGGAGAAATACCATCACCGGAGAAGCAGCCGATGCGCTTACCGAGCTGTTCCAGTATAATATTCCGCAGCGTTGGAGCATTGCCCATCTGTATCAGGCAATTTTAAAGGGAGAAGAGCATGTACCGTACATTGATTACATGACAACACTGGAAGGTTATGTGCACTGGATGTTAACAGGAGAGCGTATTCTTGGGATTGGTGACTGTGCCGGTATGTTCCCGATTGATGGTGCAACCAAGAACTACAACCAGAAAATGGTAAATCAGTTTGACGCTTTAATTGCAGATAAAAACTTCCCTTGGAAGCTGCTTGATATTATGCCGAAGGCAGGTTATGCCGGAGAAAAGGCTGGCGTACTGACCGCAGAAGGTGCCAAGCTTCTTGACCCAAGCGGAAAATTACAGCCGGGCATTCCGATGTGTCCTCCGGAAGGTGATGCAGGCACCGGTATGGTAGCAACCAACAGCGTGGCAAAGAGAACCTGTAACGTATCTGCAGGCACCAGTGTGTTTGCCATGGCAGTACTGGAAAAAGATTTATCCAGCTTACATAGAGAACTTGATATGGTAACAACTCCGGACGGTGCTCCGGTCGCTATGGTTCACTGCAACAACTGTACTTCCGACTTAAATGCATGGGTAGGCCTGTTTGAGCAGTTCCTCGGTGTCATGAACGTAACAGTGGATAAAAATAAATTATACGAATCTCTTTACAAAGAGGCATTAAAGGCAGATACCGACTGTGGCAATCTGGTGGCGTATAACTATTTCTCCGGAGAGCATATCACTCATTTTGAGGAAGGTCGTCCATTGTTTGTACGTATGCCTGATTCAAAGTTTACGCTGGCAAACTTTATGAGAACCCATCTGTTTACTGCCATGGGTGCTTTAAAAATCGGTATGGATATCTTAAATGAAGAACAGGTTTCTCTTGACCGTGTGGTAGGACATGGCGGTCTGTTCAAAACAGAAGAGGTAGGACAGCGTTTCATGGCAGCAGCTATGGGCGCACCGGTTACTGTAATGGAAACAGCAGGGGAAGGCGGTGCCTGGGGCTGTGCACTTCTTGCCGCTTATATGCAGAACAAGGAAGAGGGCGAAAGCCTCGCCGAATTCCTGGAGAATAAAGTATTTGCTGATGCAAAGGGTGTTACCCTTGCTCCGAAGGCAGAGGATGTAGAAAGCTTTGAAAGCTTCATGAAGGGCTACAGAGCAGGCTTAGGTGTGGAAGCAAAGGCAGTAGAGCTCTTAAAGTAACATTTTGCTGCTGCAAGTAAGCTTCGGAAAACGGCACGATGTTTCGTTTTTTGATAACAACGTGCACAGGAAAAGGTGAAGCCCGGTTACGCAGAAAGTAAAGCAGCTGCAGAAAATATAGCAATCAGCAATGGAAAAGAGGAAAATATTATGCTGGAACAGTTAAAAAAAGAAGTATATGAAGCAAATATGGAGCTTCCAAAGAGAGGACTTGTTACCTATACATGGGGAAATGTCAGCGGTATTGACCGCACTTCCGGCTTATTTGTAATCAAGCCAAGCGGTGTGGATTATGAAAAGTTATCTCCGGAAGATATGGTTGTTGTGGATTTAGAGGGAAATGTAGTGGAAGGCAAGTATCGTCCGTCCTCTGACACTGCAACTCATTTAGAGCTTTACAAGAAGTATCCGGAGATTGGCGGTGTGGTTCATACCCATTCTCCATGGGCAACTTCGTGGGCACAGGCAGCCAGAGAAATTCCATGCTACGGCACCACTCATGCAGATTATTTTTATGGCACGATTCCTTGTGCAAGAAACTTAACAAAGGAAGAAATTGATGCGGGTTATGAAAAGAACACAGGAACCGTTATCATCGAAACCTTTGAAAACCTGGGTATCAACCCAATGTATACGCCGGGTGTATTATGTGCAAACCACGGTCCGTTCACCTGGGGTAAGGATGCGCATGAGGCAGTACATAACTCTGTGGTACTCGAAGAAGTAGCAAAAATGGCAGCACAGGCAGAGGTTATCAATCCAAAGTTAAAAACTGCTCCGCAGGAAATGCAGGATAAGCATTTTTTCCGTAAGCATGGTGCAAATGCCTACTACGGACAGAACTAAAAATTAATGCACTCCCGAAATTTTCTGAACGAAGCATTCCGAGAGTACATCATAAGAAAAAAGGAAAATCCGGTATTTGGCAGAAACTGCGGAATACCGGATTCTTTAACGAAACAGATAAGAGTTACTTTGCAGTTTCCTGTGGTGGCTTCATCAAGTCAGCAATGGAAACCTTGTCAAAATAGTCTGTAATCAGGTCGTTTAGTTTTTCCCACATGGGAAGGGTACGGCATTCTGCTGCGTTTTTACAAGGTGCTGCACCGCATTCCAGGCAGGAAACCGGAGCTAGGGTTCCCTCAATGACACGCAGAATGTCACCGATTTTGTAGTTGTCCGGTGCACGGTTTAAACGATAGCCGCCGCCTTTGCCGTGTAACGCCTCCACACAGTTATGCTTGGAAAGGACGGTCATAATGCTTTCCAGATATTTTTGTGAAATTTCCTGACGTGCTGCAATTTCTTTTAACGGCACAAAGCCATCCTTTTGCTGTTCGGCAAGGTCAATCATCACGCGCAGTGCATAGCGTCCTTTGGTTGAAATCATCATACTAATCCTCATTTCATGAAAAAAGCTCAGTGGACAGGTAACGGTCACCGGAATCCGGCAGGATGACAACAATGGTTTTTCCTTCATTTTCTTCACGGCGCGCAGCCTCTACCGCAGCGTAAAGTGCGGCTCCGGAGGAAATTCCAACAAGAACACCTTCTTTTTTTCCCATCCATCTTCCGCCTTCAAAGGCATCTTCATTTTTTACCTGAATAATTTCATCGTAAATGGTTGTATTTAATATTTCCGGAATAAAACCGGCACCAATTCCCTGAATTTTATGCGGGCCTGCCGGACCGCCGGAAAGTACAGGAGAGCTGGCAGGCTCTACAGCAATCACTTTCAGCTCCGGTTTTCTGGATTTCAGGTATTCACCGGTACCGGTAATCGTGCCGCCGGTGCCGACACTGGCTACCAGAATGTCAACTTCACCCTCGGTATCTTCAAAAATTTCCGGTCCTGTAGTATCAAAGTGAGCTTTTGGATTGACCGGATTGACAAACTGTCCGGCAACAAAGGCTCCTGGTAACTCCTTTGCAAGTTCTTCCGCCTTTTCAATGGCACCAGACATTCCCTTTTTTCCGTCCGAAAGCACCAGCTCGGCTCCATAGGCGGCAATCAGACGGCGGCGTTCCTCCGACATGGTATCCGGCATGACGATAATGGTGCGGTAGCCTCTGGCGGTAGCCACAGCGGCAAGCCCGATTCCGGTGTTGCCGGAGGTTGGTTCGATGATAACAGAATCTTTTGTGAGTTTTCCACTTTGCTCGGCAGCGTCAATCATTGCCTTTGCCACGCGGTCTTTGATAGAGCCTGCCGGGTTTAAGTATTCCAGCTTGGCAAGCAGCTTTGCGTGCAGTCCAAATTCTTTTTCCAGGTGTGTCAGCCGGAGCAGCGGTGTATTACCAATCAGCTGGTCAGCCGAAGTATAAATTTTTTCCATAATTCCCTCCATTCCGAGAACGTTTTTTTGTTCGAGGAAGCGTTCTTCCATTCTGATTTTATTGTACCGCAGAAAATCCCTGTTGTAAATCCGCAATTATGTCGTCAATATGTTCCGTGCCGATGGAAAGACGGATGGTATTTGGTTTAATTCCCTGTTCCAAAAGTTCCCCGACAGATAGCTGGGAGTGTGTCGTTGTAGCAGGATGAATCACGAGGCTCTTGACATCTGCGACATTTGCAAGCAGGGAGAAAATTTCCAGATGGTCAATAAACTGATGTGCTTTTGCCTGACCGCCCTTGATTTCAAAAGTGAAAATGCTCGCACCACCGTTTGGAAAATAAGCTTCATACAGAGCATGGTCTGGATGCTCCGGCAGGGAAGGATGGTTGACTTTCTCCACGAGAGGGTGGTTTGCCAAAAATTCCACTACTTTTTTCGTGTTTTCTATATGACGGTCCAGACGCAGGGATAAGGTTTCCACACCCTGCAGAAGCAGAAAGGCATTAAAAGGAGAAATGGTGGCTCCGGTATCGCGAAGAAGAATGGCGCGGATGTAAGTAACAAAGGCGGCATTGCCTGCTGCATCCACAAAAGAAACACCATGATAGCTTGGGTTTGGGGCAGCAATCTGTGGATAATGTCCCCCTGTTTTCCAATCAAATTTACCGGAGTCTACAATAATGCCGCCAAGGGTGGTGCCGTGTCCGCCGATAAATTTGGTAGCGGAATGTACGACGATATCTGCACCATGCTCGATGGGACGTATGAGATATGGTGTGCCGAATGTGTTGTCAATGACAAGCGGCAGTCCATGACGGTGTGCAATGGCTGCAATGGCATCAATATCCGGAATATCAGCGTTTGGATTGCCAAGTGTTTCCAGATATACGACTCTGGTCTGTGGAGTGATGGCTGCCTCCAGCTCGGAAAGGTTATGGGCATCCACAAAGGTTGTGGTAATGCCGTAAAGCGGAAGGGTGTGTGCAAGAAGATTATAGCTGCCGCCGTAAATGGTTTTCTGGGCAACAATATGTCCACCGCCGGCAGCAAGTGCCTGAATGGTATAAGAAATGGCGGCTGCACCGGAGGCAAGAGCAAGGGCTGCCACACCGCCTTCTAAGGCAGCAATTCGTTTTTCCAACACATCCTGCGTGGAATTTGTCAGTCTGCCGTAAATATTTCCGGCATCGGAAAGACCAAATCTTGCTGCTGCATGGGCAGAATTGTCAAATACATAAGAGGTGGTCTGGTAAATCGGAACGGCTCTGGCTCCGGTGGCTGGGTCAGGGTGTTCCTGTCCTACATGAAGTTGTAAGGTTTCAAATTTGTAATTTTTTTTGCTCATAAAGTGAATCTCCTTTCCATTACCTACCATTTTTGTGGGTTGAAAATGTTATACACCAATTTACCTAGTATGTCAATAGGTGAATACAAAAAAGATTTCTTCTTTGAAAGAGATATCGTGACTCGTAAATGATATTTCAAATAATCTGTGTATTTTTTTATGATAAGGTTTTTATAATGTTCATAAAGGATTCCTTTGTATACTTGTCAGGAATATGAGTGAATAAAGAATAAACTGAAATTGAAGAAAAACGAGAAACAGACATTTTAACAGCTATGACGATGATAGAGAGGTTAGTATGAAATTAAGAAAAGCAATTGCCAGTACCCATTCCTGTATTTATGCAGGAGGATAGACATGTTGCGGCACCCTTAGTTGTTAATCGGTGTTTTAACCTTTGAACTTGTTTGCGTATATTCGGAGAATATACGCAAGAATTTGCGGGAATACTTTGAAATAGTGCGGGAAACTCAGTTCATCTGGCTTTTTTGCATTAGTATCCGGAAAGAGAGGAAAAACAATGAATTACCTGCAAATTGAAAAAGTATGCGGACGTGAGATTTTAGATTCCCGCGGAAATCCAACCGTGGAAGCGGAAGTGACGCTTGTGGATGGAACCGTGGCAAGAGGGTGTGCGCCGAGCGGTGCATCCACGGGAGAGTTTGAAGCATTGGAGCTGAGAGACGGTGACAAGGAACGATACCGTGGAAAAGGTGTCTGCAAGGCGGTGGAAAACGTGAATACACGCATTGCAAAGGAACTTGTCGGCATGGATGCTTCGGATATTTATGCGGTGGATAAGGCAATGATAACGCTGGATGGAACCAAGGATAAGTCCTGTCTGGGAGCCAATGCCATTTTAGCCGTTTCCATTGCCACGGCACGGGCAGCCGCCATGGCGCAGGGAATTCCTTTGTACCGTTTTCTTGGTGGTATTTCCGGCAACTGTCTTCCTGTGCCGATGATGAACATTTTAAACGGCGGTGCGCACGCCGCAAACACGATAGATGTGCAGGAATTTATGATTATGCCGGTGGGAGCGAAAAGCTTTCGGGAAGGGCTGCGCTGGTGTGCCGAGGTGTTCCATGCACTTGCGGCGTTGTTAAAACAGAAAGGGCTGGCAATTTCCGTGGGCGATGAGGGCGGCTTTGCACCAAATCTTTCCGGTGAGGAGGAGGCCATTCATTTTATTTTGGAGGCGGTCAGGTGTGCCGGTTATGAACCGGGACGTGATTTTGTGCTTGCCATGGATGCCGCTGCAAGTGAATGGAAAGGAAAAGCCAAAGGAGAGTATGTGCTGCCAAAATCCGGCACAGTGTTTACGACAGACAGTCTGATTGAGCACTGGAAACAGCTGGTGGAGCAGTATCCGATTCGTTCCATTGAGGATGCTCTGGATGAGGAGGACTGGGACGGCTGGAAGGCGTTGACAGCAGAACTTGGAAATAAAATACAGCTGGTCGGGGACGATTTGTTTGTTACCAATACGGAACGACTGAAAAAAGGGATAGAGCTTCATTGCGCCAACAGTATCCTGATTAAGCCAAACCAGATTGGTTCAGTTTCGGAAACACTGGAAGCAATCAAGCTTGCACATCAGGCAGGTTATACGGCAATTGCCTCCCACCGCTCTGGGGAAACAGAGGACACTACCATTGCGGATCTGGCGGTGGCTTTCCATACCGGTCAGATTAAAACGGGTGCACCAAGCCGCTCGGAACGGGTTGCAAAATATAATCAGCTGCTGCGCATCGAGGAAGAACTTGGAGAAGCGGCGTTTTATTCGGGTACATTGTAGTATGGAAGCTCCGGTCTGATTTTATATTTACAAAAGTCGGTAAATGCGATATAATTGACCTTAATCCAAGAAACTTAAACCGGAAGCCTGTGACTGGAAACGGGTACAGGCAAACAATAAGAGAAACACGGGCAAAATGCTTTATTCAGAAAATTCCGAAAGTGCATTTTACAGAACGGAGGATGTCATGTCAAAACCTTTAAGAAAAAGAGGCATTATTCGAAAAGATAAGATGATGAAAGCAGCAAACTATCTGTTTTTAAAAAACGGATACGAAAAGACGATTACAGCGTCCATAGCAAAAGCATCTGCCATGTCTCCGCCTTCTTTCTTTGCCGCTTTTGAAAGCAAGGAAAATCTGTTGCTGGAGCTGGTAAAAGATTTTTCTGATCATACGCCGGAAAGCATGAAAAAGTCTTTCGATGGTCTGCAGGATCGGTTGCTTTTTTTTGCGGCAGAAAATGCCTTATCCATGTATATTACCGAGCTGTCAGAAACACTGAAGGAAATGTATGTCATGGCCTATTCCATGCCTTTGCCGTCGGAATATATTTATGAGAAAACGCTAGAAAGATATTCGGATGTGTTTTCTGAACTGCTGCCGGAGAAAACGGCACTTTATGAAATGAACATTGCTGCCTGTGGAATGAAACGTGCATTTTTGGCACAGCGTTGTAACTTATATTTTACAGTAGACCAGAAAACAGAACGTTATCTGGAGTGCTGTCTCACCATGTATCACATCCCGGAGGAAAAACAGCAGCAGATGATTCAGGCTGTACTGCAAATGGACTTAAAAAAGGTTGCCCAGGATGTCATTGATGAGATGACAAAGAATGCAGAGGAAGGCTGGGCATCCATACAATAAACGGAGCTAATATCGACTGATATTAGCAGAAAAACAGAGTCTGTAAGGTTTTGGACTCTGTTTTTTTTATAAAAGGAAATTTAATTGAATTTGTTCTTGACAAATGCAGGAAAAAGGAGTAGAACTATGATAAAAAGTTAGTTGACGTTAACTCAAATTAGACATGCAAAACATCAGAACTGACGGAATGTGTGATAAATTTTATCGTTTCTGATGAAAATTTGCGCAGAAAAGGAGAATCAAATGGCAATTGTAGAATTCAGCAATGTCACCCGTATTTATAAAAGTGGTGAGCATGAGCAAAAAGCACTGGACAATGTAAGCTTAACGTTGGAGGAAGGAAAGTTTGTTGTTATTCTGGGACCAAGTGGCGCAGGAAAAAGTACCCTGTTAAATATGCTTGGTGGTCTGGACAGCCCAACAAGCGGCACAATCAAGGTAGACGGAACAGACATTTCCACCTTAAACCAGAATGAACTGGCCGATTACCGGGCATCTACGGTAGGCTTTGTTTTTCAATTTTATAACCTGATTCCAACATTGACGGTACTGGAAAATGTGGCACTGGTAAAGGAAATTTCCCAAAGACCTCTGGATGCTGAAAAAATGCTTGCTGAGGTTAGACTGTCCGACCATGCCAAAAACTTCCCGGCAGAGCTTTCCGGAGGAGAGCAGCAGCGGGTTTCCATTGCAAGAGCACTGGCAAAAAATCCAAAAATTTTGTTGTGCGATGAACCAACAGGAGCACTGGACTCTGCAACTGGCGTAATGGTGTTAAAGCTTCTTCTTTCTATGGCAAAGAACTATGGAAAGACAATTGTTGTCGTTACTCATAATCAGAATATTGCAAAAATGGCAGATGTAGTTATTCGCGTAAAAAACGGCAGGATTCAATCCTATGAGGAACAGGAGAATCCAATGCGTGCCGAAGAAATAGAGTGGTAACGAAACGGAAGGGTTTCGGAATGGAGGTTAAGATGCTGTTATTTAAGAAATTAGTCCGGACTGCGTGGGGATACAAAGCCCAGTTTATTTCCATGATACTGATGATTGCCATTGGTGTCGGTGTTTTTCTTGGATTTAATATAGAGTGGAAAAGTCTGGAAAATGATGTCTACGGTTTTTTGGAGGATACCAATTATGCGGATTTCCGCCTGTATTCGGAAGCCGGTTTTGGCGAAGAAGAAATCAATGCGATACAGAAGATTTCCGGTGTGGATGCTGCCACCAGATATCTGACGGTAAATGTAGATCTCAAAGACAGTAAAAAATCACTTGCTTTGAATGTTTCGGAAAACTATACGGTATCTACGATGCTGGTTATGGAGGGAGCAGGGTATGATGCAGCTTCCGACGGCATCTGGTTGTCTGAACGGTTTGCGGCAGAAAATGACATTGGCATTGGAGATGAGATAACCGTTATTTATGCCGGAATGGAATTTAACGGAGAAGTTGTCGGTCTTGTAAAAAGCGGAGAAGAAGCAATTTGTGTGGCGGATGAAAACCAGCTGGTGCCGGATTTTAAAAATTTCGGCTTTCTGTACATAACTCCGGAAAAACTGGAGCGTGTGCTGGGCTTTGCGTTCTATCCACAGATAAACGTGCTTTCCGAGCTTTCTAAACAAGAGCTTGAGGAGGCAGTGAAGGAGGCTCTGGGAAAAACCGTCCAGGTGGTTCCAAAGGAAAACCATACCGTATATGCCGGAGTTTCGGGGGAAGTTGAGGAAGGAAAAACCATGGGCTCCATTTTGCCGGTGCTGTTTCTTGTCATTGCGGTTTTAACAATGATTACAACCATGCATCGTATTGCGGCAAACGAAAAGGTACAAATCGGAACGTTAAAGGCACTTGGCTTTCGCAATGCAAAAATTCTGCGCCACTATACCTCGTATGGGTTTGTCATAGGCCTGGTTGGAACCGCATTTGGTGTTGCCCTGGGCTTCGGAATTGCAGCTATGATTATCAGCCCAAAGGGTATGATGAGTACTTATCTGGATTTGCCGAACTGGTCGTTGTATCTGCCGAGCTTCTGTTATCCGATTATTATTCTTATGGTGGCTGCACTGACCTTTATCAGTTTCCTTTCCGTACAGAAGTTGCTCAAAGGAACAGCGGCAGATACCCTTCGTCCATACACCCCAAAGGCGATGAAAAAGAGTGTATTCGAAAGGCTTCCGTTTTGGGAAAGGCTTTCGTTCGGAACAAGGTGGAATATCCGTGATGTACTGCGCCATAAGACACGCTCTGCCATGACGCTGTTAGGGGTATTAGGCTGTGTGCTTCTGTTAGTCGGCGGACTGGGAATGAAAGACACCATGGACGCTTTTTTGCAAATTCTGGATAAAAAAATCAGTAACTATACGACCAGAATCAATCTGGCGGATACCGCAGATAATGCGTCTGCAAGAAAGCTTGCAGAGGAAGTAAACGGCGATTGGCAGGCAATGGCCGGTATCAGCTACGAGGGCAGGACGATTACGCTGGAGGTGCATGCTTCCGACCGGGAGCTGCTTCGCTTTGTCAATCAGGAAAACGAGCTGGTACAGCTTTCAGATGATGGCGTATATTTGTGTCTGCGTCTGAAGAATACGGCAAACATTGGCGAGTATATCGAATTTTCTCCTTACGGAAGCGAAACAACTTATCGCGTCCGGGTGGCTGGTTATGTGCGTTCTCTGGTAACGGAAAGCATTTTTATGACAGACCGGTACGCAGACAGCATAGGACTGGAATATCATATCGGAGCAATTTTTACGGAGATGGAATCGGAGGAGGTTGCGGCATCCGGACTGATTTCAGGAAAACAGGACAAAAAAACGATCATGGATACTTACAATGCCTTTATGGAACTTATGGATTTGATGGTGGTACTGTTCATCGTAGCAGCGGTGGTTCTTGGTATTGTTGTTCTTTACAATCTTGGAGTTATGAGTTATCTGGAACGCCGCAGAGAGCTTGCAACGTTAAAGGTGCTGGGCTTTCGGAATAAACATATCGGAAAGCTTCTCATCAGCCAGAACATCTGGATTACCGTGGTTGGCGTGGTGCTTGGAATTCCGTGCGGTGCTGCCGTACTTTACTGGCTGCTTACAGCCCTGGTCAGTGAGTATGAGCTGAGTCTGACACTTGGTGTGCTGACTTATTCCGTCAGCATCCTGGTTACCTTTGGAATGTCTTTGCTCGTAGGGGTTATGGTGGCACGGAAAAATAAAAAGATTGATATGGTAGAGGCTCTGAAAGGAGCGGAATAACCTGCCTGATTCAGAAAAAGAAATCAGGCAGGAAAGCAAACAAAGTTATAAAAACTCCCTGCGTACCAAACGGTAAGCTGGTTGTTCATCAAGGCGGTAGACTTCACTGTGATGTACAGGAAGCATGCCGCTTTTTTGGTAGAGCGAACAGAAGTCGTACCATTCTTTTTCTGAGAAAGGTGCTTCCTTGGCAAGCACCAGTGCCTCTGCTGCGGAAAGATACGACAAAAAGACAGCTTCGCAGCTGCCGGAGGACGAAGAAGCTTTTGCAGAATCATCCGGCGTGGAATGGGCGGCATGGGCAATTGCTTCTGTGCCGGTAACTTCCGATGCACAGACGGAAGCGGCAAACAGTGTAAACAGCTTTTCCGGGTCGTGATTTTCTGCTTTCCAGGCGGCGAGATTGACGCGGCAGAAATCGTCGGAAATCGGCTCATACAGAGGAAGACCGGGCTGCCCGGAAACGGCATGGTACTCCTGATAAAAATATGCTTTTGCTTTATCTATATCGGTCAGCAGATGTTCTGCACCGCAGGCAGCCTGATAGCAATGCTTGATGACATCCTGTGGCTGCGTGGCAGGATGCAGCTTCCACTGTTCTTTTAAGTAATGACGAAATTCCATGGAACCTCTTTTCTGTGAATGGTGTTATTAAATTCCTGTATGGTTCGTAGTTTACCACATCTGCGAAAAAAGTAAAGTAAATTTTTTTGCTGTGCAAAAAAGTTATGGAAAAGCGGACAAAAACCGTGAAAAAAGTTATGGAAAAGCGGACAAAATTCAAAAAAACCTTGTAAATAGTGCATTTTTATGGCATACTGATAAAAAGAAGGGTGGTGTCTGCAATGATAACACGAAAAATAGAAAAACGGCTGAATGATTTTTACGAGAAAAAAGAGAGAAAGGCTCTTTTAATTACCGGAGCAAGGCAGATAGGAAAAACGTTCAGCATCCGTGAATTTGGAAAACGATATCAAAACTTCGTGGAAATAAATTTTATCGAAAACAAAAAAGCACATGTTTTATTTGAAGAGGTGTCCGGCAGTGAAGAAATTCTGCTTCGTCTTTCCCTGCTTACAGAAAAAAAACTGATTCCGGGGGAAACCCTGATTTTTTTAGATGAAGTACAGGAATGTAAAGAACTGGTAACTGCCATCAAGTTTCTGGTGGATGAGGGGAGCTATCAATATATTTTAAGCGGCTCTTTGCTTGGCGTGGATTTGAAAGACATCCGTTCGGTTCCGGTCGGATATATGGATACAGTGGAAATGTTTCCTTTGGACTTTGAAGAATTTGCAGTGGCAAACGGCGTTTCAGAGCGAGTACTTTACACCTTAAAAAAATGCTTTCAAGAGGAACTGCCGGTGGATGAAGTTGTGCATGAAAAAATGCTGGAGTTGTTCCGGCTGTATCTGATTGTGGGAGGAATGCCGGCCGTTGTAAAAAAGTATCTGGAAACAAATAATCTTCAGGAAGTAATCTGGGAGCAGAAAAGCATTCTTGAAGCATACAAAAAGGATATCGGAAAATATGATCCGGAAAACAAGTTGTATCTGAAGGATATTTTTGAGCTTATTCCGAGTGAGTTAAACAATAAAAATAAGCGTTTTATCTTAAAAAATCTAAATGAGAATTTTAAACTTTCACGATATAGAAATAGCTTTGTATGGCTGAAAGATGCAGGAGTAGCACTTCCTGTTTTTTGTGCGGAAGAACCGATGATACCGTTGCTGCTTTCTAAGGCGACAAACCTGTTTAAGCTGTTTTTGTCTGATGTTGGTCTACTGGCAGCAATGTATATGAATAACATCCAGATAAAAGTGCTGAACCGGGAGAAAGATATTAACTTTGGAGCAATTTATGAAAACGCAGCGGCACAGGAATTAAAAGCACATGGTTTCGACTTGTACTATTTTAATAATAAAAAGCAGGGTGAACTGGATTTTCTGGTGGAATTAAACGGAGAAGTATTACCGCTGGAAATAAAATACGGAAAAGCATATACAAAGCATACTGCATTAAATAATGTGCTGGAAAATGAACGATACCGGATTTCCAATGCGTATGTATTTTATAACGGAAATGTCAGCCGCAAGGGAAAGGTACGGTATTGCCCAATTTATATGCTGATGTTTCTGCAAAAAGAGCAGGAACTGAAAGAACCGCTGTATAAACCAGACTTATCCATTTTGATGTAATACATTCCAAAAATTGAGCACATTGTAAAGAATGGTGGGCGATATTTGTTTACAAAAAAGAAAAAAGAGTTATAATGATAGTAAAGTGAAAATGTGAATAAAGTATGCATTTTCCGGCAGGCTAAAGAATAGAAAGCTGCAGGCTGTTTGTGCTGAGAACGTCACAAATGAGCTCTGATGCAAAACCAGAAATTGTCTGTGTGCATTTCTGGTGCGCTTCCTAAAACAAAAAGAACGTTCTCAGAATGGAGATTAATATGGAAATGACATTACGTTGGTACGGTTCCAAATTTGATACCGTTACCTTAAAACAGATTCGCCAGATTCCTGGTGTGCATGGGGTGATTACCACATTATATGACACGGCTCCGGGTGAGGTATGGAGCAGAGAACGCATCCATGCTATGAAGGAGGAAGTAGAGGCGGCAGGACTGCATGTGGCAGGAATTGAAAGCGTTAATATTCATGATGCCATTAAAACCGGAGCACCGGAGCGGGAGCAGTATATTGCAAACTATATTGAAACACTGGAAAATCTAGGAAAAGAAGACATTCACATGGTCTGCTATAATTTTATGCCGGTATTTGACTGGACGCGTACCGAGCTTGCCCGCAGAAGACCGGATGGTTCCACGGTACTTGCCTATACGCAGGAAGCGGTGGACGCAATCAATCCGGAAAAAATGTTTGAAACACTGTCCGGAGAAATGAACGGAACCGTAATGCCGGGCTGGGAGCCGGAGCGCATGGCAAGAGTCAAGGAACTGTTTGAGGAATACAAGGATGTGACCGAGGAAAAGCTGTTTGAAAACTTAAAGTATTTCTTAGAGAAGATTATGCCGGTTTGTGACAAGTACGATATCAACATGGCAATCCATCCGGACGATCCGGCATGGAGCGTGTTTGGTCTGCCTCGTATCATCATCAACAAGCAGAATATCCTGCGTATGATGCAGATGGTGGACAACCCGCACAACGGCGTAACGTTCTGCTCTGGTTCGTATGGCACCAATTTGGAAAATGACCTGCCGGATATGATTCGCTCTTTAAAAGGAAGAATTCATTTTGCACATGTCCGCAATCTGAAATTTAACAGTCCGAGAGATTTTGAGGAGGCAGCCCATCTGTCCTCGGACGGCACCTTTGATATGTATGAAATCATGAAGGCACTGTATGACATCGGTTTTGACGGTCCTATCCGTCCGGATCACGGCCGTATGATCTGGGATGAAGTTGCTATGCCGGGGTATGGTCTGTATGACAGGGCACTTGGTGCAACCTATCTGAACGGTTTGTGGGAAGCAATCGAAAAAAGCTCCACAAGAAAATAGTGCCGGGCTTGCGCCGGAAAACGAAAATTCGGAAAGGAAGAAATTGAGCATGAGATTAACGGAAAAGGGTTTGGAAAATAAAGCACAATGGGAAGCGGCAGGCTATGCACTTCCAAAGTTTGACCGCACAGAGGTTGCAAAGAAAACAAAGGAAGCTCCGTTCTGGATTCATTTTGGTGCGGGAAATATTTTCCGTGCATTTCAGGCAAATGTTGTGCAGAATCTGTTAAACGAAGGGATTCTTGACCGTGGACTGATTGTGGCAGAGGGATTTGACTACGAAATCATTCAGAAGATGAACCGTCCACATGACGATTACACAGTTCTGGTTACGTTAAAGGCAGACGGAACCGTGGAAAAAACAGTGATAGGAAGTGTTGTGGAATCCTGTATTTTGGATTCTGCGGATGAAGTGGAATACAGCCGCTTAAAGGAAATTTTTGCCAAGCAGTCGTTGCAGATGGCGTCCTTTACGATTACCGAAAAGGGGTACAGTCTGGTCAACGGAAAAGGAGAACTGCTTCCTTCGGTGGCAGCAGACTTCGTAAATGGTCCGGAAAAACCGGAAAGCTACATTGGCAAGGTGGCATCCCTTCTGTATCACCGCTATGAACATGGTGCCGTGCCAATTGCCATGGTAAGCATGGACAACTGCTCCCACAATGGAGATAAGCTGTATGCGGCTATTTGTGCCTTTGCTGAAAAATGGACAGAAAACGGTACGGCAGATGCCGGCTTCTTTGCCTACATTAAGGACAGAAGCAAGGTTTCCTTTCCGTGGTCGATGATTGACAAGATTACGCCAAGACCGGATGCCTCGGTGGAAGCGATTCTGCAAAAGGACGACATAGAGGAATTAGATCCGGTAATCACCTCCAAAAATACGTATGTGGCTCCGTTTGTGAATGCAGAGGAGTGTGAGTATCTGGTCATTGAGGACTGGTTTCCAAACGGAAGACCGGAGCTGGAAAAAGGTGGTCTGATGTTTACCGACCGGGAAACGGTGGACAAAGTAGAAAAAATGAAGGTCTGCACCTGTTTAAACCCACTGCATACTGCCCTGGCAGTCTTTGGCTGCCTGCTTGGCTACACCAAAATTTCCGAAGAAATGAAGGATGCACAGCTGGTAAAGCTTGTGGAAGCGATTGGTTATGTAGAAGGTCTGCCAGTGGTAGTAGACCCTGGCGTGCTGAATCCAAAGGAGTTTATTGACACGGTGCTCAAGGTGCGTATTCCAAATCCGTTTATGCCGGATACGCCGCAGAGAATTGCCACGGACACCTCCCAAAAGCTTGCCATCCGCTTCGGTGAGACTGTGAAAAACTATCTTGCCTCCCCGGATAAAAATGTGGCAGAGTTAAAGCTGATTCCGCTGGTGTTTGCCGGATGGCTCCGTTATCTGATGGCAGTGGATGACAACGGCAATGCGTTTGAATTAAGTCCCGACCCTTTGCTTGGAACGGTATGTCCGTATGTGGAAGACATTTCTCTTGGGCAGACAACCGGGCTGGAAGAAAAAATCCGTCCGGTACTCGAAAATGCAAAGATTTTTGGTGTAAACCTGTACGAAGCCGGACTGGCTGACTTAGTCTGTGCTTATTTTGCCGAGCTGACTGCTGGTAAGGGTGCGGTACGCAAAACGCTGGAAAAATATACTGCGTAAACCGGATAGATGCCAGACATGATTCCAATAATCCGAATTCTGGCAAGGCTATGATAAAATGTAGTATGAAATACGAAAGAACTCTGCGTAAGAATGACTGGAATAATCAAGGGATTCATGATGAGTGCCGGTATGCTTTATTAAAATCAGAACGTTGGCTTCTGATTAAAACGGGATAAGAGTGACTCAGATTCTGTGGAGGTAAAATACATGGATAAGGTCAGAAAACAACAATTTGCAGGCACAATAAAAGGAAAAATCATTCTTTATGTGGCAATCAGCACGATTGTCATGATTGCAATTACGGCTTTCATTAACAGTATTGTATTAAATTCAGCCTTAAAGACCAGCGAACACAACGTATTAATTGCAAAAGCAGAAGGAACGTCAGAGATTATTGATGACTGGCTGACCGGACAGGCAGATGTGGTCGAAACAATAAAAAACGCTCTGGAAGGCATGGACAAGAATCATCCGGAAGCCATTATGGATTTCCTCGAAAAGAATTTGGCAGACAACGAAGATGCACTGATGTATTATTGCTGTTTTGGCTATAATGGAGGGGTGCTTCCGGCAGACCATTCGCAGCTTGACATTGATCCAACCACCAGAAGCTGGTTGACAGACGCAGTTTCGAAGAACGGACTGATTTTTACAGATCCATATATGGATTTTGCTACAGGAAACATGGTGGTTACGATTGCCGCACCGGTAGAAATCAGCGGAGAACTGGCAGTTATTCATCAGACACAGTCGGAAACCGTGAATATTAGTGAGAAAATAGCCGGGACAAACAAGCTTGTCTCCGATATGAACGGAAATATTATGGATATCAGTGCCATTATGGAAGAAACAGGAGCAAGTGTTGCTTCGCAGACACAGAATATCGCAGATATTGACGGCACCTGTAAGGAAGTAACCGGAGCTATAGATAATTTGGCGGTTAAGGCACAGGATATTGCAAACCATGCCAAGAAAATTACTGTGCGAGTGGAGCAAATGCTTCCGAAAATGCTGGATGATAAAAATAATGCAATAAAAATAACAATGGAAAGCAGGGGAAAATTAAGAACAGCGATTGAAGAAACAAAGGTTATCGGTCAGATTGCAGAAGTTTCACAAGCAATCAGTGAAATTGCCGGACAGACAAACCTGTTGTCCTTAAATGCATCCATTGAAGCTGCGAAGGCAGGGGAAGCGGGATGCGGATTTGCTGTGGTTGCAGAAGAAATAAAGAAGTTAAGTGATACCACAGGAGGCGAAATAGAAAAAGTAAATACTTTGATAGAGAGGGTTCTGAAAAGTGTAGGAACACTTTCGGCTGCCAGTGATGAAATTGTTACATTCTTGGATGAAATTGTGCTCAAGGATTATGATACGATGGAACAGCTTGCAGATAATCATAAAAGGGATGCGACTTATTATGTGGATGTCAGCAATATGGTCAGTCAGAATGCAGAGGATTTGAGTGTAGCGATTTTAAATATCAATACCATCTTAGATGCTATTGATTCTTCGCAAAAAGAACTGGACATGGCGGTACAGTCCGTAAATAATAATTTGCAGCAGATTACCTATGCAAGCGATACTATTTTTCAGGGGACACAAAACGTAGCAGACAGTGTGACGGTCTTACAGACAACGATACAACAGTTTCAGGTATAAAGGACAAAGGGAGAAGAAAAATGGTAACAGTGTTTTATTTTATCGTGTTTTTGTTATCTTTAATACTTGCACTGAAGTGCCTTATGCAAAATAAAAACATGGATACGCTTTTTATTATGTTTTTCAGTGTAATTATTATTAACTGTGCGGGGCGTTATTTACTTGCCACATCAGAAGGACTGGAGATGGCAATCTGGGCAAATAAATTTCTTTATATCGGTGGAATTTATGCACCATTGTTGTCTGTTTTGGTGTTAGCAAGATTATGTGACATAAAAATTCCGAGACTGTTAAGCAACCTGCTGACATTATATTCAACAATAGTTTTTTGCCTGGTAATGACGATTGGAAAATATGGCATATATTATAAAAGCGTTGAGCTGGCAAAAGGAAATGGCTACAGCTATCTGATTAAAACATATGGACCGCTGCACGTTTTGTATCCTGTGATGATGGTTACATATGCATTAATTATGATTGCTTTTATGTGTCTGGCATTTCGAAAGAGGCACTATATTTCTTTTCGTATTGTGACTACGGTAAGTCTGACCTGTTTTTCGGTTTTTTTTATATACATCATTGAGCGTGCAATGGGAATGAAAATCAGTATTCTGGCGGTAGGATACCTGATTGGATTATTTTTCTTAATCAAATATTTCGATTATCTGAACATGTACGATATGTCATCCAATGTGATTACCACTGTCGAAAAAATGAAAGAGTATGGATACATTGTATTTGACAACAAGTACAGTTTTATCAATGCGAATGCGGTGATAAGAGGTTTGTTTCCGGAAATAAACCAGTGGGAAGTGGATAAAGCAGTAAAACCATCGGACAGCTTTTTGTACAACGAAGTAGTCCGGTACCTTGTTGCACAGGATGGAAAAGAAAAAACCAATAAGATTATTAACGTAGAAGATGCTTTTTTTGAACTGAATATTCGTGATATCAATTATGGAAAAAAAGGAAAGATAGGATATCTCCTTGAATTTACAGACAGAACCATAGAGCAGCGATATTACAGAGCTATGGAAGAATACAACACCAACCTGGAAAAAGAGGTAACTGAAAAAACCGCACACATTTTGCACATAAAAGACATGATGGTTTTAGGAATGGCTGATATGGTTGAAAATAGGGATAATAATACCGGTGGACATATCAAGAGAACCAGTGAGGTTGTGAAAATTTTTGCCGGTAAGTTAATGAAAGGCGATAATCATTTTGGCTTTGAGGACAAGTTTCTTTTGCAGGTTGCAAAGGCTGCACCAATGCATGATCTGGGAAAAATTTCGATTGCGGATGCTGTGCTGAGAAAACCAGGGAAATATACAGAAGACGAGTTTGCAGAAATGAAAAGGCATACAACAGAAGGTGCACGGATTGTAGAAAGCCTTTTGCAGGGAGTCGAGGACGAGGATTTTGTTCAAATTGCAAAAAATATAGCATATTATCATCACGAAAAATGGAATGGTCAGGGATATCCAAAAGGAATTTCAGGAGAAAATATTCCTGTTGAAGCAAGAATCATGGCATTGGCAGATGTATTTGATGCTTTAGTTAGTAAGCGATGTTACAAGGAAGCGTATTCCTTTGAAAAAGCTTATGAAATTATTGAAGAATCTCTGGGAACTCATTTTGACCCGAAATTAGGAAGAATTTTCCTTACATGCAAAAAAGAATTAGAACAGCTATATAAGAGCATGGGTTAAAAAAGCAGAAATGGAACGCATTTGGACTGGAACTTCTTCCCAAAGACATTGCACGCCGGTCAAAGCGGATTTAAAAGAAATTTTATCTTTAGTCGATTTATCAGAAAATAATCCATGGGAATGGGTAAAATTAACCCATGGTGTTACATTCGAGGACCATATGTGGATAAAATTTGATGGCGACAATATTTCGTGGGAGGATGTAAGAATCCGATGAATGATTATATTCTAAGTCCAAGAGCATTAAGAATAGTAGAGGGAAGTTCCAAAGGCACACAGCCGAAATATTTTGAAAATAATTTCTGGTATAAGGCAAACAATAAAGGCTATGAGGGAATTTCAGAATATTTGGTTTCAAAAATTTTAGAAAAATCAAATGTAAAAAAATTTGTAAGGTATGAGCAGTGTGATTTATCTATTCATAGCAATGGAAAAGAAGTCCATAGAAAAGGATGTTGTTCTGAAAATTTTACAAAAGAAAATGAAAGCTGTATCAGTTTTGAACGTTTGCATACAATTTATGTAGGAATAGGGATGCAGGAAGTACTGCAAAAGAAAGATAAGAATAGAGCCTTGGAGGTGTTGCAATATCAGTTAAAACAGTATAGGAATATCATCATGCCAGACAAGGATAAAAAAAGAGTTAAAAATACTGCTTATCGTAGCTACATTCCTGCTCGCTTTAGGTTTTGTGTATTTTGGTATCCATATCTGCCGGTGCCGCACTTATGATGTTTATTCTAGGTGCCAGTGGAAGTATTATTTGTATCATTATAGGCAAAAAATTAAAAAAAGTATCAGTATAAAGATAAGTAGATGTAACGAAAGGGGCGAAAAAGTCGCTCCTTTCGTTTTGTCTTGAGTAATGAAAAGCCGTATAAAGCTTGTTTTTCTGCGTATACTAAATGCACGAATGAGTTCTTTGTGCGGCATGGAAGTTTCCAAAAACTGTGCCCTGTGGGAACTCCAGAAATTCCGGAGGGTAGAAGTGATGGGAAAAGACAGAAAAACAGAGGTAAGGGCATTTGGCTGGAGGGATAAGCTTGGCTATCTGTTTGGGGATTTTGGCAATGATTTTACCTTTTTGCTTTCATCCAGCTTTCTGTTGAAATTTTACACAGATGTGATGGGAGTATCGGCAGCAGTTGTTGGTGTGCTTATGATGATTACCCGGTTTGTGGATGCGTTTACGGATGTGGCAATGGGGCGTATCTGTGACCGGGCGAAAATCACGGCAGCCGGAAAGTTTAAGCCGTGGATTTTGCGGATGTGTGGACCGGTTGCCATAGCCTCTTTTCTGATTTATCAGAGCGGTCTTGCCGATATGCCGATGTGGTTTAAAATAGGGTGGCTGGTAGTGACTTATATTTTATGGGGCTCGGTCTTTTATACGGCAATTAATATTCCGTATGGTTCGATGGCGTCTGCAATTTCTGCAGAGCCGGGAGACAGACAGTCATTGTCTACCTTCCGGAGTCTTGGTGGAACACTTGCCGGACTGATGATCGGTGCGGGAGTTCCAATGCTTGCCTATCAGACGGATGCGGCAGGAAATACGGTTCTGGACGGCGAAATCTTTACGTTTATTGCCGGATTGTTTTCTGTATTTGCCGTTGGCTGTTATCTGCTGTGTTATGTACTGACTACAGAGCGTGTCCGTTTTTCTGTAGAGGTGAAGCAAAAAAATGACAACGTATTTACCATGCTGAAAAATGCAGCAGGAAATCGTGCCCTGCTTTCGATCATTGCAGCCTCGGTCGTGATGCTGCTTGCCCAGCTTACCATGCAGTCCATGGCAAGCTATGTCTATCCGAATTTTTATGGAAATACTGCGGCACAGTCGGTTTCTACTGTTGCAATGATGGCTGCCATGCTGCTTGCGGCCGCCATTGCAAAGCCGGTAACGGAAAAATTTGGCAAGGCAGAGGTGAGTGTTGTGGCAAATCTGCTGGCTGCGGTAGTCTGTTTTGTTTTATATATTCTGCGCCCGGAAAATGTCTGGGTGTATGTTGGTTTTATGACGGTTTGCTGGCTGGGACTTGGCATATTTTCCATGGTGACCTGGTCACTGATTACGGATGTGATTGATTATTCGGAATTAAAAAACGGTGTCCGGGAGGACGGCACGGTATATGCGCTGTATTCCTTTGCCAGAAAACTCGGTCAGGCGGTGGCAGCAGGTATTTCCGGAGGATTGTTATCCTGGATTGGATATAGTGAGACTACGGCATTTGATCCGTCGGTGACGCTTGGCATTTTTTATATTTCCACGCTGGTTCCTGCAGTTGGACTGCTTTTGCTAGGGTTGATTTTATGGTTTTGGTATCCGCTGCGGAAAAAAGAGGTAGACCGGAATGTGGAGGAATTGAAAAAAAGACGAGAGAACAGGCGGTTCTGATGATACCAACGGTATAAAAGCACGGATTTTTACGGTAGTAATTTAGATAAAATCTGCTAGGATGTTGGTGACGGCTTCTATAGAAACGGAAAAAACAGGAAGGAGTCTGCAAAAATGCAGGGAGGACATATGAAAAAAAACATCCATTGTGCCGCAGTATTTTCCAATCATTGTGTACTGCAGCGAAGAAAAGAAATAAGAGTCTGGGGGACGGCACCTCACGGAACAAAAATTGAGGTATCGCTGGTGAAAGAGACGAAGTCAACGGCAGAGAATGGCACAGACAGCAGCGAAAGAATATCTGCCGAAACAACGGCCCAGGGGCATGACTGGATGGTTTGTCTTCCGGCACTGGAAGCGGGAGGTCCCTACCGACTGGAGGTTTCCTCCGAGAGTATGGTGTACCAGACGCTCGAAGATGTGATGATAGGCGAGGTATGGCTGGCAGGTGGTCAGTCCAACATGGAATATATGTTAAAGCAGGATGCCGATGGTGCTGTGGCACTGGAGAGGATGTCTGCTTCCAACGTTCGTTATTATCAGGTGCGGCAGGTTGCCTGCAAGGATGATTATTTTTACCGGGTGGAGCAGGAAAACCACTGGATGCTGCCGGAGGACGAAGAACGGGATATTTGGTCGGCAGTGGGATTTTATTTTGCTGAGCGTTTGGCAGCAGAGCTTTCCGTGACGGTTGGTGTCATCGGCTGTAACTGGGGCGGCACCTCTGCCTGTGCCTGGCAGGATAAAGAGGGAATCATAAGCTACGAGGATACAAAAATCTATTGGGAAGAGTATGCAGAGCTTATAGCAAAGCAGAATCCGGAAGAATATGAAAAAGAATGGATTGCTTACCAGAACTGGCATGACGACTGGCAGCCACGCATGGATGCTTTTTATACCGCACATCCAACGACAACCTGGGAGGAAGCACTTGCCGAGGTTGGGGAGTGCCGCTGGCCGGGGCCAATGGGACCAAAGCATGAATTTCGTCCGATGGGGCTGTATGAATGTATGCTGAAACGTGTGGTTCCGTATACGCTGGGCGGTGTGATTTATTATCAGGGAGAAAGCGACGACCATCGTCCGGAGGCATATTATCATCTGTTTGGCAGCTTGATAAAGACCTGGCGGCGTGAATTCCGGGACGAAGCATTGCCATTTTTCTGTGTACAGCTTCCTATCCATCATTATGACGGAGACAAGGTCATGGATAAGTGGTGTGCCATCCGTGAAGCACAGATGCGTCTGCATCAGGAAGGAGAGGTGACCGGAATTGCGGTTGCACTTGATTGCGGCGAATACAACAATATTCACCCGGTACATAAAACAGAGGTAGCACGACGACTGGCAGTACAGGCGTTGTATCATGTATTTGGCAAAGGCACTGCACAGGATGTTTACGGTCCGGTTTATAAGAGCCATGAAATCAACGGTTCGTCCATGGTGCTCCGTTTTGATTATGCAGAAAACGGTTTTCTTGTAAAAGGAGAAAACATAAAACAGTTTGAGCTGGCAGGAGAGGACGGGAGCTTTGTGCCTGCGGATGCGGTAATCAAAGAGGATGCAATTATGCTGACCAGTGAAGAAATTTCCAAACCGGTACAGGCAAGGTATTTCTGGACTGATTATGCAGAGGTTACTTTGTTTGGGGCAAACGGTCTGCCGGTGGCACCATTTCGGACGAAATAAAATGTTCGTAGAATATCATAGGACAGGATTTTGATATGTCCTGAAGAACGGAGAAAAGTATAGTATGGGAATACCAGAGAGAAGCAGGATCAAACATTTTGATTTTCAGAAAAAACCAATCTCCCCGTGCTTTTTAATGAGTCTGGCAAAACTGATTATCAGCTGGCCGGATTTAAAAAAGCGCAGGGCGGTACTGACAAAAATTAATATGGAGGATATCGAAGGAAAACCATATCTGCTCTTGGTGACGCATTCCTCTATGGTGGATTTTAACCTGATGTTAAAGGCAACCCATCCTTATAAGGTCAACAATGTAATGACGCTGGAAGGGTTTAATACTTATACGGAGCCGCTGATGCGCTCGCTGGGTGTCCTTGGCACCAGAAAATTTATTACAGATATCCACCTGATTAAGAATATGAAGTATTGTGTGGAAACACTGCGTAATACGTTTGTACTGTTTCCGGAGGCAAGATATTCGCTGGATGGCTGTACCTCGTATCTGCCGGCATCCCTTGGAAAAATGGTGCGTCTGCTTGGAGTTCCGGTGGCGGTACTGAAAATTCATGGAAATTTTGTCACTTGTCCGCAGTGGAATAAAATCAATAAAAAAACGTTTGTGGAAGCAGAGCTGAGGAAGATTCTTTCTGCGGAAGAAGCCAAAAGTCTGTCGGTGGCAGAAATCAATCAGAGAATTGCCGAGAATTTTCAGTATAATGATTTTGCCTGGCAGAAGGAAAAGCAGATAAAAATTGATCATCCTCAGCGCGCCAAAGGGCTTCATGCGCTGTTGTATAAATGTCCAAATTGCAAAACGGAGCATCAGACCGATTCGGAAGGTACAAAACTCTGGTGCAATACCTGCAAAAAGACATGGGACATGGATGAATACGGTGAACTGCACGCACTGGACGGAAAAACGGAGTTTTCGCATATTCCGGACTGGAGCAACTGGGAGCGGGATTGTGTCCGGGAGGAAATCGAGAACGGAACCTATTATTTTGAAGATGATGTTCGCGTAGAAACACTTCCCGGTTCGCAAAAGTTTTATCAACAGGGCATGGGAAAGCTGATTCAGACACCGGAAGGTACCACGGTAAAATGTGATTATTACGGAGAGGCCTATGAACTGCACCGCAGTGCCATGCACTTGGAAAGTATGCATATTGAGTATGATTATCTGGGCAGAGGTGACTGTGTGGATATTTCTGTTCCGGATGATAGCTTCTGGTGTTATTTGACAAAGCGGGATGCCATCACAAAGCTTTCTTTTGCTACGGAGGAAATCCATAAGCTGGCTTTGGAAAAAAAGAAACAGGGTGACAGATAATAAACGTGCCTAAAATTAAAGTATTTTAGAATGAGAATGAAACTATGGGAAAAGTAACGTATGAGTTTTCGGAATATGAAATGAGTGTGATTATTCGAAATTTTCGCTATGAGCGGAATATTTCACAAGAAATATTAATATGAGGAGTTATGTGGCAAAAAGACATATTAATCAGATGGAAAGCAGAGATAGTATGATGAATCAGTTGCATCATTTAATAATCTCTCGGAATCCTGAGTGATTATGGTCAGCAAAGCTGACAATGAACAT
>CAZJAA010000021.1:0-55625 GCA_964544055.1 uncultured Lachnospiraceae bacterium | reverse complement strand
GAGTATCTCAAGGTGGCACCGGTAGTCATGACGATATCGGAGAAAACGGAAGAAATGCAGTAGAGCAATAAAGCCAGAGCAACAAAGCCGGAAATAAACCGGAGTGATAAAACAGAGAAAAGGCAGGAGCCGGGGCTGTGTGGTAAGAAAGTATCACACGGACTCCGGCTTTTGTACAAAAGTCACAAAAAAGTTGGTTATGTAGGAACATAGCGTGGGAATAACGCAGAATCTGAATGAAACTGCAAAAAATAGCTGTAAACGACCGCAGAAATGAAAAATCGCTTGCATGGGTTGAAAAAAAGCACTATAATAAGGAAGACGTAATGAAGTATTTGTAGAAGCGGTGAGCTTCTGTTCTTCCTTAAGTGAAAAAAGTTCTCAGAAATGGAGGATTCGCATGAAAAAAGTAATAACCTATGGCACGTTTGACCTACTTCATGTTGGACATATTAATCTATTGCGGCGGGCAAAAGAACTGGGCGATTATCTGATAGTGGTGTTGTCTACGGATGAGTTTAACCGTATCAAACATAAAGAAGCATATCATTCCTATGAAAACAGAAAAGCAATTTTGGAAGCCATCCGGTATGTGGATGAGGTTTTACCGGAAACCTGCTGGGAACAGAAGGTTTCTGATGTGGTAAATAATCAGGTGGATGTGTTTGTGATGGGGGATGACTGGAAGGGTGAGTTTGATTTTTTGAAAGCTTACTGTGAAGTAGTCTATCTGCCACGCACGGAAGGCATTTCTACTACAAAGATAAAAAAAGATTTACACTGTTAACCATTGTTATGCAGGAGGCCGGTTTGAGGAAAATAATTAACAAAATCAGTACAGAATACAAAAATGCCAGAAGAAAAGTTGGTCCGGGCTACTTTCGATTAAAAAAATATTTTCGTTTTGTGGAGAAGCTTCCTGTGGAGAAACATGTTGTCCTGGCAGAGTCAAAGATGGGCAAGCAGCTGGAATGGAATATGGTGTGCCTGCTTCAGGAGCTTTCCTCAAATCCACGTTATCAGGAACTACGGATATTTGTGGCAGTTGAGGGAAACATTAAGAAGAAAAAAGAAAACTTTTTACGAAATCAGGGCATGGAGCGCATCTGTGTTATATTACGAGAAAGTGAGGAATATTACCGCCTGCTGGCAACAGCAGGATTTTTACTGAACGACAGTGAGTTTCCGGCGGTGTTTATGAAGCGGCAAGGTCAAAAGTATATGAAGCTGTGGGATGTAACGCCGATACGTGCTACAGGAAAAAGCAAAAAGCGGGGCTTCGGCATGATTGGCAACCAGCAGAAAAATTTTTTTGCCGCAGATTATCTTTTTTTTGCAAATGAATTTTCGATGGAACAGGTGCAGCGGGATTATATGCTGGAAAATATTGCAAGTTCCAAAGTATTAATCAGTGGTTATCCGCGCAATGAGGTTCTGTTTCATGCGGAAAAGCGTCAGGAAATCAGGGAAAAGTACGGCATGGACGAGTACCAGAGCTTTGTATATTTTCCTGTGCGGCGGGCAAAAATGGACACGGTTTCTATAGAAGAACAGTGTGAAAAAATGATAGAGCAGCTGTGGGATTTAGATAAGCTACTTTCAGATCATCAGCGGATTTATGCAAAATTGCAGAGTGAGGTATCAAGGTTGGTTGACTGGGGCGGAATGCGTCATATCGTTCCGATGCCGGCCGGATATTCTACTTACGAGGTGCTGGGTGCGGTAGATGGTCTTATTACAGATTATTCCGGCGTTATGCTGGATTATGCGGCATTAAAGCGTCCGATGGTTCGTTTTTGCTATGATGAAGAGAGCTACATGGCGCATAACAGCTTTGCTGTGTCACTGGAAGAGTTTCCTTTTCCGAAAGTAAAAACTGTCCAGGAGCTGGCAGATGTCCTGTCTGTGGAAAAATCTTATGATGACAGAAATTTTATTGAAAAGTTTTGTCCAATGGAGCAGCAGGGAGTAACAAAAGCAGTTTGTGCCCGGTTTTTTCTGGATGAGGAGAGTCCGTTGGTACAGGTGCGCAGAATTGCCGACAATGGGAAAAAGAATGTAGTTATTTTTGGCGGAGATTTCCGTCAGAATGGAATTACGACTTCGTTGATTAATTTGTTGAATTCACTGGATCGAACCAAGTTTAATTATATTATTTTATATAAGCTGGATACTTTGCGGCGCAGACAGGACAGTTTGAAAAATCTTCCGGAGGATGTGGCATATATGGGATTTTACCATGTCCGCAGCCTGTCTCTTTCTGACACCCTGTTATGCAAGCTTCCCCTGCTTCCATACAGCCAGAAACGTAGGCTGCAAAAAAAGCAGGCAATGCGTGATGTCAACCGGGTATTTGGCGGCTGCCGCATAGATAAAGTAATACAGTTTAACGGTTATGTGGATGATGTAATTCTTTTGTTTGAACATATGCCATGCAATCGAACTATTTATGTCCACAATGATATGGAGCAGGAAATCAAGAGCAAAGGAAATGTGGATAAACATGTTCTGACAGCTGCTTATCGAAATTATGATTCCGTGGCAGTGGTAACACCGGATTTGATTCCGGTAACAGAAAAGCTGGCAGAAAGCGGAAGAAAGTGCGACCGGAAGAAAGCTAATCTTGTGGTAGTAAAGAATATTATTAACTATCAGAATATTTTAGAGAAAGCGGCCTTGGAACTGGAATTTGATAAAACAACGCAAATGAATATGGAAGAGGCAAAGCTTTGGAAACTGCTGGCTTCTCCTGCAAAAAAGTTCATCACGGTCGGCCGGTTTTCCAAGGAAAAAGGACATGCCCGCCTGCTTGATGCTTTTGAAAAATTGTGGATGGAACGTCCGGATACCTGCTTGATTATTTTAGGCGGTTATGGTAACTTATACGAACAAACCGTAAAAAAAGCGGCTGCTTCCAAAGCGGCAGAACGTATTGCAGTGATTTACTATATGTCCAATCCGTTTCCTTTGGTTAAAAAGTGCGATTATTTTGTGCTTTCTTCGTTTTATGAAGGCTTTGGGCTTGTGCTGGCAGAAGCAGATTTGGTGGGAATCCGTTGTATTTCTACGGCGGTGGTTGGCCCTAAAATATTTATGGAAAATTACGGCGGTTATCTGATGGAAAACAGTGAAGCGGGCATCCTGCATGGAATGAGGGACTGCCTTGCAGGAAAGGTTCCGGAAAGGCTTACGGTAGACTATGAACAATACAACCGGGAAGCGGTGGAGCAGTTTGAGTCGCTGATTTCCTAAGCTTAAATATACTTTTATGTATGTCCAAAATACTTTAATGGGCGGAAATTGTGGGCGTATGTTAATTCAGTGGGAGGAATATATGGAAGAAAATATCCGTTATCTTAATTATCTGGAGCACTTCCGGGTAAAAAATAACGTTATTTTACTGGAATCTCAGCATGGAAAAACATTAGGCGGAAATATTGCAGCTATTGCAAAGGAGCTGGCAGGCTCTTCTGCTTATAAAAAATTTAGACTCTATTTGTCCTGTCAGGAATCACAGCTGGAAGAAATGAAAGTTTTTCTGAAAAAGCAGGGAATGCAGAGGGTACAGCTGGCGGCGTTTGGCAGCAATCAATATTTTAAATTGCTTGCAACAGCAAAATACCTGATTAATGATAATACATTCATCTTAGATTTTATTAAGCGTCCGGAGCAGATATATTTCAATACCTGGCATGGAACACCGCTGAAAACACTCGGCAGAAGAATAAAAGATGATTTCGGCATGATAGGAAATGCGCAGCGGAATTTTTTGTGTGCTGATTATTTGCTGTGTCCAAATGAGCTTACCATGCAAAGTCTGACGGAAGATTATATGATAGAAAATCTCGGAAATACCCGGCTTCTTCTGTGCGGATATCCGCGAAATACAGTGTTTCTGGATAAGGAAAAAGGAAGTGCTGTTCGTAAGGAATGCGGTTTTGATGGAATGGAAATTTATGCGTATCTGCCGACCTGGCGCGGTATTTTAAATCAGGTGGCAAATGAGGAGCAGAATGAGCAGCTCATGGGCTATTTTGAGGAGTTGGATGGCAGTCTTACGGAAAAGCAGAGGGTGTATGTAAAACTTCATCCGATGAATAGCAAGGGCATTAATTTATCCAAATTTAAGCATATTCTTCCTTTTCCGAAGGAATATGAAACCTATGAGTTTTTAAATGCGACGGATGGTCTGATTACGGATTATTCCAGCATTCTGTTTGATTATGCGATTACCGGAAAAAAGATTTTATTGTTCACCTATGACAAAGAAGAGTATACTTCCAGCCGGGGATTTTATTTTCCAATGGACGAGCTTCCATTTCCGCAGGCTGGTACGGTTCGGGAGCTGGTACATTACATCAATGAGCCGAAAACTTATGAAGACACGGAATTTTTAAAGAAATTCTGTCCTTTTGAGCATCCGGAGGTAACAAAGGCTTTGTGCCGGCGGCTGCTTTTTGATGAGGAAAGTCCGTTGATTCAGGAAAAAACGGTAAAGGATAATGGAAAGAAGAATGTGCTTTTGTATGCCGGACCATTGGCAACCAATCGTACAACAGAACAGTTTCTTTCTTTGGCAGCGAATTTGGATACCACGAAATACAATTATACACTGATTTATAAAATGGAAGAAATCTGTTACCGTCAGAAGCGTCTGCTACAGCTGCCGGATGGAATAAACTACATGGGCTTTTATGATGCGTATAGTCTGCCAATAAAGCAGCTGAAGCAGTATATGGACTGGCGCAGAAGTAAAAAAGCACCGACGATAGAGCAGAAAAAAGTAATCGAAAGGCTGACAGCTTATGAAAAACAGAGACTGTTTTCCAAATGCCGGGTGGATTATGTGTTGGATTTTAGCGGAAGCAGAGATGAAACGCTCTTAAGGTTATCCGTGTTCCCAATGACCTGCATTCAGAGAAAGCAGATGGCAAAGACAATAAACCGCCAGCTGACCGGAGTACCGGAAACGACAACGGTTGAGCTTGAGAATGCTGCACAGGTGGAAAAATTGTTAAGTGAGCGATTAAAGTAAAGAAGAAAAAATGAGAGAGAAATTCTTTCTTTTGGAAAAGCAAAGGTGGTTTTTGCAGCAGAACAGGAAATTACAGCTCCAACGGAGTACATCCTGCAATCTGGCTGGAGCTTAATTGAAAATTTGTTGGACAGAAGGGACTATGACGAAACATGGGAAAATGGAAAGTACTGTTAGAACGTGCAGGAAAAAAAAGAAAAAAGCTTTGGCGTAAGGTAAAACGAGTGAACCGGATGTATCTTAATCGAAAAAAATATATATGGTACCGGGAAAACTGCCCAATTGATGAAAAAGCAGTTTTTCTGGAAACGCTAAATGGAAAAAGCCCGGACGGAAATATCAATGCTCTGCTGAAAGAATTGACAACTGGGGAAGAATACAAGGAGTTTACCATATATTTGTCCTGCAAGCGGAAAGAAATGAAGGAACGCCGGAACTATCTGGATACTTTAAAGCTTTCCGGCATAAAGCTGTTGGACAACACAACAAAGCAGTATTTTAAAGTGCTTGCAACGGCAAAATATTTGATCAATGAACATACCTTTTATATTATTTTCAACAAACGTCCGGAACAGGTTATTTTAAATACCTGGCACGGCACTCCGTTGAAATGTCTGGGAAATAAGGTTGCAAATGATTTTGCTACCTTTGGTAATGTGCAGAGAAATATGTTTGATGCGGATTATCTGCTTTGTCCGAATGAGTTTACCATGCAGCATTTTATTGATGACTATTGTCTTGCCAATTTTGGACATACAAATCTGATGCTGGCAGGCTATCCGCGTAATCAGGTATTTCTGAACCGGGAGCGCAGAGAAGAAATTCGTACGGAATGCGGATTCGGTGACAAGCAGATTATCGTTTTTATGCCGACCTGGCGTGGGGTTATCGGGCAGGTAACCAGCGAAATGCAGAATGAAATTCTGCAGAATTATTTTGATGAATGGGATGAAAAGCTTACAGAAAATCAGATTTTGTATGTGAAGCTGCATCCGTTAAGCCGGGGAGCAGTTGATGTAAGCAGGTATGTTCATATTGTGCCTTTTCCATCGGAAACCTATGATACCTATGATTTTTTAAATGCCTCGGACGTGTTAGTTACGGATTATTCCAGTGTATTTTTCGATTATGCGACAAGCGGAAGGAAAATCGTGCTGTTTACCTATGATAAGGAAGATTACATGAGAGAACGCGGATTGTATTTTTCCGTGGATGAGCTTCCGTTTCCACAGGCTGCCACAGTGGAGGAACTGATGGAATATATCCGGGCACCCAAAACGTATGATGATACGGAATTCCTGAAAAAATTCTGTGCTTATGATGTGCCGGGAATGACAAAAGCAATCTGTCATCTGTTGTTATTTCAAGAGAACTCTGAACTTCTGGAGCTCAGGCAGATACCGGACAACGGAAAAAAGAATGTAGTTTTATATGCCGGAAATCTGTCCAGAAACGGTATTACCACGTCTGCCATGAATTTGCTTTCCATGGTGGATAAATCAAAATATAATTATGCAGTTTTGTTTAAAATAAATGCAGTAAAAAAGAAACAGGAATGCATCCGGATGATTCCGGAGGGCGTTTCCACCGTCAGCTATTATCATGCAAGAAGTGCAACGTTTTGGGAAACGTTCGGCTATATGCTGTTTCAGGAATTTCATCTGCTACCGTACCGGTGGATGAAGCCGTTGGTGGCAAAAGTAGCAAAGCGCGAATACGGAAGAATTCTCGGCAGCTGCCGTGTGGACTATGCCATTCAGTTTTTTGGATATGAACATGAAATTATTGAACTTTTGGAATGCGCACCGTGTAAACGCAGCATTTTTGTTCATAACGACATGGAAGAGGAAATCCGCTCCAAGCATACGTTGCAACGTCGCTTGTTGAGCAGGGAATATCGGAGCTATGATAATGTTGCAATAGTGACGGAGGATTTACGTCCGTCTACGAAAGCAATTGCAGAAGCTTATCCGGAGGAGGATACGAAGGATACGGCAAATCTGGTGCTGGTTAAAAATACAATTGATTACAAGTCTGTTCTGGAAAAGGCAGAGCAGGAGCTTATTTTTGATGAAAAAACAAAAATGAATGTGGAAGAAGAGGAACTGCGAGCGGCGTTGAATTCCGATAAGAAAAAATTCATTTCTGTCGGACGTTTTTCCAAGGAAAAAGGACATGCACGGCTGATTCGTGCGTTTGAACTGCTGCATAAGGAAAATCCGGATACTCTGTTGTTTATTCTAGGAGGATATGGAATCCTTTATAATGACACGGTAGAGCTTGCGAGAAAATCCTCCTGCCCGGACGCCATTTTTATTATTCGGTTTATGTCGAATCCATATCCACTGATGAAAGCGTGCGATTATCTGGCACTTCCGTCTTTTTATGAGGGATTTGGCCTGGTTTTAGCGGAGGCGGATATTTTAGGTCTGCCATGCTTTTCCACGGATATTACAGGACCAAAGCTGTTTATGGAGCAGGTTGGCGGTTATCTGGTGGAAAATAGTATGGAAGGAGTTTTGGATGGGCTTCGCGCCTGTCTTGCCGGAAGAATGCCGAAAAAGCTTTCCGTGGATTACGAAGAATATAACAGAGAAGCGATTGCACAATTTGAGTCCCTGCTTGGATAATTCAGGGAAGATGCATATAAGACAAAATTTAAATAGGAGAATCACAATGAAAAAATCTTTTTTAACAAAAGAACAGATTGCAGAAGTTACAAAGAAGTATCCAACTCCATTTCATCTTTATGACGAAAAGGGAATTCGGGAAAATGCCAGAAATCTTAAAAAAGCATTTTCATGGAATCCGGGCTTCCGGGAGTATTTTGCGGTAAAGGCAACTCCAAATCCGTTTATTATGCAGATTTTAAAGGAAGAGGGCTGCGGCTTTGACTGTTCTTCCTTGACGGAGCTTATGATGTCGGAGGCGGTAGGAGCTTCCGGTTCTGATATCATGTTTTCGTCCAATGCAACTCCGGCAGAGGATTTTGTGAAAGCAAGAGAATTAAATGCGATTATTAATCTGGATGATTTTACCCATATTTCTTTTCTGGAAAAGGTAGCCGGTCTGCCAAAACGAATCTGCTGCCGTTATAATCCCGGTGGAGTATATGAAGTCAGCAATGGCATTATGGATAATCCGGGTGATGCCAAGTATGGCATGACAAAGGAGCAGTTGATTGAGGGCTATAAAATTTTAATGAGCAAGGGTGTGGAGGAATTCGGCATTCACTCTTTCCTTTGCAGCAATACCGTGACGAATGACTATTATCCGATGTTAGCAAGAACCCTGTTTGAGCTGGCAGTGGAAGTAAAAGAAAAAACAGGCGCAAATATTACATTTATCAATCTTTCTGGTGGAGTCGGCGTTCCGTATCGCCCAGAGCAGCAGGCAAATGATATTTTTGTAATTGGCGAAGGAGTCAGAAAGGCATTTGAGGAAATCTTAGTTCCTGCCGGCATGGGAAATGTGGCTATTTTTACAGAGCTTGGCCGTTTTATGCTGGCACCTTATGGTCAGCTGGTGGCGACTGCTGTGCATGAAAAGCATATTTATAAAGAATATATCGGACTGGATGCCTGTGCGGTAAACTTAATGCGTCCGGCTATGTACGGTGCATATCATCACATTACAATTCCGGGCAAGGAGGATGCTCTGTGTGACCACGTCTATGACATTACGGGCTCCCTTTGTGAAAACAATGATAAATTTGCCATTGACCGTAAGCTTCCGAAGATTGACATTGGCGATTATGTTGTCATTCACGATACCGGTGCCCACGGATTTTCCATGGGATATAACTATAATGGAAAGCTTCGTTCGTCAGAACTTTTGTTAAAGGAAAACGGAGAAATCCAGAAAATCCGCCGTGCGGAAACACCAGCGGATTACTTTGCTACATTTGATTTTACAAATTTTTTTAACTAGTCTAAAGTATTTTGAAAGATGCTCCGATATGTAGTATGTAAGCATGAAAAACCAAACAAGATTTTGTTTGTGTTGATACGGTTTTAAGAATAGGATGGTGAGAACAATGCGTATTGATGCCATGTCGGAAATTACCCAGTTATATCAGGTAAGCAGCACAAGAAAAAAGCCAGAAAAAACAACAGCATCTTCGAAGGATTCGGTTGAAATTTCTTCGTTCGGCAGAGACCTTCAAATCGCGAAACAGGCAGTTGCCCAGGCCGAAGACATCCGTGAGGACAAAGTACAGGAATTAAAAACCAGTATGGCAAACGGTACCTACAACGTACCAATGTCTGCACTGGCAGATAAGCTGTTAAACGGATTTATTTTATAAGGGACGGAGTGGCATGCCATGGCAAGCTTAATGGAAGAACTGATAGCTACTCTCCGTCAGGAGCAGGAAGCCTATCAGGAGCTGCTGCCGGTAGCAGAAAAAAAGACGCAGGCAATCATTGCAAACGATTTGCAGGCAGTACAGGCGATTACCGAAGCGGAACAGGCTGCTATCGGAAAAATCAGCGGATTAGAACAAAAGCGAACTGAAACAATGAAAAATATCGGCATCGTTTTAAACAAGAAGGTTTCGGAACTGACTTTGCCAGCTCTGATTAATCTGCTGGAAAAGCAGCCTCAGGAACAGAAGATGCTTGCACAGATTCACAAAGAACTGACAGAAGTTTTAAAACGTCTGTCCGAAGTGAATGGTCATAACAAAAACCTGATTGAACAGTCGCTTGAAATGATTTCATATAACATGAATCTGCTCCAGAGTACAAGGATCGTACCTGGAAATAATTATACAAAGAATGCCGGTCAGTGGGATATGACCGCTTCTCAGACAGGGATGTTTGATGCAAAGCAGTAAAAGCAGGAAACAACTCTGTCTATCTTTGTCTTTACCACATATTCAGAAAGGAGGAAATTCGTCATGGGGTTAATGGGAAGCTTATATACCGGCGTGTCCGGACTGCAAATCAGTCAGCGTGGTTTAAATACAACGGCACACAATCTTTCCAACATAGAAACACAGGGCTATGTCCGCCAGCAAACTCTACAGACGGATTCCTTTTATACAACAATTGGCTCAAACCATGTGTCTTATCTGCAGGTTGGTCATGGCGCTGCAGCCGCAGCCGTCACCCAGATGAGAGATACATTTCTTGATAAATTGTACCGTCAGGAGCTTGGAAGACAGAAATTTTATGAGGCACAGTATGAATGTGCCACCGAAATGGAAGAAATTTTGGGCGAAACAGAAAGTGTGGCATTTCAGGATTCTATCGAATATTTCTGGGTAGCCATGCAGGAGCTTTGTAAGGAGCCGGATAACATCGTAACACGTTCCAGCTTTATCCAGACGGCAGTAAGCTTTATTGAGCGTGCGGAAACGGTATACACGCAGATAAAGGATTATCAGCTGAATTTGAATACCAATATTCAAAATACCGTGGATCGCATCAACGAAATTGCAGATGAAATAAAACGGTTAAACGGAGAAATCCAGAAATACGAAGCCAGCGGTATGGAACATGCCAACGATTACCGGGATGCAAGAAATCTCCTTCTGGATGAGCTTGGCGGTCTGGCAGAAATCAGCTATAAAGAACAGGCAAACGGTGTGGTAACGGTGATGCTTGAAAATCAGATGCTTGTTTCTGAAGATTTAGTGTACCACATGGATACAAGGCTTTTAGAAAACGATACCGGAATGATTGAACCGTACTGGCCGTCCTTTGGCGATATACCGGTATTTTCTTTCAATCCGCTGCCGAGCTCAGAAGCAAATACAGACCTTGGCAGTTTGAAAGGACTTCTTCTGGTGCGAGGTGACAAGGTTGGAAAACACACCGACATCCCGGTAGAACCGGATAAAGCGGATTTTACGGATGAGTCCGGTTATTTTTACAAGAATGATTATGAAGAAGCATATTGCGACTATGAAAAGCAGGTAGAGATTTTCAACCGTGAAATTGAAGGCTCTGCCATTGTAACAGTACAAGCAGAATTTGACCAGCTCATCCATGGCATTGTAACAACCATCAATGATTTGCTTTGCCCAAATAAAGAAGTGATAACAGCGGAGGGCGAAAAAATTCTTATCTTCGATGCTGAAAATGCACCGGTCGGCATGGACGAGGATTTTACACCGGGAGAAGCACTCTTTAATCGAAAATCCATGGCACGTTACGAAAAAACAACGGCAGTCATTGAAGTTGACGGTGTATTTCAGGCAGTGGAGGTATGGAAATACAATAAAGAAGATGCGTCCAATAATTACAGCCTGTTTACTCTTGGCGAAATTGAAGTCAATGCCAATATTATGAAAGACCCATCTTTGATTCCGCTTTCTTCCAATGACAAAACCGGAGATTATTCCGTAAAAATCTGCGAAGAGCTGCTGACAAAGTGGCAGGAACCGTTTTCTACGCTGACGCCAAATGAATATAAAGAGCATTCGTTTAATGAATATTACACAGAAATGATTGGAGCGCTGGCAACGAGAGGCGAAAAATTCCGCAACATTTATCAAGGGCAGGAAACCCTGGTAAACAGTGTGGAAAACAAAAGACTTTCAATAACCGCAGTTTCCTCCGAAGAAGAACTGACAAATATGATTCGATATCAGCAGGCATACAATGCTTCTGCCAGATATATCAGTGTAGTGAGCCAGATGTTAGAGCATCTGCTGAATTCCCTGGGCTGATGATATTGTAAAAAAATCTTAAGAAGCTTTGCTTCTTTTGCCTTGTTCGCAAAAAAACGCTTAGAAATGGAGAATAGTATGGCAAATACTTTTTTTGGTCTGAATATAGGAACAACCGGGCTGTATGCTTCCAAGGCAGGTCTGAATACAACGGCACACAATGTTGCCAACATAGAGACGGAAGGGTATTCCCGGCAAATCATCAAACAGTCGGCAAGTACACCGCTTTCCACCAACAACCGGTATGGAATGCTTGGCAGCGGTGTTTCCGTCAATGAAGTTGTTCAGATGCGCAGCCAGTATTATGATGAAAAATACCGTTCCAATAATGCGTTATACGGACGATATGAATCCCGAAGCTACTTTATGAACGAAGTACAGTCCTACTTAAATGAAATTAATTTAAAAGGCTTTACCACAACCTTTGATAATATGTATGATTCTTTGCAGGAGTTAACCAAGCAGCCGGAAAGCCTGACGGTAAGAACACAGGTGACAAACTATGCCATGAGCATGTGTGAGTATTTTAATTCACTTTCCACCAGCTTAAATCAGGTGCAGACTGAATGCAATTATGAAGTAAAAAATCAGGTGTCCAGAATCAATTCGCTGTCTACGCAGATTGCAACGCTGACAAAACAGATTAACACAGTGGAAATTGGTGGCGAGAATGCGAATGACCTGCGTGACCAGAGAGAAAATCTGGTGGATGAACTGTCACAGATTATTAACGTTACGGTATCCGAACGCAAAGTGGGCAACTGCGGCATGACGGAATATATTGTCCGCCTGGACGGACAGGTGCTGGTAGATAATTACGAATCCAGAAAATTGGAAGTAATTCCGCGTACCGAAAAAATGAGCCAGTGTGATGTCGATGGTCTGTATGACGTTTACTGGGACAATGGAGAAAAATTGAATGCAGAAAGTGCAACGCTTTCCGGAACGTTAAAGGCGTTGTTTGAAGTGCGTGACGGTAATAATAAAGAAAATCTTCAGGGATATGCAGAAGAAGTAGACGAGGGTGCTACGGAAATTACAATTACAGACACCAATATTAACAATTTGAAGGATTTAAATATTCCTCCGGAAGGAAAAATTACAATTGGCAATGGAGAATATACCTATACCTCGTTTGAGGTAACCGCCAATGCAGATGGTACCTACAGCTATACGTTCCAGTTAAAAGAAGAAGCAAGACGCCAGTATCCGGAGGGAACAAAGGTTTCCATCGGAACGACGATGGATTATAAAGGCATTCCGTATTACCATGCACAGCTGAATGAATTTCTGCGTGTGTTTGCACAGGAATTTAATGAGGTACATGCTTCCGGCACCAATTTAAACGGTGAAACCGGGGTAAATTTCTTTTCCGCTGTGAATCCGATGACAGCGGAGCAGTACAATTTAAACAGCTTTGGTGTGAAAGGTGCGGAAAATGTAACTATGTCAGAATTTGAATCCGATCCGCTGACAACGAATGCCCCGTACTATATGCTGACGGCGGCAAATTTCACGGTGAGTGAAACAATTCAGAAAAATCCGCAGACAATTTCCGCTGCCTCCAGTATTACGGATGGTGTGGCAAATGCGGATATTGTAAACAAGCTGGTAGCTCTAAAAAGTGATGTTTCCATGTTTAAGCAGGGAGATCCGGCGGCATTTTTGCAGACGCTGGTCGGCGAAGTTGGTGTGGATACCAAGGCATCACTGAATTTTGCGGAAAGTCAGGAAAATATCGTGAAGTCTGTTACAAGCCAGCGGCTTTCTGTGGCAGGTGTGGATATTGACGAGGAAGCAATGAGCCTGGCAAAATATCAGGAAGCATATAATCTGGCGGCAAAGGTAATTTCCGTTATGAATGAAACGTATGATACACTGATGAGCATGATTGTGTGAGAAATCCCATGGACAGGTTACTTTTTCACACAGCATTTTGTGACGGAAACGGCGCAAAGGAACCCTGATGCACAAAAGGAAAATCGCCTGTGCGAATCCCTTTTGCGCTTCCTTAAGCGAAAAGAGCGTTCTTGGAAGGTTTCTTTCAGAAAATTCCGGGAGTACATAAAAAGCAGATTTGGAGGAATATGTATGCGTATCACGAATAAAATGATGACGAATAATGCACTCTATAATATCAACAATAATAAAAATCTGTTGAGTAATCTGGAGCAGCAGTATTCCAGTGGTAAAAAAATTACAAAACCTTCCGACGACCCAATTGTGGCGGTTCGTGCACTGAAATTTCGTACCAATCTGTCGGAACTGACGCAGTATTATGAAAAAAATATTCCGGATGCCCTTGCCTGGATGGATGTTACGGAAAGTGCCCTCAAGACGGTAAACGGCATTATTACATCTTTGAATACTTACTGCAATCAGGGTGCAAATGACTACCCAACAGCGGAAGACCGTAACGCCATTGCCACAAATCTGGAAGAACTGAAAGGGCAGCTCTATCAGGAGGGTAATACCAACTATGCCGGACGTTATGTGTTCAGCGGCTATAAAACAGACACCAGTCTGGTGTTTAACGAGGCAACCACTGATTTAAAATACGAAATTACAGAACCGCTGGAATCCGATAATATTGACCGGATTTCCAAAATTATCAATGAGGTTGACCTGGAAAGTTTTGATCCAAACAATCTGGCAGCCTGGGATACAACCGTACCATCCAAAATAGAAACATACCGCATGAAGCTTTCTTATACGGACGTGGATGCGGCATCCATTCGGTTTACATATACTACGCAGGCGGGAAAGAAGGTTACTTTAAACGGCACGGAAAACACCACTCCGGCGATTAAGACGAAATCCATTCTGGATGATGGTGCGTATGAGCCGGCAGCTGGTACGATTCATTTTATTCCGGAAACCGGGGAACTGATTTTAGCGGACGATATGTATGAAACCCTGCGTACCTCCACCGACATTCAGGCGGAATATGTCAAGGACGATTTTGATATCAATGATTTGCGCCCGGAGCATTATTTTAACTGTACGGTGACAAACACGGAAGACCCTGCAAAGCCTCCGGTGACATATACCAAACAGGATCAGCAAATTCAGTATGAGGTAAATTTTAACCAGAAGCTTACCATTAACACGCAGGGCTCGGATGCTTTCACTACCGGCATTGGTCGTATGATAGATGAGATTATCAATGCAGTCAATGATGTAAAAGCAGTTGAGGATTCCATGGCAGAAGTGGAAAAAATGCTGGAAAATACTTCCCTTTCTTCCGAACAGCGCACCAAGCTGGAAGAAATCGGTGAGCAGCTGAAATCGGAATTTACACTGAAAACAGCGGTGATGACAGAGGCGTTCCAACGGGGAATTACAATAACGGAAAATGAGCAGGAAGTGTTAAACGTAGCAACGGCAGACCTGGGCGGACGTTATAAACGTCTGCAGTTGACCCAAAGCCGCCTTTCGGATCAAAAAGTGGATTTTGAAGAACTTCTTTCCAATAATGAGGATGCGGATTTGGTGGATACCATCATCAAATATTCTGCGGCATCTACCGTGTACAATTCTTCATTATCTGCAGCATCCAAGCTATTGCAGACATCGTTACTGGATTTCTTATAAAAATAATTTAGGAGGTTTACAATGCTAATTAAGACAAGGTATTTTGGAGAAATTGATGTAGATGACCAGAAAGTGATTACATTTGAAAACGGTCTGATTGGGTTTGAATATCTGAAAAGGTTTACTCTTATTTACAATAATGAGTCCGAAACCAGCGGAACAGTTACCTGGCTACAGAGTCTGGACGAGCCGATGGTGGCTTTTCCTGCCCTTAGTCCGTTTTATGTGATGACGGACTACAATCCAATTGTGGAAGATGAGGTTTTGGCAAAGCTCGGCGAGCTTACCGAAGAAAATACGGCAATTTTTCTTACGCTGACGGTACCGTCTGACATTACAAAAATGACAACAAATCTGAAGGCTCCGATTATTATTAACGCCGATACCAAGAAAGGCTGTCAGGTTATTGCGGAAAATCCGGACTATATCGTAAAATATAACATTTATGATGTAATTCAGAAAATGAAGGAAAAGAAAGGGGTGTAAGCCGATGTTAGCATTGTCCAGAAAGGCAAATGAATCCATTGTGGTCGGACATGATGTGGAAATCACCATCCTCGAAGTAAAGGGTGATCAGGTGAAGCTCGGCATTAATGCACCAAAATCTGTTCCGATTTACCGCAAAGAAATTTATGTTCAAATTCAGGAAGCAAATAAAGAGGCAGTAGCCGGAGGTGCTTCCATTGAAGATTTAAAAAAGGTGTTTTAAAAAGTATTTAAAAGAGAGGGCTGTAAAAGCTCTCTTTTTTTTACAAATAAACTGTTAAGGAATGTGAAAAAACAACCGATATAATAAATAAGAAATTAGTTATTGGAACGCAACAGAAGTGAACCGTAACAAAATTGCAGTAGAAACAATGGTGTATCAGCATCATATCACCTGTTTGGGTCATGGAAAGGCAAGGTGGAACAAATGGCATTAGAATCAATTAGTGCAGCCGGAAACAGTATAACGTATACTGACGTGGTAAAAAACGTAACAAAGGCACCACAGACACAGGTAAAAGCAGCAGAAAGGCAGGAATCTGCAAAGAAAGCAACAGCTTCCGCACAAACAGTCAGGGCAAACGGTACAGTATCCGCAGAAATGAAGCCGACTGCGGCAGAAGCTCAGAAAAAAGAAGAAACAGTTTCCAGCAAAATCAAGGATGCGGTGGATAAGGTAAACCAGAAAATTGTTCCAAGCAAAACAAGATGCGAATTTTCTTATCATGAAGACACCAACCGCATTTCAATCAAAGTAATTGACCAGTCGACAAATGAAACGATTAAAGAAATTCCGGCAGAAGAAACGCTGGATATGTTGTCAAAAATTTGGGAATTTGCCGGTCTGATGGTAGATGAAAAACGCTGAACCAAAACAAAAGATATCGGTTACCGGAGCGTGCAAAAGGCAAACGGTAACCGATAAACACAGGGATGTAACTAAAAATCAAGGAAGATAGCCGGACTTGGTTCCGGCGGAAGGTGAGGAAAATATGGGCATTGGATTATCTGGTATGATTTCCGGTCTGGATACGGATAGCATCGTCAAGGCAATGGTATCCGCACAGCAAACCAAAGCAACAAAAATTGAAAACAAAATTACATTAAACAAGTGGACAACCGAAGCGTGGTCTTCACTGAATACAAAAATTTATTCTTTTTACACCAAGTATGCATCCAAGCTTCGTTTGCAGAGCTCTTACATGACAAGAACAGCAAAAAGCTCTGACGAAAGCAAGGTAACCGCAAAGGCAGGTTCTTCCGCAGCAGTAGGAACACACAACCTACAGATTAAGAGCCTTGCAAGCTCCCAATATGTAACAGGTGCAAAGCTTGGAAAAGCAGACACTTACAATAAAAACAGCAAGCTGACCGAAATGGGTGCGGGCGTTAAAGCAGGTACCATCATAACCATTACAGGAAATACCGGTGCAGACAATGAAAAGGTCACCAAACTGGAAGTAACCGAAAACACAACGGTAAATGACTTCCTGAATGCGTGCAAAAGTTCCGGTCTGACGGCAAGCTTTGATACAACACAGCAGCGTTTCTTTATCAGTTCTTCCCAGAGTGGTAAAGACGATGCATTTACGATTACGACTTCCCAGCTGAGTGCAGATACCGCAACGGCATTTGACTCTCTTACAAAGTCCGTGGATGCTTCCGCATTATCCGCAACCGAAAAAACAGCATATGACAATGCAATGACAACATTGCGTCAGAATACGGATGTTATCAACAAAGTATTATCTGCGGATTATGATGAATCAAATAAAACCCAGAAAGCGGTTTATGATGCCATCACAACAGTAAAGGATGCAGCAGTAAAAACACAGGAAAAGCGTCTGGCAGATGCTTCGGCAAAGCAGGCAGCAAAGGACGCTGACAAAGAAATTGAGGATGCTCTGCTTACAGCAGAAGGCAAACCAACGGAGGCCGTTTCTTATGGCTCCAATATGCGCACGTTTGAAGAACTCCTCAACACGGCAACGCAGAATATAACAGAAAAAAATGAAGCAACCGCAAAGGCTGCCGGTTCTTCTGCAATTGCAAAGGCAGATTTTACAAAGGAATCCGGAAAAACTTATGCAACGCTTGATTTTGTAAATCCTGAAAAATATGCAGAAACGGCAACAACTTTTGCAACCGCAAAGGATTCGCAAGACAATCTGATTGCAGATACACCGGAAAAAATCGCAGATTTAGAAAGCAAGATTGGTGATTTACAAGAAGCAGGCACAATTGATGCAGCAACGGCTGCTGCATTAAAAGAGGCATATGCGGTTAAAAATACATGGGAAGCAGAATATACCGTAACCGATGAATCCGGTACAACAATTACTACGGTAGGAGCTACTTATGAGTCTGCTTATCAGGCAAGCAAGACAGCAAGTGGTGCAACACTTGCTGCAGACGTTACCGCAGAAATGGTGGCACTGGTAAAAGCCGACCAGAAAGAAACCTACGATACAAAGGTAGCAGAAAAAACCGAAGCGTTGATTGCAGCCGATACTACAACACCGGATGACACCAAAGCCGCTGTAGATGCATTGCTGACAACGGCAGGCACAAATGGAACGACGGCTTCCAATGGTGGAATTGCAGCACTTGGTCTTGGCGAAGTTACAGGGAAAGCAATTTCTGACGGCGGAGCAAACGGCATGGCAGTTGTAGCGGCAGCCAATGCAGAATTTGTTTTAGATGGTGCTACCATGGAAGAAACTTCAAATAACTTTACCGTAAACGGCATTACATTAAACCTTGTTTCCACAACCTATAACAAGGATACCAAGGAATATGACAATATCCAGATTACCGTAGGTAAGGACAGTGATTCCACTTATGAGCTTGTAAAAGAAGCATTAACAGAGTATAATAAGTTAATAGAAGAAATGAATGACTTATATGGTGCTGCTTCGGCAAGGGGTTATGATCCGCTGACTTCCGAGCAAAAGGAAGCCATGACCGAAGAAGAAATTGAAAATTGGGAAGGCAAAATCAAGGGTTCCCTGTTACGCCGTGACAGTACACTTGGAAGCCTGCTGACCAGCATGAGAACAGCACTTGCTTCTTCTTATACGGATGAAGAAACCGGAAAAATCTATTCGCTTTCTTCGTTTGGCATTGTAACCGGTAATTACACTGAAAACGGTAAGCTTCACATCTACGGTGATACGGATGATGCAACGTATGCAACATACACCGACCGTTTAAAAACCGCACTGGAAGATGACCCGGATCAAGTAATGGATGTTCTGACAAACATCTTTGGTAAGCTGTATGAAACGATGACGGAAAAGTGTGCAAAGACTGAAATCAGCAGTGCCTTAACGTTCTACAATGATAAGCAGTACAGCTCTTTATTAGAGGACTATGAAGACGACCTCGAAACAATGGAAGACCGGATTAAGGATTTAGAAGATAAGTACTATAAGCAGTTTACAGCAATGGAAACAGCTTTAAGCAAATTACAGAGTCAGTCAAATTCGCTGGCATCCTTATTAGGAACAAATACACAGTAAAATATAATACGTTTTGGAGGTACATAACATGGCTCTTAACAATGCAGCAGCATATTATCAGGGAACAAAGGTCAATACAGCTTCTCCTGCAGAACTCACCTTAATGTTATACGAGGGTGCAATTAAATTCTGTAACATTGGTATTCTTGGATTTGAAACCGGAGATTACGAAAAAGTAAGCAATAACATCATCAAGGTGCAGAATATCATTACAGAGCTTCGTGCAACCCTTGATTTTAAGTATCCGACGGCTAAGGATTTTGATGTGGTATATGAATACGTCAGCAATCTGTTAATTCAGGCGAACATCAAAAAAGAAGCGGAATTGTTAAATCAGGCATTGGATCAGATTCGTGAAATGAGAGACCTTTGGAAAGAGCTTATGAAACAGAATCATATGTATGTACGTTAGTCAGACAGGATGCTTTGCGGGCTGCTGCAGGAAAACTGCGGCAGCCCTATTATACATACATGAATTTTAATCGGGAAGGATGTTATTTATGGCAGATGCAAAGGGCATGACTTATCTTCGGATGATGATTGATGTGTTGGAAAAAAAGGAAGTTCATTTAAATAAGCTTTTAACTCTTACGCTGGAGCAGGAAAAACTCCTGCAGGAAGAAGAATTTAAGGAGGCAGAATTTTCTCTGCTGGTAGAAAAAAAGAATGGAAATCTACGAAAACTGGAAGAAACAGACAGTGGTTTTCAGTCGCTTTATAACCGTGTGGCAGAGGAAATGAAAGAAAATAAAGAGCAGTACAAGGAACAGATTCTCACCATGCAGAAACTGATTTCCAGTGTTACCGACCTGGGCGTAAAGCTCACGGCGTTGGAAAATAAAAACAAGACGGCACTGGAAGCAAAGCTGCAGGGAAAAAAGCAAAATATCCGGCAGTTTAAAGTAAGTAGGCAGACCGCAGACAAGTATTACAAAAATATGATTGGAATGCAGACGGGAGCATCTTATTTTATGGATAAAAAGCAGTAAGAATTGCTGGTTATTTGCGCAGGAGCATCATAAATAGCTGTGCCGGCAGAACAAAGCTTTGCGGCATGGCCACTTGGAAAAGGAGATTCTCATGAAAAGAACAGGAAAACTTGCAATATTTGTGCTTATGCTTATCGGGATGGCTGCGGGAGCAATGAAGCTGACTGTTTCGGCTTCAGCGATTCCGGCAGACAATATACAGATTAACTATATCAATGAGACAATCACAATAGAAACGGACGAAGATGCGGTTATTTATTTTACAGAATCTTACAATAAGGATATTTCCAAATGGGATGTCTGTGAAGTAAGAGACGAAAAGGCAGTTTTTGATATTTCCTGGATTAACCAGAAAAAAACCGTGCGTCTGTATTTGTGCGGTGACGTAAATACCGAGGTAACGTCGGTGGACATTACCTGGCAGGAAGATTTTAAAGTAGAATTTACAGGCACCTTGCTGACAACGGACATTACGGATGCACAAGAATGGAAGGAGGAATACCAATATTTTGATAATTTTTCAGAGGATACCGGGTATTTTATCTTTTCGCGCAAGGAAGATGGACGTGACAGGGCATATACTCATCTGAATTCTATTGAGTGGCGGAAAGGTGAGGATGGTGTCTGGCGAGAATTTGATGAACTGGATTTAAGAGAAATGAACATCCGCGGCATTGATTTGCAGTTTCGGATTATTGCAAATGAAAATGACAGCAGAGCCAGTTCTATAGCAAAAATTACAGTTTCTAAGCTGGCTTCCGCACCTGTGGTTCAGGCAAATCCGGATACCATGACGGTGAATGTCAAAAATGGCATGGAATTTTCGTTTGATAAGGATACCTGGATTTTAATTCCGGAGTATAATAAAAAATTCGGAGAAGAAGTTTATCTGGTGGAAGAACCGGAACGTGAGGATGCCATAGAAACCATTTATACAAACCAGAGAGTTACCAGTCTGCTGATACAGGAAATTTTAAAATGCGCAGCAGATGGATTTAAAGCAAACACACCAATGGGAATGGCAAATCTGAAAAAGGATTTTGCAGACAAGTTTGAATTTACAGACGAGGGTATTGTGCTGTATGTGCGTGAATCCGGAACAAGCCGGAAAGCAGCATCTAAGGTTGCAAAAGTAATTATTCCGTATGCACCGGAGAATACAGTAATTGCCGCTGGGGACGCACTTGCATTTTCCTATGGCGATTCCAAAACCAATACCGGTGGTATTGTTGTGGAAAACAGCTCGGAATATAAATATCAGGTCGGTGTCATTACTGCGGAAGAATGGAAAGCAACTACCGATCCGGAGGATATTGACCTTTCCGGCATGAAGTGGACGAGTATCAAGGGTGGAAAAACGTTAAAGATTTCCAATAAAAAGGTGCCAAAGGGCTCTTATCTGGTATACCGAATTGCCGGTGAAAACGGTCAGCTTCCGTCTGCTTACAAAATTTATGGTCCGATGGAATATAATGAACTTACTTATGCCGGTATGACAGCAACTACGATGGCTGCCGGGCAGACGGTAGAGGCGCAGGTAAGCACGAATCTTGTATTGACAGATTCTGGTTTGTCTTTCCAGTGGCAGCGTTGCAAGGACGTGAAAGCCGAGGAGCCGCAATGGGAGGATATTGCGGGTGCTACAAAGTCATCCTACGAACTGACAAATGAGGACGCACAGCACTATATCCGCGTCAGAATTACAAATAACGTTTCCGTTGGTGGTGTAACCAAAGAAATTATCATGTACAGTGATTACAAGGGTCCGGTAAAATATGTTGCACCGGCGAGTGGCGGCACAACAGGAGAACCGTAATAAAACTCAGAAATGAGCATGGATGCGACACCGGAAAACGCTTATGCGAATTTCCGGTGCGCTTTCTCAAATGAAAAAGCGTTCTCCGGAATAAGGAGTCATATGGTTACGATAAGCGTTTGTATGATTGTAAAAAATGAAGAAGCAGTTCTTGCAAGATGTCTGGATTCTTTAAAAGGAATTGCTGAAGAAATTATTATTGTGGACACCGGCTCATCTGACCATACGAAAGAAATTGCAGCACGGTATACCGGCAATATTTATGATTTTGCGTGGGTAGATGATTTCGCAGCAGCAAGAAATTTTGCTTTTTCCAAGGCAAGCATGGATTATATTTATTCTGCAGATGCGGACGAAGTTTTAAATGAAACAGATCGGCAGAAGTTTTTACAGTTAAAACAGGTGCTTCTGCCGGAAATAGAAATTGTCCAGATGGTATATGTAAATCCTGAGGATCGCAATATGGTTTATAATTACACAAAAGAGTTGCGTCCAAAGCTGTTTAAACGGCTCAGAAGCTTTCGGTGGATGGATCCGATACATGAAACGGTTGCCTTGAAGCCGGTCGTTTATGACAGTGAAATAGAAATTATGCATCTGCCGCAGACAATGCATTCTGCAAGGGATTTTGAGGCGTTTCAGCGGGAATTGAGAAAAACGGGATTTCTTTCGGAGCGGTTATACAGCATGTATGCCAAGGAACTTTATATTTCCGGCGCGGCAGAAGACTTTCAAGCAGCTGCTGGCTGGTTTTTTAAACGGTTGCAGCAGGAAGAAATTTCGCAGGAAGCAAGAATGGAGGCAGCCTGTGTACTGGCAAAAAAATATGCACTGTATGCAGAATGGGAGCAGCTGCTCTCTCTTTGTTTGATGGAAAGCTCCGGAAACCGGGAACCGGCGGCAGAACTTTGCTTTCTGCTGGGAGAATATTATGAGCAGAAAAAGCAGCCGGAGGAGGCTGTTTTCTGGTATAAACGTGCGGCATTTGAAACGGAATGCTATGTCTGCATATCCTATGGAGGAAGTGCAGCATTAAAACAGGCAGTTCGTATTTTAAAAAAGCAGGGAAAAAAGGAAGAAGCTTCACAGTATGAAATTATCATAGAGCAGGAAACGTAAGAACCTTGCCGGGAGGGGTGTTCAGGGATGAAGGAAAAGATAAGAAAATTGTTTCAGACGAATGTGGAGCTGTTGGCAATTGCAGATAAGGCAGTTTTATATTTTCGCAGACAGCAATATTCTGTTGCACTGGAATTTATGCCGGAGGTTTCGGCAAAAATGAAGCTTGTCATTGATGGAATTATTGGAGAAAAGGAATATTTTGAACTGGTTTCTGCGGATTCTCTGATGGAAATGTTAGAAGGCATTGTCGAAGCCAGCCGTGCGGAAGACTATATACTGCTGGCGGATTTGCTGGAATTACAGCTTAGTACGTTGCTCTGCAATGTACAGGAACTGATTATGGAAAAAGAGGATGCCGTGTTTTTCACGGAAGATATGTTTCAAAAGCAGAGCATATGGATGGTGAAAAAGCTGGAAGAGGGTGGAACAGAACAGCCGGAGAAGCTTTTTATGTCGCCGTTAAATCCGGAAGAACTGCTGGAACAGGGGTATCGTGTGGAAGTAACCTCCTGTGGACTGATGACAGTGGCTGTCCGCACGGACAGAGGTTCCATTTATCTACATTCCAATCATAAAGTGTCCTCGGAGGCTTTTCTGCTGGCAGAAAGTTTTGCCAAACAGGATGCAGATGTATACCTGCTCAAGGGCTTTGGGCTTGGTTATCATGTAGAGGAGCTTGCAAAGCTGAAGCCTGAAGCAAAAATTGCTGTTTATGAAATGGATGGGCAGATATTAAAGCTTGCCTGTGCGTTTGCACCATTGCAGAAACTGCTTTCAAATGACAATATTACGATATGCTATGATAACGATGGCTCTGCATGGCAAAAAAGAGTGAGTAATTTGGCAGAAAATGAAGCAGTATGTCTGCATATGCCGTCGGTTCGCACAGAAAGTGCATGCTACTAGTACGTTGGTTATCAGAAAACAGAGGTACTGTTTACTTGTTTCTAAAAAATTTAGAAGTAATCTATTGATTTTCCACAGCATTTCCTTATATAATATGTGGTGTTGAAGTGGATTTTTTTTGAAAATTCTGAAAATACTATAGAAAGAATGTTGGAGGATGAAGAATGAGCGACGAAAATCGTAATTCCATGAATAATAACCGTAATACCGGCGGTGGAAATAGCGGAAATAATGGGGATAACAATCGGAAGAATGTCAATAAAACGACGTTGATTATTTCCATGATAACTGCATTAATCATGATAATCGGTTTTATGTGGGTTATGAACGACATGGAAAGTAAATCGACCGAAGAAATTTCCTACAATGAATTTATCCAGTATCTGGAAGAAGGAAAAATTGAACGGGTAGAAGTAAATGCAGACAGCGGATTGCTTGTGATTTATCCCAAAAATCAGCCGTATGAAAACGGCGGTCTGTTTGGAATGACATTTACCTATTACACCGGTATACTGGAAGACGGAAATCTGTTGCAACAGCGCCTGGAAACAGCAGATATAGAGTATATCCGTGTTGTGGAGGATACCTCATCCGTAATATTAAGTCTTTTAATTAACATCGGATTTCCGCTGATTATGTTTATTATCCTGTCCTTTTCCCTGTCTCGTATGATGGGAAAAGCCGGCGGCATGATGGGCGTTGGCAAGAGCACCGCCAAGGTATATGTGGAAAAAGAAACCGGAGTTACGTTTAAGGACGTGGCAGGTCAGGAGGAAGCCAAGGATTCCATCCGCGAGCTGGTAGATTTTCTGCACAACCCGCAGAAATACGCAGAAATCGGTGCCAAGCTGCCCAAAGGAGCCTTGTTAGTAGGTCCTCCGGGTACAGGTAAAACATTGCTTGCCAAGGCAGTGGCAGGAGAAGCTAAGGTTCCGTTTTTCTCGCTGTCCGGTTCTGACTTTGTGGAAATGTATGTAGGTGTGGGTGCTTCCCGTGTCCGCGACTTGTTCAAGCAGGCGCAGGTAATGGCACCATGTATTATCTTTATTGATGAAATTGATGCTATTGGTAAGAGCAGAGATTCCCGTTACGGTGGAAATGATGAAAGAGAGCAGACATTAAACCAGCTGTTAGCTGAAATGGATGGTTTTGATACTTCTAAGGGTATCGTTATTTTAGCGGCAACAAACCGTCCGGAGGTATTGGACAAGGCATTGCTTCGTCCGGGACGTTTTGACCGCCGTGTAATTGTGGACAAGCCGGATTTAAAGGGACGTCTGGAAATTTTAAAGGTTCATGCGCGAAATGTGTTGCTGCATGATTCCGTAGATTTAGAGGCAATTGCCCTTGCAACCTCCGGTGCCGTAGGCTCCGATCTTGCCAACATGATTAACGAAGCGGCAATTCTGGCGGTAAAATGTGGCAGAAAATATGTAACCCAGGAGGATTTATTTGAGTCCGTAGAGGTTGTTATCGCAGGTAAGGAAAAGAAAGACCGCATTTTGAGCAAGGAAGAAAAACGTGTGGTGGCTTACCATGAGGTCGGCCATGCCATGATTAGTATGTTAAAGAAGGAATCCTCGGAGCCGGTACAGAAAATTACGATTGTACCGCGTACCATGGGTTCCCTTGGATATGTTTTACAGGCACCGGAAGAAGAAAAATACCTGATGACAAAGGACGAAATGTTAACAAGAATTGTAACGTTTTGTGCCGGACGTGCTTCCGAAGAAATTTTCTTCCATCAGATTACCACAGGAGCTGCCAATGATATTGAGCAGGCAACTCGTATCGGCAGAGCCATGATTACACGCTACGGTATGTCCGACGCCTTTGGCATGGTTGGTTTGGAATCCGTAGAAAACCAGTATCTGGACGGAAGAACTGTGATGCAGTGCGGAGACGAAACGGCTGCCGAGGTAGACAGAGAACTTCGTGCTCTGATGAAAGAATGTTATGCACAGGCAAAGAAGCTGTTGGAAGACAACAAGCAGGTGGTAAAAGAAATTGCAGAGTTCTTATGTGAAAAAGAGAGTATCACAGGCAAAGAATTTGTGGAAATCTATAACCGTGTCACTGGCAAGGGCAATGCAACAGAAAATGCAGCAAATGAAGCAGCGGATAATGCAGCAGACGAAGCAGAAAAGAATGCAGAAGAGGCATCTGCTTCGGAAAAACCGGAAATTGCAATCTGTCCGGAAAAGCAGATGCTCCTTGCTGAGGACAGCCCATGTGAGGAAAAGAATGTTTAATATTGAAGAAGAATTGCGTAAACTCCCGGATAAACCGGGAGTTTATCTCATGCATGACAAAAATGATACGATTATTTATGTGGGAAAGGCAGTAGTGCTGAAAAACCGTGTGCGGCAGTATTTTCAGAGCAGCCGGGGAAAATCCCCTAAAATCTTGCGTATGGTGGAGCAGATTGCTTGGTTTGAGTACATTGTGGTGGACTCTGAAATGGAAGCACTGATTTTAGAGTGCAATCTGATTAAGGAGCACCAGCCAAAGTACAATACGATGTTAAAGGATGACAAGCATTATCCGTATATCCGGGTAACGGTCAATGAGGCTTATCCACGCATTATGCTTGCGAGGGAACGCAAAAAGGATAAATCCAGATACTTTGGACCGTATACCAGTGCGGCATCCGTGCATGATTCCATTGATTTGCTGAAAAAGACGTATTTTGTCAGAAGCTGCAAACGCGTACTGCCACGGGACATCGGAAAAGAACGTCCCTGCCTGTATTACCATATGGGACAGTGCAAGGCACCGTGCCAGGGGTATATTTCCGAGGAAGAGTATCTGGAAAACATCCGTCAGGTAGAAGAATTTTTAGGCGGAAATTATGCGCTGATTACCAAATGTTTAGAACAGCAGATGATGAAATTTTCCGAAGAGATGGAGTTTGAAAAAGCAGCAGAGTACCGAGACTTACTGTTCAGTGTCCGGCGGCTTGCCGAAAAACAGAAGGCAGATGACGATATGAATATCGAGCGGGATATTGTCGCATTTGCTTCGGCGGGGGATGAGGCAGTTGCGCAGGTGTTTTTTGTCCGGGGCGGAAAAATGGTGGGTCGAGAGCATTTTTATCTTACCGGCGTGGAAAACGAACCAAGAAGCACCATTATGGCAAACTTTATCAAACAGTTTTACTCCGGAACACCACATATTCCAAAGGAGCTTCTGCTGTCGGAGGAAACGGAGGACAGAGAGCTTTTGGAAAGCTGGCTGACAGCAAGACGCGGCAGAAGAGTTCATATCGTAATTCCGAAAAAGGGTTCTAAGGAACGTCTGGTGGAGCTTGCGGAAAAAAATGCGTCCTTTGTTTTGCAGAGGGATTCGGAACGGATTGCCGAACAGGAAAAAAAGACAAAGGGTGCACTTAAGGAAATTGCGGACTGGCTTGGCATGGAGCACTTATATCGTGTCGAAGCTTTCGATATTTCCAACACAAACGGCTTTGAAAACGTTGCTTCCATGGTTGTGTTTGAGGGTGGAAAACCCAAAAAAGCAGATTACCGCAAGTTCAAGACAAAAACAGTTTCCGGACCGGATGATTATGCCAGCATGAAGGAAATTCTGACCCGTCGTTTTGAACATGCGAAACGCGAACTGGACGAGCTTCGGGAAAATTATACGGAAGCGTCTGCCGAGGAAATAAAAGAAATGGGAAGCTTTACGAGACTTCCGGATCTGATTTTGATGGACGGCGGACGCGGTCAGGTAAATATTGCCCTGGAGGTGCTTGCCGAGCAGCGTCTTACCATTCCGGTGTGCGGTATGGTAAAGGACGACAACCACAGAACCAGAGGACTTTATTACAACAACATTGAAATTCCGATTGACACACGAAGCGAAGGCTTTCATCTGATTACAAGAATTCAGGATGAAACCCACCGCTTTGCCATTGAATATCACAAATCCCTCCGGGGAAAAGCGCAGACACACTCGATTTTAGACGACATTCCGGGAGTGGGCGATACAAGAAGAAGAACGTTGATGAAGCATTATGGTTCGATGGAGACTTTAAAAGAGGCATCCGTAGAAGAACTGGCAAAGCTCCCTTCCATGAACATCCGGGCAGCACAGGAAGTCTATGATTTCCTTCATACAAAGCCGACAGACAAGCCGGAGGAAACAAAAAAACCGGACGAATAGCGTTTCGCCGTTGCAGTTTGGAAAGGGTTGTGTTAAAATAAAAGTACTTATGTCACATGAGAAAAGGAGAACTCACATGTATACCGTAGAATTAACAAAGCTTGTAGAAAAAATGAAGCTTGTCAACCTGACACCGGAAATAGATATTACTCCGATTATGCTTACACAGCCGGAGGTAAACCGTCCTGCATTGCAGTTAGCCGGCTTCTTTGACTATTTTAACTATGACCGTGTGCAGATTATTGGTAATGTGGAATATGCCTATATGGAAAAAATGGAGTCTGACCACGGAAGCGGTATTATGAGAAAGCTGATGAGTCATAAAATCCCATGTATTGTATTCTGTCGGAATCTTCCGGTGCGTGAAGAATTGCTGGCACTGGCAAATGAATATAGTGTGCCGATTTTTCAGAGTGAAAAATCCACCTCCGATTTTATGGGTGAGGTCATCCGCTGGTTAAAGGTGGAGCTGGCACCACGGATTTCCATTCACGGTGTACTGGTGGATGTGTATGGCGAAGGCATATTGATTACCGGAGAAAGCGGTATCGGTAAAAGTGAGGCGGCTCTGGAGCTTATCAAAAGAGGACACCGTCTGGTATCCGATGACGTTGTGGAAATCAAGAAGGTGAGTGACGATACCCTGATTGGTTCCGCACCGGACATTACCAGGCATTTTATTGAACTCCGTGGCATAGGTATAGTAGATGTTAAGGCATTGTTTGGTGTAGAAAGTGTAAAAAATACGCAGGCAATCGACCTTGTAATCCGTCTGGAAGAGTGGGATAAAACAAAGGAATATGACCGTATGGGGCTGCAGGATCAGTATACGGAATTTCTTGGAAATAAAGTGGTCTGCCATGACCTTCCAATCCGTCCGGGACGAAATCTTGCCATTATCTGTGAATCTGCGGCAGTAAATCATCGTCAGAAGAAGATGGGATACAATGCAGCACAGGAATTATACAAACGTGTAACGAGCCAGTGGAATAAATAAGAGCAGCACTGTCCGAAGAACAAAATATGAGAAATAATTTGTCTGTATAACACGGACAATAAGGAGTGGGAATATGGAAAAATATGTATTTGGTATTGACGTTGGAGGAACAACGGTAAAGTGTGGTCTGTTTACCGAAGAGGGAAATTTACTGGACAAATGGGAAATTAATACAAATAAAGAAAATAGCGGAGCTTCTATTTTAGGAGATATTGCAGCAACTATAAATGAAAAGCTTGCAGAAAAGAAGATTGCCAAAGCGGATGTACTTGGAGTCGGCATTGGCGTTCCGGGACCGGTAAAAGGCGATGGAACCGTTTTAAAATGCGTAAATCTCGGCTGGGGCATCTTTAACGTAAATGATGCCATGAGTGCACTTATCGGACTTCCGGTGGCAGCAGGAAATGACGCAAACGTGGCAGCACTTGGCGAAATGTGGAAAGGCGGCGGCAAGGGCTATCAGGATGTAGTTATGATTACGCTTGGCACCGGTGTCGGTGGCGGCATTATTTTAGACGGTAAAATTTGGGCAGGTAGCAACGGAGCAGGCGGTGAGCTGGGACACATGATTGTGAAACCAGAAGAAACGGATGTGTGCGGATGTGGCGGACACGGACATCTGGAACAGTATGCCTCGGCAACCGGCATTGTGCGCATGGCAAAAAAAGAGTTGGCAGCAAGTGATGCTACAACGACACTTAGAAATTATGAAACACTGTATGCCAAAAATATATTTGATGAAGCAAAGGCAGGCGATGCTGTGGCAGCAGCACTGGTAGATAAGCTTTGTGCCATTTTGGCCGGTGCTCTGACACATGTGGCAGCAACGGTGGATCCACAGGCGTTTGTCATTGGCGGCGGCGTTTCAAGAGCAGGAGAAATTCTCACGGACGGATTGAAAAAGCATTATAACCAGAATCTGCTTCCAGCATTATACGATAAGGAATTTCGTCTGGCAATGTTAGGAAATGATGCCGGAATCTATGGCAGTGCAAAAATGATTTTAGATAGGGTAGCTGCAAAATAGGGGTGTTTTGAGGCTACTCCGGAATGGGAGATTTACATGGGGAATACAACCAAAAAAGAAATAACGCTTCGACTTCAGGAAATTCTTGGAGAAAATCATGTATTTCCTGAGGAACCGATGGCAAAACATATCACCTTTCGTGTGGGAGGTCCTGCGGAATGGTTTGTGCTGGTCGATACGGTGGAACAGCTGCGTGCCGTTCTTACCCTGTGCAAAGATTGCGAAGAACCGTATTTTATTATTGGAAACGGTAGTGACCTGCTTGTTTCTGACCTGGGGGTGTGCGGGATTGTAATACGTCTTGCCGGAGAATTTGAAAAAATAGAAGCCCGGGAAAAGGTCAACGAAGGACTGTGTGATGTATGTGCCGGTGCTGGCGTGATGCTGGCGGTTTTGTCTCTTCGTACTGGAAGAAAGGGTTTTACCGGTCTGGAATTTGCGGGGGGCATTCCGGGAACGGTAGGCGGAGCCGTGTTGATGAATGCTGGTGCTTATGGCGGTGAAATAAAGGATACCATTGTTGCGGTAGATGTTATGACAAAAGAAGGTGAAGTGCGTCATCTGACGAAGGAAGAACTGAAGCTTTCCTATCGCCATAGTGTCATGATGGAAAGTGGTGATATTGTACTGAAGGCTTACTTTACACTCTCAGTGCGTCCAAAGCTGCAGATTTTTGCCGTAATGGAAGCATATCGCAAAGCAAGACAGGAAAAACAACCGTTGGAATATCCAAGTGCCGGAAGTACCTTTAAGCGGCCGGAAGGCTATTTTGCCGGAAAATTGATTCAGGATGCCGGGTTGTCCGGCTATTCCGTTGGCGGTGCCATGGTCAGCAAAAAACATGCCGGTTTTGTCATCAATGCCGGTGGTGCAACCGCAACAGAAATTTATCAGTTGATTGCACATATAAAAAAGACGGTAAAAGAAAAATTTCAGGTAGAGCTGGAACCGGAAGTACGTTTTCTTGGAAAATTCTAAGAATTACATACCAAAAACCGGGTTTTATGTTACCGTAACGGAGTGCGGATGAGTGTAATACAGACTGTTGTCGTAAAAAACGCAGGTAAACGGCAATGCTTTCTTGTGTATGACAAAAAAACAGGAGGAAAATCATGCGATTTGTAATAGTAACCGGAATGTCCGGTGCAGGAAAATCTTCAACACTGAAGATGTTAGAGGATGCAGGATATTTCTGCGTTGACAACCTGCCTGTGCCGTTGATTTCTAAATTTGCAAAGTTGTTATTTCAGGAGCATATGGAGTATGACCGCATTGCTATTGGTGTAGATATCCGCAGCGGTCAGGAGCTTTCCGAACTGGAACCTTTTCTGGATCAAATGAAAGAAAAACACCAGCCGTACGAAATTCTTTATCTGGATTCCTCGGATGAAGCACTTATCAAGCGTTATAAAGAAACAAGAAGAACCCATCCGCTTGCCGGCATGGGCAGAGTCGAGAACGGAATCTCACTGGAAAGAAAAAAGACAGCGTTTTTAAAGCAGAGGGCAGATTATATTCTGGATACGAGTCAGCTGCTCATTCGCGAACTGAAAACGCAGATTTATAAAATATTTGTGGAAAACGAGGGCTTTCGTAACTTTATGATTACGGTAGTTTCCTTTGGATTTAAGTATGGCATTCCGGCTGATGCCGATTTGATTTTTGATGTGCGTTTTCTGGCAAATCCATATTATGTACCGGAACTAAAATACAAAACCGGAAACGAAAAAGAAGTTCAGGATTTTGTCATGCAGACGGAAGCGGCAGGACAATTTCTGGATAAATTGGAAGATATGTTAAAATTCCTGATTCCAAACTACATCAATGAAGGAAAAAACCAGCTTGTGATAGGCATTGGCTGCACCGGAGGAAAACACCGTTCAGTAACGCTTGCCAACGCCATTACAAAGCGTCTCGGAAGCCTGGATTATGGAATTAAGGTGGAACACAGGGATATTGGAAAGGATACTGCAAATGTCGTTCTCAGGAGAAGTGAAGAAGGAACTGTGTGAACAGATTTCCCCGGCAAGGCACTGCAGATTGGCAGAAATTTCGGCAATAATTGCGTTTTGTGGAAAAATAGTTGTTGACAAAGACCAGACTCATATCTTAAAATTGCAAACGGAAAGTACTATCCTGACAAAAAAGATATTTGTTCTTTTAAAACAGGTATTTGGAATTAGTGCTGAACTGACAACAAGGTCCATATCAGCAAAAAAAAATCTGTACGAGTTGGTATTGACTGCTACAGAGACCGTATCTGTGCTGGCTGCCTGTAAACTGACAGCCGCAGGAGAAGAAAAAAATGTCTGCCCACTTAAGGTTGAACCAACCATAGTCACAAAGAGCTGCTGCAGAAGAAGCTTTATCCGCGGCACTTTTTTAGCGGCAGGTTCGGTATCCAACCCAAACAAGGCATACCATTTTGAAATTGTAGTAAGCCAGGAAGACAATGGCGAATTATTATGCGAAGTAATGCGTTCTTTTCAGATTGATGCAAAAATGATTGCAAGAAAGTACCATTATGTGGTATATGTAAAAGAAGGCTCCCAAATTGTTGATTTGTTAAATGTTATGGAAGCTCATGTTGCATTGATGGAATTTGAAAATGTGCGCATTCTGAAAGATATGCGGAATACGATTAACCGTAAGGTAAATTGCGAAGCCGCAAATATTAACAAAACCGTAAAAGCAGCCTCACGCCAGGTAGAAGATATCCTGTATATCAAAGAAAAAGTCGGACTTGCGACACTGGCAGAGGGATTGGAAGAAATCGCCCTGCTTCGGATTGAGTATCCGGAAGCTTCGTTAAAAGAGCTTGGAGAGATGCTGAATCCACCGGTCGGAAAATCCGGGGTCAATCATCGCTTGAAAAAGCTAAGTGAAATTGCAGAAGGATTGAGGACAAGGTTTTAAAAGATTTGGAGGATTGTCATGGTAACAAAGGAACTGGTAATGAAGGACTTTACTAGGATGGATGCAAGTCCTGCAGCAATGCTGGTACAGCTTGCGAGCAAATTTGACAGCAGCGTTTATGTCGATCAGGCAGAAAAACGCACCAATGCAAAGAGCATTATGGGCGTAATGATTTTAAATTTCTCTGCCGGAACAAAAGCAACCGTCACGGTAGACGGCCCGGATGAAGAGGCTGCTCTGAAAGAGTTAGAACAGTTTTTAGAAGCATAATGAAAATTAGAACCTTCCGGGGAGTTCATAAGGATTTCCGGAAGGTTTTTTCACGAAAAGAAAGCGCTTACAAAAAAGCGTAAATAACGAAGAAGGTTGGGTCTTTGTGCTGAGAACGTCACAAACGAGCCCTGATGCGACACCAGAAACCGACGGCGTGAATTTCCGGTGTTCTTCCAAAAATGAAGAAGAACGTTCTCGGAATGGAGAGTAACATGAATTTTACACACTTACATGTGCATACAGAATATAGTCTGTTAGATGGTTCTGCCAAAATCAATGAAATTGTTGCAAGGGCAAAAGAACTGGGAATGGACAGCCTTGCAATCACAGACCATGGAGTCATGTATGGTGTAATTGATTTTTATCGTGCCTGCAAACGTGAAAGCATCCGTCCGATTCTTGGCTGTGAGGTTTATGTGGCTCCCGGCTCCCGTTTCCTAAAAGAAGGCGGTGTAACGGATGAACGTTATTATCATCTGGTTCTTCTGGCAGAAAATGATACCGGCTACTCCAACCTGATGAAAATTGTTTCCAAAGGATTTACCGAAGGTTATTATTATAAACCCCGCGTGGATTATGAAGTATTAAAGGAATACCACGAGGGAATTATTGCGTTGTCTGCCTGTCTGGCAGGTGAAGTGGCAATGTATTTAAAACGCAGCTTTTACGAAGAAGGAAAAGCTGCGGCACTGCGTCTGGAAGAAATTTTCGGAAAGGGAAATTTCTTTCTGGAGCTGCAGGACCATGGAATTTCTGAGCAGCAGACCGTAAATGCTTTCCTGATGCGGATGCACCAGGAAACCGGAATTGAACTCGTAGCGACAAATGATGTGCATTATATTTATGATACGGATGTGGAGGCACATGATATTCTTTTGTGTATTCAGACACAGAAAAAAGTGCAGGATGAAGACCGTATGCGCTATGAAGGCGGTCAGTTCTACCTGAAATCTCCGGAAGAAATGGAGCACTTGTTTCCGTATGCGAAAGAAGCACTGGAAAATACCCACAAAATTGCGGAACGTTGTAACGTAACGATTGAATTTGGCCATTATAAGCTGCCGCACTATGAGGTACCGCAAGGATATGATGCCTGGACCTATCTGCAGCATCTTTGCGCAGAAGGGATGAAAAAGCGTTATCCGGTTGTGACCGAGGAGCTTCAGGCACGTCTGGAATATGAGCTTGGAATTATTCATAAAATGGGCTTTGACGATTATTATTTAATCGTATGGGATTTCATTAAATATGCCAAGGATCACGGCATTCCGGTCGGACCGGGACGAGGCAGCGGTGCAGCAAGTATTGCAGCATATGCTCTTGGCATAACCGACATCGATCCGATTCGCTACCAGCTGCTCTTTGAACGTTTTTTAAATCCGGAGCGTGTTTCCATGCCCGACTTTGATATCGACTTCTGCTTTGAACGCCGGCAGGAGGTTATCGACTATGTTGTGGAAAAGTACGGAAAAGACCGTGTGGTGCAGATTGTTACTTTCGGTACGATGGCGGCGCGTGGTGTCATCCGTGATGTGGGCCGTGCCCTCGACTACCCATATGCCCTGTGTGATCAGGTGGCAAAGATGATTCCGATGGAGCTTGGCATTACCATCGAAAAGGCACTGAAAAGCAGTAAGGAATTTCGGACGCTGTATGAAAGTGATAAAAAAATAACCTATTTAGTTGATATGGCAAAGCGTCTTGAAGGATTGCCGCGCAACACCTCCATGCACGCCGCCGGAGTAGTTATTTCCAATGCACCGGCAGATGTCTATGTGCCATTGTCAAGAGGTGCCAATGATGCGATTACAACCCAGTTTACCATGACTACCTTAGAAGAACTGGGACTCTTAAAAATGGACTTTTTGGGTCTGCGTACCCTGACGGTAATTAAGGATGCGGAAAATCTGATAAATAAAAATCGCTCGGAGAGTGAAAAAATTGATTTAAACAACATTGATTATGACGATCCGAACATTTATGAAATGATTGGCAGTGGAAAATGTGACGGTGTGTTTCAGCTGGAAAGCACCGGCATGAAGAACTTCATGAAAGAACTGAAGCCGGAAAACCTGGAGGATGTGATTGCAGGGATTTCCCTGTACCGTCCGGGACCAATGGATTTTATTCCAAAGTATATCAAGGGCAAGCAGAATCCGGAAAGCATCGTCTATGACTGCCCGGAGCTGGAACCGATTTTAAAAACAACACACGGCTGTATTGTCTACCAGGAACAGGTAATGCAGATTGTCCGTGAGCTTGCCGGCTACAGCTATGGCAGAAGTGATCTGGTGCGCCGCGCCATGTCAAAGAAAAAAGCAGATGTCATGGCAAAGGAGCGCAAAAACTTTGTTTACGGCAACGAAGCAGAAGGCGTAAAGGGCTGCATTGCCAACGGCATTTCCGAAGAAATTGGCAATAAGATTTTCGATGAAATGACGGACTTTGCAAAGTATGCCTTTAATAAGGCGCATGCCGCCTGCTATGCAGTCGTTTCTTATCGGACAGCGTGGTTGAAATACTATTATCCCGTAGAATTTATGGCGGCATTGATGACCTCTGTTGTGGATAATCCGGGAAAAGTAACGGAATATATTTATTCCTGCCGTCAGATGGGCATTGAGATACTGCCGCCGGATGTCAACGAAGGAGAGATGGGCTTTTCTGTTTCCGGCAATCATATCCGTTATGGACTTTCTGCCATTAAGGGTGTGGGCAAACCAGTGATTGAAGCACTGGTAGCAGAACGGGAAGAAAACGGAAGATTTACAGGACTTAAAAATTTTGTGGATCGTCTTTCCGGCAAAGAAGTAAACAAACGTACCGTGGAAAGCTTTATCAAAGCAGGTGCGTTTGACCGTGAGTTTGGTACAAGAAAACAGCTGATGCAGGTGTATGTCGGCGTCATGGAGGATGTGACACAGGAGCGCAAAAAAAGCTTTACCGGGCAGATGAGTCTGTTTGATTTTGCCACAGATGAGGAAAAGCAGGACTTTGAAATCCGCCTGCCAAACGTAGGAGAATATTCCAAGGAAGAGCTTCTTACGATGGAAAAAGAAGTGCTGGGCGTATACTTAAGCGGACATCCGCTGGAGGCATACGTTTCGCTGCTGAAAAAAAACACAACGGCAGACACGCTTGCGTTTCAGCTGGATGACGAAACCGGAGAAGTAAAAGCCAAAGACGGTGAGATGGTAACGTTGGGCGGTATGATTTCCGGAATTACCAGAAAAACGACCAAAACAAATTCCACCATGGCATTTCTGACGTTGGAGGATTTGCTTGGAACCGTGGAAATTATCGTTTTTCCAAGGGATTATGAAAAGTACAGAAGTTTTCTTGCGGAGGATGCCAAGGTGCTTGTGAAAGGGCGTGTTTCTGCGGAAGAGGACAAAGCAGCCAAGCTGATATGTACGGGAATCTGTTCTTTGGATGGCTTGCCGCGGGAACTCTGGATTCGTTTTCCTAAAAAAGAGGATTACCTGGAAAAAGAGCAAAAATTGTATGAACTGCTGTCCGGCAGTGATGGAAAACAGGAGGTTGTCATCTATCTGGAACAGGAACGTGCCGTAAAGCGTCTGCCTCAAAACAGGAATGTGGATATTTCGGCTGAATTGCTGGAAAAACTGCGAAAGGAATACGGAGAAGAGCAGATAAAGGTCGTAGATAAAAAAAGATAGGATTGGCTATTGAAAAACAGACGCAAATGGATTAGAATAGTGGACATGGGTTTGTTTATGATTTAACAAATAGATAAGAAGAGTTAAAGTAAGGAAGCATTCCCCGGTATTCGGGATGTTTGATTTCTTTCGGAAAACGAGGAGGATAAGAAAATGGCAAAGGCAGTAAAAAGTAAAAAAGTTGAGACAATAGGTATATTAAGCAGTGGCGGAGATGCACCGGGCATGAACGCTGCCATCCGTGCGGTGGTTCGTACTGCGCTAGCAAATGGTTTAAGGGTGAAAGGAATCCGCAGAGGATACTCCGGTTTGCTGGATGAAGATATTTTTGACATGGATGCAAAGAGCGTTTCTGATATTATCCAGCGTGGCGGAACAATGCTGTTTACCGCACGTTGTCCGGAATTTATGACAAAGGAAGGTCAGGACAGGGGTGCTTATATTTGTAAAAAGCATGGAATTGATGGACTGGTAGTAATTGGTGGAGACGGTTCCTTCCAGGGTGCCAGAAAGTTATATGAGCGCGGCATTAATACCATTGGTGTTCCGGGAACCATTGACCTTGACATTGCATGTACAGAATATACCATTGGCTTTGATACCGCAGTAAACACTGCCATGGAAGCTATTGACAAGGTTCGTGATACATCCACTTCCCATGAGCGTTGCAGCATTATTGAAGTAATGGGTCGTCATGCCGGCTATATTGCTCTCTGGTGCGGTATTGCCAACGGTGCAGAAAATATTCTTCTTCCGGAGTTATATGATAATGATGAAGACGCTATCATCAAAAACATTATTGAGCGCAAAAAGGTTGGTAAGACACATCACATTATTATCAATGCCGAAGGCGTTGGTGATTCTTATGGACTCGCCAAGAGAATTGAAGCAGCAACCGGTGTAGAAACGCGAGCTACCATTATCGGTCACATCCAGCGTGGCGGCAGCCCAACAGCCAAGGATCGTGTGTATGCATCTGCCATGGGTGCCAAAGCAGTAGAGCTTCTCTGCGCAGGAAAGTCAAACCGTGTGGTTGCTTATAAGCATGGTGAATTTATCGATTACGATATTGAAGAAGCATTAAACATGACAAAGTCACCGGACGAGTTCCTGGTAAATATGTCCAAGAAGCTTTCCAGATAAAAATTTCTTATTAAAGTAAGAGGAAAAAGTTTTGAAAGAAAAAATTCAATTATCGGATCATTTCACTTACCGGCGATTGCTCCGTTTTACCCTGCCATCCATTGGAATGATGATTTTTACTTCGATTTATGGTGTGGTTGATGGCTTTTTTGTATCAAACTATGCAGGAAAAACACCGTTTGCGGCAATCAATCTGATTATGCCGTTTCTGATGATTTTGTCTACCGTAGGCTTTATGTTTGGTACCGGTGGTTCTGCACTTGTGGCAAAGACCTTTGGTGAAAAAAAGGCAGAAAAGGCAAACCGCTATTTTTCGTTGTTTGTTTATCTCTCTTTTGTCCTTGGTATTGTATTTGCCGTGTTTGGAATTGTCTTTATCAAACCGATTGCGACACTTCTTGGAGCAGAAGGGGAAATGCTTGCCTATGCGTCACAGTATGCCTGCATTATTTTGTGTGCATTGCCGTTTAACGTCCTTCAAATGCTGTTTCAGTCGTTTTTTGTAACGGCGGAGAAGCCGCATCTTGGTCTGGTGGTTACGGTGTCTGCCGGCATGACAAATATGATATTAGATGCTGTGCTTGTCACTTTGTTACCGCAGGAATACAAGCTTGCCGGTGCAGCAGTGGCAACGGCAGCCAGTCAGGTGGTAGGCGGTGTTATCCCACTGTTCTATTTTGGTTGCAAAAACAGCAGTATTTTAAGACTTGGAAAAACACGTTTTGACGGAAAGGCAGTGCTTCGTGCCTGCACAAACGGTTCTTCGGAGTTTATGAGCAATATATCGATGAACCTGGTGGGAATGCTTTATAATATGCAGCTTTTAAAATATGCCGGAGAAAACGGTGTGGCGGCATACGGTGTCATGATGTATGTCAGCATGATTTTCTCGGCGACATTTATCGGGTATTCCATTGGCACAGCACCGGTCATCGGCTACCATGACGGAGCCGGAAATCATGCAGAACTGAAAGGACTACTGAAAAAGAGCCTGTGCATGATTGGTATGTTTGGCATTGTTATGGTAATTGCTGCAGAACTGCTTGCCTCAACGCTTGCCGGAATTTTTGTCGGCTATGACGCAGAACTGATGGAGCTTACCGTATATGGCTTCCGGATTTTCTCTCTTGCCTTTTTGTTTATGGGCTTTGCAATTTTTGGTTCCGGCTTTTTCACTGCCTTAAATGATGGCATTACCTCTGCCATTATTTCTTTTCTGCGGACACTAGTATTTCAGCTGGTGGCGGTGCTGGTGTTCCTGGCACTATGGGGAATCGAAGGTGTCTGGATTTCCATTGTAGTTGCAGAGTTTATGGCTGTGGTGATTAGTGCTGTCTTTCTGGTGGCAAAGCGGAAAAAGTATCATTATATGTAATGAAAGGAAAAATCTTAAGAAAGTCTTTCGAATTTTCGTGGGACTTCTTAAGATTTTTTTTAAAATTTGCTGTTAAACAAAGGGTTCTGTCTGCCGATAAACAAGATGTAGGAATAGTTCTGCTGCCGGAAAAAAGGAATTGTCCGGCAATCGAATGAAAAACAGGGAGGTTCGTATGAAAATTGAAAGCAGTAATGTAATGATGAAGTCGGAACGCTCTTCTTACACGCATCTGGAAGCACACACAGCACAGATGCTTGTTTCGTCCGAAAAGGCGGCAACACTGGAATTTTCGGAAGAATCAAAAAGCTATGTGGAACAGCTGAAGGATTATAAAGAAGGACAGAAACGTAAGGAAAAAGAGCAGTTGGAGGAACAGGAAAAGCAGAACGTGAAAAATCTTGCCATGGCTATGTCAGAAGCAGAAAAAACACGCAGTCAGGAAGTTCCAACGGTTCAGTCCAAGGAAGATATTCAGTTAGAAACGTTAAAGCGCATTCTTGCCATGCTCCGCAAGATGCAGAACCGCCGTCTGGGCTTAAAGGACAGCATAGACGTGGCGGCTGGTATAGAGCAGAAAATTGCAGAACTGAAAAAAAGTACCGCATCATCGCAGAGTCTTACTTTTGGTACTGCAATGAATCTGGCAGGTGCCGGCAATACCATTTCAATTTCCGGTTCGGGCAGTGCCGAGCCTCGAGTGATGACTTTTAAACGGGTAACGGTACAGTCCTCGTTCTATACGGAAATGGAGCATACGGCATATCAGTCCCAGGGCTGTGTAAAAACACAGGACGGCAGAGAAATTTCTTTTAATGTGGAAGTGGAAATGTCCAGGGCTTTTTGTGAAAAATATGATTCATTGACGATGGAGGATTACGTCTGTGTAGACCCGCTGGTTCTCAATCTGGAAGGCAATGTCGGTCAAATCAGCGACCAGAAGTTTTTGTTTGACTTAAATGCAGACGGCACAGAGGAAGAAATCTCGTTTACCGGACAGGGCAGTGGTTTTCTGGCACTGGATAAAAATAAAGACGGTAAAATTAACGACGGCAGCGAATTGTTTGGCACAACGTCCGGAGATGGGTTTAAGGATCTGGCCGCCTATGACGAAGACGGCAACGGCTGGATTGATGAAAATGATGCTATTTTTAACGATTTGTCCATCTGGACGCTTGATGACAAAGGCGAAAAGGTTATGATTTCTTTAAAGGATGCAGATGTTGGTGCCATTTACCTTGGCAAGGCATCCACAGAGTTTTCCTTAAAAAATGAAGAAAACCACAACACAAACGGAGTCATCCGCAGTACCGGAGTGTTCTTAAAAGAAAGCGGTGGTGCCGGAACGATACAGCATATTGACCTGACAATTTAGAGTTGTTGTTCCACCACATATAAAAAACACAGGATGCAGATTTTGTCTGTATCCTGTGTTTTTGCTACATAAAGGAGAAGTTCATTGTCCAATATCCATCATAGGCATAACCGTTTTTCCAATCAACGTAAGACGATTTATCAGGGTTATGCAGCAGTATCTATCTGGCTGGCATTACCGCCGGCAAAGGCATTGTAAGCCTGCATCTGTGCTTCGTATGCATGTTCTGCACCAGTACGCATGGTGGTTTGCGTTTCACCACCTGCTACATAGGTTTTGCCGCACTCCGGACAGATTGCGGTTTTTAAAGAAACAGAAACACTGACTAATTCTTTTCCTTCTTTTTTATCTTCCTGGTAAGCATTTCTGACGTGCTCGTACTCGTGTGCCATTACTCTTGAGGCGGCTGCTTCCGGAGCAATATGACCTGGTGCTTTAAAAGAAACATCGGATTCATTGGAGCCGTCTACATAAGTGCGGTTTTCACAGGTTTCGCATTTCTGCTCCTCACCGATGCCTTCGGATGTTTTGCCATCACCAAACAGGTTGACTTCTTCTGCGGCAGAAGTTTCTTTTGGTTCTGGGGTAAAAGCGCCATGAAATGGTGTGTTTGTCAGAAACGTCAGTGCCGGATTTAAGTGTCCGGCATCTCTTGGCGTAAGCGTATTCATAATTTCGTAGGCCGTCTGGCGGTTTTTTGATAATTCCTCCGGTGAACGCAGAACACGGTCTACTTCATCATTGGAAAAAACCTCCGGAACATCATCAACCGGCTGGATGACGGAGCCTTCGTGAAGCTTATCGGCAAGAGCTGTGCGTGCCGCTTCTTTTGTAGCGGAAGAAGTATATGGATTTGTATAATAACCAAAGCTGATGCCAATGGGTGCGATAGTCATAAGGCATTGTCTCCTTTCTTTTTGGTGGATTATCCGGAATGTTTGTTCCTTGTATTTTATTATATATCTAAAAAAAGGAAAAAGCAATAAATATCTTGCAGGGAGGATACAATGATAGCGGAAGGGTTACTGTAGCAGAACATAAGGCAGGTACGAATCTGGAAAGTCAGCACTTTATAAAAGATGTAATTAAAGAGGTACACTAAAAAGTACTATGTTCAGTCAGCATATATGCTGGGAACGGAAGAAAAGTTGGCGCAAGAGATTCGTCCATTTTTAAAAATTAATGATTCCTTTAAGAAAAAGGGTTCTTTGGAAGATGAGGAAAACAGGAGCTAGAAATTAGAACATGAATGTACAAACGCTGGGAAAACTGATAGCCTATGAACGAAATAAAAACCAAATCAGCCTGCAGGTGCTGACAGAAGGTTTATGCTCTGTTTCTGCCTTACAAAGGCTGGAAGGCGGAGAACGTCTGCTGGATTTCTTTGTGGTGGAGCGTTTGCTGGAACGCCTGGGAACGTCCATAAATAAAACGGAGTTCTTATTTACGGAAACAGAATACGAATTTTATTATCTAAGGGAACTCATTGAAAAAGAGCTGGTGCAGAACAATTATTCTGAAGTGGAAAAGGCATTGGAGTATTATCAAAGCAGACCGGAGGCAGACGAAGCATTGCACCGGCAGTATATCTGTAAGGTTTGGTCGGTCATAGAAGGGAAAGAAAAACAGGAGCATGCAAAGGCACAGCACCTGTTAGAAGAAGCAATGCGGCTGACTATGCCGTGGCTGGAAGAACGGATGGAACAGGACGCATCCTGTCTCCGGATGGATGGCAGATGGATGTTATACTATATCAAACAAATTTGTAAAGATGAGGAAACCAGAGTCAATGTGTACAGTAAGGCAGCATGGGTACTGGGAACTCTTGCAATTTTGCAAAACAATCTGCCGGAGACACTGTGGCTCACCCTGCAGGGAAAAGATATTTTGGTAAATAATGGGATGCTGCTACATCTGCCACAGTATCTGGAGCGCATTCTTTTTCTCACGGAGCAGCAGAATGGAAATGCGTATGCCGAGTGGAAAAAACAGCGCAATGCACTGAAAGTACTGTATGGAGAATATGGAGAACCATGTGAAACAGAGCAGATTATGCTGTGGAAGAATTACAGACAGCAGGAGGTGTATCTGGTGTCGGAGCTGCTTGGGCAGGAACGCAGGCTATTGTCAATGTCTCAGGAAACGCTGTCAGATGCCCTGAATATCGACCAGAAAACCATTTCCCGTATCGAAAGTGGAAAGTATAAACCAAAGCCTGAAACGTTCCGGAAGCTGAAAGAGTATTTCGGACTTGACCGTGAAATCTGCAGTACGCACCTTGTAGTGGATGATTTTTCACTGCTGGAACTGGAGAGAGAGATTGCTAAGTTGAATAACTTCCGAAAAGAAGCAGAGGCAGAGACACTTTATCTAAAGTTAAAAAAACAGCTTTCCATGCAGTGGAACGAAAACAGGCAGTATGTCAGGTACATGGATACTTTGTTTGCACACCAGCTTGGAAGAATATCCAACGAAGAAGCACTGGAAGGCTGTAAGGAAGCGTTCCGGAGAACAAGAGGCAGGGTGAATCTGGATTCTTTAGAGCAGGTGGTTCTGAATAGAATGGAAGCATTCATTGTAAACTATATGGCACTTTGTTATAATAAGATGGGGCAGAAGGAAAAAGCCATTGTACTGTGGGAAAAGATGCTGCGTGCCTATGAAAACAGCAGGGTCGATATGAAGTACCACTATGTGGCAGTAGCACTCATTTCCAGAAATCTGACAGATGATTATGAGGTAAACGGCAGATTTGAAGAAGCAATTGCGATGTGCGACTGGGCAATCTCTTTTGCTTTGCGTTGTAAAAGATCATCGAATATTGGATTTTTATACGAAGAAAAGAGATATACCATCGACCGGATGACTGGAGAAAGAGCATCCGGTAAAAAGTATATCAGCAGGCGTATCAGATATTGAAATTACTGAAACGAGAAAGAGAAATGAATAGTTTGCAAAATATGTATCAGAAGTGGTACGGTGAAATGATAGACTAAAATTCTGTATGTCCATTACCAGGTTCTTCGTTCATGTTGCATGGGCTGACAGCAACGTTGTCGGAAGAATGGTTATCAGGATGCGCATAAATGCCATTTATCTGAAAAAGAATAATTCCTGCCAGTAAGAGTAACGTTAATTTTTTTGTAATTTTTTTCATGGACGAGTGTCCTCCATCATTAAATTTATTATAACAGTAGTATATCAAAAGTAAGACGAGAGGTTTATACCAAAACCGGGGAAAAATTTTTTTCCCCGGTTTTGGTATAAACATTTTTTTTAAGGTGTGTTATGATGCATTTGTCAGTTTGGAAAAGTACATGAGCAGATAAGAAGGTGCAAGGCTTATTATTATGCGCAAGTACTCAAAGGAATAGAACAGCAAATAACATATAAGAAAATGCAGTAAAATGAAGTTGCTGTTTTTGAAATCCAATGAATTTTTTGGATGGGAGGGATGAAAATATAACATGTGTTGGGCAAGTGCTGCCGCAACTATTGTAAATTACCTGTTAAATAGAGTTGTTACAGGATTTGAAATATGTAATCATTTGGGAATTGGCTATGATACTGGAGGAACCATATATGACGTAGCAGATGGTATAAATTATTATGGTTTGCAATATAACAGAATATCGAATTGCAAATTGGGTAATGATGAGGTAGAATCAAATATAGATGATGGAAAGTCATTTGTCATTGTTGCATATTATGATGACGACTATATGGGACATGACATAACAGGGTATGGTTATTACGGAACTACAATCTATTACTGGGACTCAAATGCTAATAATGGTTCGAGAGGATATGGAACTTTTGAATATAACCAATCTGGCAGCTGTCTTGTTGCAGATGGAAAAGTTTATAGTTGGGTAGGAACATTGTCTTATGAGTGAAAAAAAGATTAAGAATTAGTTTCATAGGTTTACTTGTGCTTCTCCTTATATGTGTCGGTGGCGTATTTTTATCCAAGCGGTGGAAAATGAATGAAGAGAAAGAGCAGTACGGAGCGGAAGAACAGAACGAAGAAAAAATATTTCTGGGAACATTAAAAACCGGACCGAATATGGAAACAGAGGTGACATTTACAGAAACGGATGTGAAACAGTTTACAGAAGAAAATGGTATTCCGGTTCGTAAAATTCTGGATGGAACATTGGAAGATGAAACGGCCCGCTTTCAGAAACTGACGGGAGATTTGCTGACAATACCGCAGTCTTCCCTGTATGGGGAAGATGGGTACTACATTTCCACAGTACCGGTACTATATTATGACATGTTGGAAAAAGAGCTGTGCAAACAGGTGCGGATTCTCTTTTTTTCCAAGGATTTCAGCAAAGTGGCTGAAATGGCTTTTGCCTCGGTAAATGGTGAAATAGTCATGAATCTGCACTTTACATGGAATAATAAGCTTCAGAAGCTGAAGAGTGAAAATCCGCAGAAAGAATTAATTTTTATGATAAACGGAGATGGACTGCTTGCGTTGGATGAAAATAATGAGGTTGTCTATCAGTATCCGACCGCAGATTATGAAATTATCGGAGACTGCTATCATGCTGTTTATCAGGAATGGCTTGCCGTTTCTTATGAAAAACTGACGGCAACGGAGAATTTGATGTGGATTTCGAAATGATGTCGGCAGAGTAGAAAATCTGTATGTGGATGGAAAAATTACTGCACCGGGCATAGAGGCTGTGGATTTAAAAGCCGGGAAGTACAGAATGTTCTTTCAATTGCGAGATGCTGATTCAAATACGTATGAGGAATTTCTTGCGGAATTTAAGCTGGAGTAATCTAACGCTATGTGTATAGACTTACTTATAAACAGAACCTGCCCTCAAAAAGGGCAGGTTCTGTTGCGTTATGCGGAATAGTTATTTGTAACTATTCCGCCCACGCCGCAATTCGTAAAACCTGCCTGCTACGCAGTCAGCCGCTGCGCAAGCAGCTGTGTGTTTTACTCATTATGCGGTGTGGAGCTAATTGCGTAATACAAGTATATGTACAGCTTTGCAAGTGGGGCTTGCAGCAGCGCATATACTTGTATTATGCGGAATAGTTACAGTTACTCTGTAAAATCGAAGATAATTTATAGACATAAATTGGATTTTATGGTATGATACAAGGGTTAAAAGGTCGGAATGCGTTTCTGGGCAGGAGTAAAGCAGGCTGAGGATTTCTGTTTACCGGATAATAACAGGAACGTACTACAATTGGAGGAGTTCTACATGGATATTTTAAAACAGCTGACAGCAGAGCTTGACGTTCGTTATGAACAGGTCGAGGCGGCTGTAAAGTTAATTGACGAAGGAAATACAATTCCTTTTATTGCACGTTATCGTAAAGAGGTTACCGGCGCATTAAATGACGAGGTGCTCCGTAATCTGGATGAAAGACTGACGTATCTGCGAGGTCTGGAAGAAAAGAAGGAACAGGTACTCAGAAGCATTGAAGAACAGGGCAAGCTGACCGAAGAATTAAAAGCCCAGATTGAAGCAGCGGCAACGATGGTTGTGCTGGAGGATTTATACCGTCCGTACCGTCCAAAGAGAAGAACCCGTGCCACGATTGCACAGGAAAAGGGGCTGACTCCGCTTGCAGAGCTGATTCTGGCACAGGAGGTCAGTGCACCGCTTCAAACACTGGCAGCAGACTATATTTCCGAAGAAAAAGAAGTAAAGAGTGCGGAAGAGGCAATTGCCGGAGCACTGGATATCATTGCAGAGCAGATTTCGGACGAGGCAGATTACCGCGGTTATATCCGTGACATCACCATGGAAGAAGGCAGCATTTCTTCTTCTGCCAAAGAAGAAGGAACCGAAAGCGTTTATGAAATGTACTACAATTTCAGTGAAAAGCTTTCTACCCTGCCGGGACACCGTATCCTTGCATTAAACCGTGGAGAAAGCGAAAAGATGCTTACCGTTAAAATCCAGGCACCGGAAGAACGAATTTTGCGTTATCTGGAAACAAAGGTAATCGTAAAGGATAATCCATATACTAAGGAGTATTTAAAGGCAACGGTGGAAGACAGCTACCGTCGTCTGATTGCTCCTGCCATTGAGCGCGAAATCAGAAATGATTTAACTGAAAAGGCAGAAGAAGGTGCCATTAAAGTATTTGGCAAAAATTTGGAGCAGCTTCTGATGCAGCCGCCAATTGTCGGTCAGACCGTGCTTGGCTGGGATCCTGGTTTTCGAACCGGCTGTAAGCTTGCGGTTGTGGATGCCACCGGAAAGGTGTTAGATACCGCAGTAGTTTTTGCTACCATTCCGTCACCAGGCAAGCAGGAGGAGGCAAAGAAAATTGTCCGTCATTTAATCTGCAAGTACCGTGTTACCTTAATTTCCATCGGTAACGGTACGGCATCCCGCGAATCGGAGCTATTTGTGGTTGATTTATTAAAAGAAATGAATGTGCCGACCAAGTATGTCATCACCAGTGAAGCAGGTGCTTCGGTTTATTCGGCAAGCAAGCTGGCAACCGAGGAATTTCCGGATTATGATGTGGCGCAGAGAAGTGCCGTTTCCATTGCACGAAGATTGCAGGATCCATTGGCAGAGCTTGTAAAGATTGAGCCAAAGGCAATCGGTGTCGGTCAGTACCAGCATGACATGAACCAGAAAAAGCTGGGTGAAACGCTTGCCGGTGTCGTAGAAGACTGCGTAAACAAGGTTGGTGTAGACTTAAATACAGCGTCGCCATCCCTGTTAGAATATGTTTCCGGAATTTCCAAGGTTATTGCAAAGAATATCGTGGCATACCGTGAAGCAAACGGAAAATTTACCTCCAGGCAGGAGCTTTTAAAGGTGGCAAAGCTGGGACCAAAGGCATTTGAGCAGTGTGCAGGCTTCCTTCGTATTGCAAACGGCAGCAATCCGTTAGACGCAACCAGCGTTCATCCGGAATCCTATGAGGCTGCCAACCAGCTGTTAAATAAGCTTGGCTTTACAGCAGAAAACATTAAGGAACTGCAGGAAAACCAGAAAAAGGCGGCAAAGCAGGCAGAAGCTGCCAAGAAGGCTGCAAAAGCAGAAGAGCAAAAGAAAAAGCAGCAGAAAAAGAAAGAACCAAAAACCATTCAGGTCAAAAATACCAACTCAGTTTTCGGTCAGGCATTAGCAAGTGCGTTTGCAGCCGGTGGAGCACCGGTAGCAGCCGAAAAGGCGGAGCCGGTGAAAGCAGACGCAGCACCTGCTGTAGTAGCAACCGGAGAAGATTTATCTCATTTAAGCAGTATGATTCGTGACAAAAAGAAGCTTGCTGAGGAACTGGACATTGGGGAACTGACTCTGGTGGATATCATCAAGGAACTGGAAAAACCGGGCAGAGACCCTCGTGAAGAAATGCCAAAGCCGATTCTCCGTACCGATGTTTTGGAGATGAAGGATTTAACCGAGGGCATGATTTTAAAGGGAACGGTTCGCAATGTTATTGACTTTGGCGTGTTTGTGGATATTGGTGTACATCAGGATGGTCTGGTTCATATTTCTCAGATTACCAACAAAAAGTTTATCAAGCATCCGTTAGAGGCAGTCAGTGTCGGAGATGTTGTGGATGTTAAGGTAATGAGTGTGGATGTGGCAAAGAAGCGAATCCAGCTTACCATGATACTGTAAATAAAAGATGTGAAAGAAAAATGAGTATCGTTTCGTTATCGCTGGAAAATGCGGAATGAAACAGAACTTCTTCACGGGGCAGGGTGCAATTCCCGACCGGCGGTATAGTCCGCGAACAAAAGGAAAATCCTTTTGCCGAAATGGTGAAATTCCATTACCGACAGTATAGTCTGGAGGAGAGAGGAGAGTAAAAAATGAATAAGGGTAGTAATGTAGACAGAAATGTGCGGACAAGAAATATGGTGAGCATTTCCATGCTCGGAGCGGTGGCGGTGGTGCTCATGTTGTTTGAGTTTCCATTGCCGTTTCTCCCACCGTTTTACAAGATTGATGCCAGCGAGCTTCCGGTCATCATCGGGGCATTTGCTATGGGACCGCTTGCCGGAGTGGCGATTGAACTGATTAAAATCTTGCTGAACCTGCTGTTTGATGGAACAACAACTGTGTTTGTAGGAGAGTTTGCCAATTTTTTAATTGGCTGCGCATATGTGGTTCCGGCGGCTTTTGTATATTACCTCCGCAAATCAAAAAAACGTGCTGTGCTGGGGCTGATTCTCGGAACGCTTACCTGCACGGTGGCAGGATGTCTGTTAAATGCATTTTTGTTGCTTCCAGCGTACAGTAAGGCATTCCATATGGAAATTGATGCACTGATTGCCATGGGAACAGAAGTCAATCGGGCGGTGGACAGTATGCTCACCTTTGTTCTTTTTGCCACGGCACCGCTGAATTTATTAAAATGCGGTATCGTATCGGTTATAACAATGCTGATTTACAAACCAATCAGCAGGATTTTAAAAGGAGAATAGATTTCATGGAATCAGATAAAAAAGTAGAAGTTTCTGTTCAGATGAAAACCTCTTATATGTTTGATTTTTTATACTGGCATTCCTACCACGGAATTTCCGGTATAGTAAATTATGCATTCAGTTTTGCTGGAATAGCTGCACTGCTTGCCGGTTTTGGAAACGGAAAAGCGGGAGTGACTGCTATGCTGGTGGTACTTGCACTGCTGTTTACGGTTATCAATCCGTTGCTGTTGCTGTATAAGGCTGCAAAGCAGGTGAAAAAATCACCGATGTTTCAAAATCCGCTTCAGTATGTTTTTCAAAGTAGCGGATTTACGGTTTCCCAGGGGGAGAGTTCGGATTCTGCCGGGTGGGAATCCGTAGTTCTTATCCGTGAAACCGGTAAAAACATTGTCCTGTATCTGGGAGCAGCGAACGCTCTTGTTCTTCCTAAAAAAGAACTTGGAGAACAGCAGTCGGCACTGAAACAGTTAATCCGGGAAGCTTTGCCGCAGCAGGCGAAGAAACTAAAAAAATAAAAGAGAGGAACCGTGTGAAAAAATGCAGTTGGACAGTTTTTCCGAAAAGGAAACGTTTCAGATAGCAAAAGAATTAGCACAGAAAGCAAAACCGGGTGAGGTATACTGCCTGTCCGGTGACCTTGGCGTGGGAAAAACCATATTTACCAAAGGTTTTGCTGTGGGACTTGGGATTACGGAGCCGGTCAGCAGTCCGACCTTTACTATCGTACAGATTTATGAGGAGGGACGGCTGCCACTGTATCATTTTGATGTATATCGCATTGAAGATATAGAAGAAATGGAAGAAATCGGATATGAGGACTGTTTCTATGGGGAAGGAGTCTGTCTGATTGAATGGGCGGAGCTGATAAAGGAAATCCTGCCGGAAAACCACAAAAAAATAACAATTAAGAAAAAACTTGAAAAAGGATTTGATTATCGCCAAATTACAGTAGAAGCCTGAATTTCTGGCAGAAAAAGGTGAACAATGAAGATATTAGCAATTGAAAGCTCCGGTCTGGTAGCTTCTGCGGCACTTGCTACCGAAGATACCCTGCTGGCGGAGTATACCGTAAATTTTAAAAAGACACATTCCCAGACGTTACTTCCCATGGTGGAGGAAATTGTTTCCATGGTTGATCTGGATTTAAAGGAAATTGATGCGATTGCTGTTTCAGCCGGTCCAGGCTCCTTTACCGGACTGCGCATTGGTTCGGCAACCGCCAAGGGACTTGCGCTGGTTTTACAAAAGCCGATTATTCCTGTGCCAACTACGCAGGGAATTGCGGTAAATCTTTATGGCACGGAAGGAATTTTGTGTCCGCTTATGGACGCCAGAAGAAATCAGGTTTATACCGGATTATACCGCTATGGTAAAAATGGGTTTGAAATCGTGGAAGACCAGATGGCGGTGCAGGTAGAAGAAATAATTGAAAAGGTGAATGCACTTGGAGAGCCGGTGACTTATCTTGGGGATGGAGCCGATGCTTTTGCGGAAGTTCTTGCAGAGAAAACAACGGTACCATATTCCTTTGCACCGATACATTTGGGAAAACAAAGAGCCGGGGCACTGGCGGCAAGAGCTGCAGAACTCTATAAAAACGGAGTGTTTCAGTCGGCAGATGAGCATGAGCCGGAGTATTTAAGACTTTCGCAGGCAGAACGGGAACTCAAAGAAAAGCAGGCGGAAAAGTAAGATGCAGATACGACGGATGACAATGGAAGACTGTAATCAGGTGACAGAAATTGAAGCAGCAAGTTTTTCCATACCATGGAGTCTGCGTGCATTTACCGATACAGTAGAAAAACCGAATTTCCGGTATTTTGTAGCGGAAGATGCGGGGGAAATTCTTGGCTATTGTGGCTTTTTATATGTTCTTGACGAGGCAGAAATACCAAATGTCTGTGTCAAGGCTTCTGCCAGAAGACAGGGAATCGGAAGAAAAATGTTGGAAGTTCTGATGACAGAAGCTAAAAAACTGGGCATTGCAGTTTTATATCTGGAAGTCCGGGAGAGTAATGAGGCGGCAAAGACTCTGTACGCATCCCTTGGATTTTTTGCAAACGGTATTCGCAAAAATTTTTATGAACAGCCGCAGGAAAATGCGGTTCTGATGTGTAAAACACTGTAACTTTCTGCTATGGATGGGAGTAAGTTCCATTGGCAGAAAGGCGAAAATTCTTTATAATCATTCCATACGTCATGGAAAAGTGGAGGAATGAACAGTGGAAACAAAAAGATGTAATTGTTGTGGAAGAGTTATAATTTCAGAGTGCGGAATTTTCAAGGAGGATGTTCTTGAAATTACGAAAGACTGGGGATATTTTTCGGACAAGGACAGGCAGCGGCATCATCTGCTCGTCTGCGAAGCTTGTTATGACAAATGGATTGCCGGTTTTCAAATTCCGCCGAAGGCAGAAGAAAGAACGGAACTTTTATAAAGTGAGGAAATAGAATGTTAGATTTGTGTTTGCTTGGAACCGGAGGCATGATGCCTTTGCCGGGACGCTGGCTGACAGCGTTGATGACCAGATATAACGGAAAAGGATTATTGATTGACTGTGGCGAAGGAACGCAGATTGCGTTGAAAGAAAATGGCTGGAGCTGTCATGATATTGATGTCATCTGCTTTACCCATTTCCATGGAGACCATATCAGTGGACTTCCGGGACTGTTGCTTTCTATGGGAAATGCGGAGCGCAGGGAACCGGTAACCTTAGTAGGTCCCAAAGGACTGGAACGGGTTGTTACTGCCTTGCGCATCATTGCGCCGGAGCTTCCGTTTGCGTTGAATTTTATTGAAATAACGGAGCCGGAGCAGCATCTGGAGCTATGCGGCTACCAGATAGATATGTTCCGTGTAAATCACAATGTAATCTGTTATGGCTATACGCTTTCCATCAAAAGAGGAGGTCGCTTTTTTGCAGAAAAAGCAAAGGAACAGAACATTCCGTTAATGTATTGGAATCGGTTGCAAAAAGGGGAAATCATTGAGGCAGAAGGTATTACCTATACACCGGATATGGTTCTTGGACCGGAGCGTAAAGGCATTAAGGTGACATATTGTACCGATACAAGACCGACAAAAGGTATTGTGAAAAATGCAAAAGATGCCGATTTATTAATATGTGAAGGAATGTATGGCGAAGCAGAAAAAAAATCCCGTGCTACGGAGTACAAGCATATGACATTTGCTGAAGCGGCTCAGATTGCCAAAGAAGCCGGGGTGCAGGAGCTCTGGCTGACGCATTACAGCCCTTCTTTAGTCCGTCCAAAGGATACACTTTTGGAAGCAAAGCGGATTTTTCCGGAAGTACGCTGTGGCAGGGATGGCATGAATGTTACTCTGGACTTTGAAAAAGAAGTATGAGCAAAACAGCTGTCAAATCAGAATTTGTAGTAGGGAGGAAGCACAGATGAAAGGGAAAAAAAATGCACAATTAATTGGAACCCTCTGTATCGTGGTTTTTGTGATGCTTGGAGTTTTTCTTGCGTTGAACTTAAGAGAAGATAACGGCATTTTTTCGAAAGAGGAAAAGAAAAATACCGAAGCACAGACAATTCTGGCAAAGGATATTGACAGAAATTATCCTGCTACCGTACGGGAAGTGGTACGTTTATTCTCGCGCATATCCCAGTGCTACCATAATCAGACTGTATCAGAAGAGGAATTGACAAAACTGATAGAAATGCAGCGGAAGCTTTTTGATGAAGAATTTCTTTATAATAATCCGCTGGACAACTTTACTAATAAACTGACTGCGGAAATTGATGCCGCAAAAGAAAAAAAGCAGGAAATGGTCAGCTGGCGTGTTCAAAAACAAAGCAGTGTGAAAAACTGGAAGGATGAGGAAAACAGCTTCGCAAGCATTGTTGCCAGCTACACCATGAATACAAAAAAAGAAGGTTATACAAGAACCTATGAGCAGTTTTTGCTTCGGGAAGATGAAAACGGCCGCTGGAAAATTGTTGGCTGGCGACTGACTGATCCAATTGAAATTGAGGATTAATGCATCTTGATGGCAGAACAGAAATCGCCTGTGCGAATTTCTTAAGAAACTTTGTTTCTTTTGCCTCCGTCGAAAAAACGCTCCGGAATGGAGAGGATTATGGAAGATACGTTTATACTTGCAATTGAATCCTCCTGTGATGAAACCGCAGCTGCGGTAGTAAAAAACGGGCGGACAGTCTTATCGAATGTAATTTCATCCCAGATTGCGCTTCATACGTTGTATGGCGGAGTGGTGCCTGAAATTGCATCAAGAAAACATATTGAAAAAATCAATCAGGTGATTACAGAAGCTCTTTCGGAAGCACACATGGAACTTTCCCAGATGGACGCCATTGGCGTTACTTATGGTCCGGGGCTGGTTGGAGCACTTTTAGTCGGCGTAGCTGAGGCAAAGGCAATCAGTTATGCTGCTGGTCTGCCACTGGTTGGCGTACATCATATTGAGGGACACGTTTCTGCAAACTATATCGAGCATCCTGAGCTGGAACCGCCGTTTTTATGTCTTATCGTATCGGGAGGACATACTCATCTGGTCATAGTAAAGGCATATGGCGAATACGAAATTATCGGCAGAACGCATGATGATGCAGCAGGGGAGGCTTATGACAAGGTTGCACGAGCCATAGGGCTTGGCTATCCGGGCGGACCAAAGATTGATAAGCTTGCGAAGAAAGGCAATCCTCAGGCAATTCCATTTCCGCATGCCCATGTGGAGGGGTGTCCGTTTGATTTCAGCTTCAGCGGTTTGAAGTCGGCAGTGCTGAATTATCTTCATCATGCGGAGCAATTAGGAGAAGAGGTAAACCGTGCTGATGTAGCGGCTTCTTTTCAGGCAGCAGTCGTGGATGTTCTGGTGGAAAAAGCGTTGCTGGCGGCAAAAGAATATGGTATTGACAAGGTTGCACTGGCAGGAGGCGTTGCTTCCAACTCTGCACTAAGAGCCGGAATGGAGGCGGCCTGCAAAAAAGCTGGAAAAACGTTATTTTACCCTTCACCAATATTCTGCACGGATAATGCGGCAATGATTGGTGCAGCGGCTTACTATGAGTATAAAAAAGGTGTACGTCATGGACTGAACCTGAATGCGGTGCCAAATTTAAAAATTGGGCAGCGATAATCGGAAACTTTCAGAGCTTTCCGGAGAATATTCATGGAAGAAAACAAGAGCGCATGACCTGAACATAAGGAGGAACGATATGGCGGCCAGAGCAACAGCGATTGTTCTTGCAGCCGGCAGAGGGGCCAGAATGAACAGTAAAATACCAAAACAGTACCTGAGTTTACTGGAAAAACCGGTACTGTTTTATTCGTTACAGGCATTTGAAAAAAGCGGTGTGGACGAAATTATTCTGGTGACCGGCTGTGGAGAACAGGAATACTGTAAAAAAGAAATTGTGGATAAATATCATATAACAAAGGTTACGCACATTGTGGAAGGTGGAGCGGAACGGTATCATTCGGTATATCAGGGACTTCTGGCAGCGGAAGGAGCGGAGTATGTGCTGATTCATGATGGAGCACGACCGCTGATTTCAATTTCCGTGATAAATGAGGCTATCGAGCTTGTGAAAAAAACGAAAGCGTGTGTGGCAGGAATGCCGGCAAAGGATACGATTCAGCTGGTAGACCCGGAAAACAGAATATGTTCCACACCTGTGAGAAAGCAGACGTGGATCGCACAGACACCGCAATGCTTTTCATACGAGCTCGCAAGAACTTCTTATGGACAGGTGATACAAAATAAAGATGCCGATATTACAGATGATGCTATGGTGGTGCAACGTTATGGAACAGTGAATGTGGTGATGTTTGAAGCAGGCTATGAAAATATAAAGGTAACCACACCAGAGGATATTGCAATAGCAGAAGCTCTCTTGAAAAGCAGAAATTGAGGCAAAGCAGCTTGCTGTTTTGCTCATATGGAGGTGTGGAGCTAATCGGAGAAAGTAACTATTCAGCCCCCACCGCAATTCGCAAAACCTGTCAGCAAAGCTGCCAGTCGCTGCAAAGCAGCTTGCTGTTTTGCTCATATGGAGGTGTGGAGCTAATCGGAGAAAGTAACTATTCAGCCCCCACCGCAATTCGCAAAA
>CAZJAA010000020.1:0-56160 GCA_964544055.1 uncultured Lachnospiraceae bacterium | reverse complement strand
AATCATACGCTAAATCCATATAATAGGAAATCTGCATTTCCATTGGCTTTAAGTCTCCGACATTGACAATCCAGATATCCCGGACACCGCAGTCATAGGTTTGTGACAGCTGCTCCCAGGTTTTTTCCAGCTGCATCACGTTCAGCCACATATAACCGCGCGGTCCGCCGTTATAATCAAAGTGATAATACATTCCCCAGCCGCCCTTGCGGTTTTTCAGTTTTTCGGTTACCGGAAGAGAGCGCACGTTGCCGTAGTTATCTTCACAAAGCATAATAACCACATCATCCAGCGGAGACGTTCCATCTGCAAGCTTCCAGTCCTTTAAACCTTCTGCCGGATGTCCGGTCACCTCGTCTGTTCCGCCGTTCCAGTATTTTTCTACTTCCTTATAGACAACCAGCATCTTGGAAGCATCCGAAAGTCCTTCTGCCGCCAGCTGACGCTTCTGTGTCAGAATAATATCCTTTAATAAATCAATGTTATACTGTAAGCCGCCTACAAGTGCCGAGTCTGCTTCCCCTCGCATTCCGACCGTAATCACGCTTTCATACGGTTTGTTGCGGCGGATGCCGTCCTCCCAGAACTTCGAAATTCCTTCCCTGTTGACTGCAAAATCCCAGTTGTATTTATCGGTGTACTGCTGCCAGAGATGGCGCCATTCCTCCCCGGCACGGCACATCGGCTCATGATGGGAGGTTCCCATCACGACACCGTATTCATCTGCCAGACGGATATTGTCCTGCGGATGCTCACTGCCCTCCTCGGAGAACACATTGCCCCACATTGCCGGCCACAGATAATTACCCTTTAAACGCAAAATCAGTTCAAACACATGACAGTACATTTTGTCGTTTAACGCACCAAATTTTCCATAAGCCCATCCGGTAAAGGACGGAGATTCATCATTGATGAAAATGCCACGGTACTTTACCGAAGGCTCCTTTGACGTGTAGGAAAGCTCTTCTTCCGAAAAGCAAAGCGTTTCCTTTTTTTGTGGTGCCACATCCGCAAACCAGACCCACGGACTCACGCCAATCAGCTCTGACAGACGGTAAATGCCATAAATACAGCCCCGCTTATCACTGCCGGAAATCAAAAGGCAGTCGGTTTGTTTATGCTCTGCCAGCTTTGTTGTATGGCACTCCCACTTTCTTTCGATTTCCGAAAGACTGAGCCTTCCCGCCTCTACCGCCGCCGCAATCACCGGATTTTGCGCCATCGTGCCAATGACGATTACCGGACCGGTTATTTTTTCTGCTGTATCAATCAGCTCCGGACGTTTTCCGGTCACTAAAAAAACATCCCCCGCAAAAGCTTCTGCGGCAATGCGGATTCCTTTATAGTTCGTATCCGCAGGGTCAATGTAAATTTGCGCCGGATATTCTCCGGCAAGTAAAAATTTAGTCATGCTGTATCCCCTTTAGTATTCCTCTTTTTCTTTCCCTTTATTGAAATACCCAACTGTCCCATAAATAGTCGCTTCCATAAAACGTAAAGTACAAATCATGCACTCCAGTCACATTTTTTAATAAGGTGCAGACCTGTTCCTGATAGCTTTCTCCATCACCCGCAGGCACGGTCAGATAACCAATGACCTCACCCATCAGGCGGTCAATACGAAGCTGGATGACACCTTCTTCCCTGCTGCCGCCACAGACCGATGCCGCAAATTTTGTGGCACCTGCCTCACCAAAATCCACACCCTTTACACCAATCCAGGAGCCGGTTTCCATACCACATACTGCCATGTTGCTAAATCCACCGCCGGAAACTTCTTTTCCACATGGCGTCGTGCTTATGCCACCATGATTCCACATCGTTTCTGCTTCCACCGTTTCATACGGATTTATGTCTCCGTTCTGCCCGACACCTTCTGTTGTGCCTCTGGTTTTTCCAAGCGTGCCGTCTTCCTTGATCACCAGCCTGTCAATATGGGTGGAGCGGTAGCCGCCGCTCATGTCAAGCTTTTGTTCCAGTGCCTGTGCATGATAAGTGATCAGCCATTCTCCGCAGAAGTTAAAAACGCAGTGGTGGTTGTTTCCGCCCATGCCGAAAAATTCCCCCGGATTTGGCAGAATTACGCCCTGATAGGTAAACGGCCCCATAGGACTGTCACTGGTCATATAACAGATTTCACCATTCTTCAAACCGTACTCTGCGGTTCCTGCCGCATCGACGCTGAAGTTGGAGCTGTACGTATAGTAATAGGTATTGCCCATCTTATGAATGCCGGAATCCTCAAAGAGATACGGAGCATCTATTGCCACGGGGTCACCATCAAGGCTTATCATATCATCACCAAGCTTTGCCACACGCGCCGTTCCCGGATGCGCTGCATTGCCCTCCGGCACACCGCCGCCAAAATAAAGGTATGCCGAACCGTCTTCGTCTATCAACACCGCCGGATCAAACAGCCACAGAACACTGTCACACGTTGGGGTGGCTCTGGAAACAAGTTCCTTTCCCAGTGGGTCGGTAAATGGTCCCGTCGGACTGTCTGCCGTCAGCACACCGATACCGCCGCCACTGTTGGCAAAGTACAGGAAAAATTTCGGTTGACCGTCAATCTCCTTCCAGCAGGCTGCCGGTGCCCACGAATTATTTGCCCACTTTGCCGCACCATCTTTTCCGGCTGCCGCAATAGAGCCGTGGTCTGTCCAGTTCACCATATCCTTTGTGGAAATCACATTAATGGACTTGATTTTAGAATATGTATTAGTACCAAGGCTTCCGTCTTCGTTATATTCCGGTGCATCTGCCGTCATGTAGATGTAGAGCGTATCCTCATATACCATGGCATACGGATCCGCACCAAAACGCTGCGTCATCAACGGATTGGTATCCAACATTCCTTTGCCGCTTTTTGCCTTGTCGATTCCCTGAAACAGCGTCGCATACCTGTCCGCTTCTGTCGGTGTAGCCGTTGTTTCTGCCTTGATATTCTCTGCCGGAGTAATTTTCGTTTCCGTATCCGATGAAGCAGCCTCTGGTGTAACCGTTTCCGTATTTTCTGGCTGCTTTGTTATTTCTTCCTGCATGATTTTATTCTCCTTGTGATCATTTTCCTTTTCTTTTCCGGCACAGCCGGACAAGAAAAGCATTGTGCCAAGTCCCAGACCAAGCACAATACGCTGGTATTGTTTTCTGTTCATCTGTTTCTCCTATCTGGTTGCAGCACACTGCCTCTATTTTCAAACCTGATACACGCCGTCGCACTTAGCAATCGTATCAATGGAACCATCCTCATTATACTGAAATTCTGCCACACAGACTGAACGCTGAAACAAATTTCCGCCCGGCAGTTCTCCGGTATGATAAAACAGATACGAATGTCCTTTAAATTCTGCAATACCGGCATGATTGGTAAACGTGCCGCCTTCCTCCGTCATGAGTACACCACCGTATTTCCACGGTCCGGTTGGCGAATCCGAAGTAGAATATGCCAAATGCTCGTTTTTTTCCTCCACACCAAATGCCGCATAAACCATGTAATATATACCGTTTCTTTTGTAAAACCATGGTCCCTCAGCATATGAGGTTCCCGTCTGATGACCACCTCTGGCAAATGATTCTTCCGTCATTGGAACCCGTACCACACCGACCTCACGGTCATAGGATACCATATCCTCATTTAACAGGACATAGCGCAGCTCCGGATTTCCAAAGTACAGATATGCCTGTCCATCTTCATCGATAAATACGGTTGGGTCAATGTCATTCCAGTCGCCCTCATCCACCAGAGGATAGCCCAGATCCTGAAACGGTCCGGTCGGACTGTCCGAAACTCCGACTGCAATGGCCATTCCGCCATCCTTTTTATGTACCGGGCAGTAAAGATAGAACTTTCCGTTCCGCTCCACAGCCTGCGGTGCCCAGGCACGATCCTCTGCCCATGCAATTTCCTCCAACGAAAATATTCTTCCATGATTCGTCCAATTCACCATATCTTTTGTGGAAAAGCAATGCCAGTCCACCATGGTGTAAAAATCATTGACCAGCGTATCTTCGTCATGTGATGTATATAAATACAACGTATCTCCATAGACCATCGGTGCCGGGTCAGCCGAATAAATGGAAGTAATCAGAGGATTCCTTATAAATCCTTTTTCCTTCTTCTCTTCACCCGACTGCTCCAATGATTTGTTACTGTATTCCAGACTAAAACACATACTAATCCCCTTTCTGAGCGACTTTATATTCTCCTACCTGCGCTGCTGCGGTCTTGTTAATTCCATGAGAATCTGGTTCATCTTTCCCCGGATAAAGTCTGCGTACTCCTCTTTTGCCAGAAAATACGCATAGGAATCCATTAAAAATTCCGGGGACAGACCTCGCCCTGCAATCTTAAAATTCACATAGCCCTGCTCAATATAGCTGCTAATCTCCTCATTTGAAATAAACGCCGGACGCTTTTTACATTCCGCAAAGCCACGCTTTGCATTCTGGTGCGGACACTGAAAATAAGTGTCCTTATCAAATTCCAGCTGAGACAGCGACTCTGCTTTGTAATGCTCTGCCCGCTTCGGACAACCGGGGGTACAGATCTCGTTGACTAATATTTCTATCCGGTTTGCCATTGGCGCAAGCTCTGCAAGCACCGCTTCGTCATGATTTAAATCATAATCCAGCACCACCAGATGATAATCCTTTGCCAGCTCCGCTTTTACCTCCTCTACCGTTACAATGCGCTTTGTAGTAGAAGAAATGACCTGATAGCCCGGATATTCCCGTCGGATATATTCTTCCAGGGACGGACGATTCACAAGCACCTGGTTTTTTCCGTTGTCTGCCAGCTTCATAATCAGGTTGCAGTAAGTATCATAATTGTGTTTTTCTTCCAATAAAGAGTTTGTCCAGGTAAAACGCACCGGAATTCCTCTGGAATTGTACAACTTTATTGTTTTGTCGATGTCACTTTTAAATGCCGTTCCAAACACGGCACGCCCACCATTCCAGATAGCTCCCGGAAACGTGCCGTACACCGAACCGATTTTATAGCCCTCCCGGAAACGGCTCGGATAGTCCTTCATTAAGTTAAATAAAATCTGGTTAATCAGCCGGAAATTGCATAATCCCGGCAGATGCCAGTATACTTCCTTTGTCATACACTTCTCCTTTTCTGAGCAACTTTGCTGCGAATGAGGCAAAAGAAACAAAATCTGTTTCTACGGCCATACACCCGGTCTGGGCTTTAATACATTGATGATTTTGCTGGAGGATAAGTTGCTTAACAGCTGGATGCGCACATACCCCTGATACTCCGGCTTAATTAAATAATGCGTGTAGGTTTCCACTAAGGAGAACACGTTTGCCGTTCTGCCCTCAATTTTAAAGTTATTAAAGCCCATCGGCAGATATTTTTCGTAAATTGCTTCCGGAGAAACATATGTGGAATAATTCTGTATGGTGTGAATGCAGTTTAAATCACCGTACTGACACTTCCACGGAATAATCGGTATTTTTTTATCGTCCGGAAGCTTCCGGTTTTCCAGTTCAATGCGGTGGTTCTGTGCAACATTTTTATAATGGTCGCCACGGCGCGGGCAATCCGGAATGCAGAGGGCATTGACAAGTACCTCACATTTTTCCGGTTTTTTCACCCGTGCTAAAAGCTCCCACTGATTGTTCATATTGTAATCCAGTACAACCAGATAATAGTCTTTTTCAAGCTCTGCGTTTAACGCATCAATATCACGAATTTCTTTACAGGTAGAACTGTTAATCTTAAAGCTCGGATATTTTTTCCGGATATATTCTTCCAGAATCGGAGATACCACCAGTACCTCATTCTTTCCGTTGTCTGCTTCCTGCATGCAGAAATTACAATAAAAGTCCTCTAAATCTTCCTCTTTTATTAATGGATTGGTGTAAGTATATCGAATTGGAATGCCTTTGGCATTAACACTTTTTATGACATTTCGTACATACGGAGTATCGCACTGGTCTCCTACAACCAGCCGTCCGCCCGCCCAGAGCGAAATTGGAAACTCTCCAAAAAAGGATGCAATTTTTACTCCTTCCCGAAACAAATCCGGTCGCTGCTCCAGTAGGCTGACCACCATCATATTGAGCGGATAATTATATCTAAGCCCAGGTAAATGAAATTTAACTTCCATACGTTCCTCCCATTTTATATGTTACTATTCACAGTGCCTCCACTCACAGGCTCTCTATAGGTATGCAATAAATCTCTTACATGCGAGCACGACGAGCTTCCTTGTGAATAGTAACCTTGTGTTACAAAACGGGGAATGGTACCCGGAAATACCATCCCCCGCTTTTCGTGAATCAGTGTTCAAACCGAGTCAATACTCTTATTTATTTGCATCATTGATGTAGGAATTCCATGATTCACGAAGTTCCTCTGCCTTCTGAGCCGGTGTGTAAACCTGACCCTCAGAGTTGTTTGCTGTACCGATGTTGTAAAGGATGTCGTTACCAAGGTCGATACCTGCGATCATGGAATGATACATTAAAGCACCGCCATCAACTAATCTCTGTAAAGTTAAATCAACGGATTCTGTGTCGTGGAAGTTGCCGTAGTAGCTTGCTTTCCATGTATCTGCATCTTCAAATCCTGGAACAGGCTGAGTATAAAGGTCATAAGCAAATGCAATCTTCCATGCCTTGGCTTCATCATAGCAAGCCGGAATTACATAAACGTTATCTTCATAGAAACCGATGTAATCATCTGCGCTAGGTCCCTTAGGGAATACAATACAGCCGTACTCGTCTGTCATGGCACCAATTAAAGTACCTGCACGATAAACCTGGTCAGTGAAGAATACTGCGGAACCGTTTTCGAACTCAGCAATAAAGTAATCCCAGTTAGAACCTTCCGGCTGAGGCATTTCATAAGTATTTCTCATACGGATGGTCCAGTTTAATGCTTCAATGGTTTCTGCGGACTCTAAGTCGTTATAGTACTTACCATTTTCATCCTTATCAACGAAGGAACCGCCGTTTGCAAGAACTGCCTGCTTGTGGAATTCAGCACCCTGCTGAACCATTGCCCAGATATTAACCGAACCATCGTTGTCGGTATCTCTCTGTACCTGTGAACAAACTTCTTCAAACTTTGCCCATGTCCATTCGCCATTTTCCTGCCAGGTGTAAAGGTCATCCGGATTGATACCTGCTTCCTGTAACAGTCTCTTGTTAAAGTACATACATCCTCTTGGTTCTGCGTCTGTACCTCTCATACCGTAAATTGCGCTGCCCTTGCTCATCAGCTTATGAACACCGCTCTTCCACTTTGCAGCGGAGAAATCAAGGCAATCCAGAGTAGATAAGTCATACATCAGACCAGTGTTCATGGCAGATACGATGGAACCGCACTGACGAAGAGTGAAGATATAGTTTTCATCACCACCGGTAGTTGCGTAGTCAATGAAATCCTGTGGATTGGTTCCCCAGTCACCGATTGCTTCTTCACGGATAGTGAAGTTATAAGTTTCCTCTGCCCATTCAATGTAATCCCAGTGAGCTTCGTCATATGCAGTTTCTCTCTTTCTTTCGCCGGTTGCCCACCAGTCGCGGATTACAACTTCCATGCCGCCAAGGTCATATACGTTGCCGTTTTCATCCGTTCTTACCACATATGCTTCCGGAACAGGAGTTGGATCCGGCTCCTTGCTGTCATCCGGATTCTGATTGTCCGGCTTTGGTGTGGAAGTTGCCTCAGTGTCATTATTTGGTGCCTTTGATGGGTCTGCATCATTGTTGTCGTTGGAACTACAACCTGCCATGGAGCCCACTGCCATGACTGCTGCCAGAGAAACTGCCAATGTCTTTCTTACTGTTTTACTTATCATTATTTTTGTCCTCCTCTTTATTTTTTACCCACCTTGGTTGTCATCTTAAATTTTCCGGGTTTTCGGACGACGGTGGGAAAAATACAATGTTACTATTTTTGTGTTGCTTTCTTTATCCTTTAATACCGGTGCTTGCCAGACTTTCCACAAAACCTTTCTGTGCAAACAGATACAGTACTAACAGTGGTAAAATTACCATCAGGGTGCCTGTGGAAACGATGGCATTGGTGTAACCAATGGAAGCACCTGCGGCATTATGAAGGGTTGTTTTTATGTAGGCATCCAGCTGTCCTGCAATACGGCTTAACTGTGTGGATAACAGTGTGGTATTTCCAAGGAACATCTTGGAATAAAAGCTGTCGGTCCACTGCCATACAAAGGCAAACAGGAAACAGGAAGTTAAAATTGGCTTTGCATCCGGCAGCATGATACGGAAAAAGGTTTTTAACGTACCACAGCCGTCTACATAAGCTGCTTCTTCGAGTTCCTTCGGCTGGTTGCGGAAGAACTGGCGTAACATATAAATATACAGACCGTTCTTTAAGCCCATACAGCACGCACTCATCAGATAGTACGGAAGTACGGAACCACGCAGATTCACGCTTGCTCCCTTTACCGCTTCTATTATTCCAAAAACATCGAAGAAACGGAAGTGTAAATACAAGGAAGTGGAAATGGACTGCGGTGGAATTACAATAATCAGAATTACACACGCAAACCAGAACTTTTTAAACGGAAATTCAAATCTTGCAAAACCATATCCAACCAGTGTACATACTGCCACCTGCAACACTGCCACCGTCAAAGAAATCAGCAGTGTATTTTTTAATGCTTCGCCAAATTTCATAAATTCGGCTGCCATCCGATAGTTATCTCCGGTAAAGTGCTCCGGAATGTTGATAACCATGGCGTTGTACAAATCTTCTTCCGCCATGAAGCTGACAGAAATTTTATTAAAGATTGGCTGCAGGATTAAAAAGCACATACCAAACAGCATCAGGGTGCGCACGATGCGGTAAGCATAATTGCCTGCTACCTTTTTTAATAGATAGCCTTCACTGCGCCTGTTCCGCTCCCAGAATTTTTTCCATTTACTTTTTTTTGCCTCTTTCTTAGTCATAATAGTACACCGCCTTTGAAATTAATAAGGAACTTACGCCTATAATGGCAATTACAATTCCAAAGTAAATCCATGACATTGCCGAAGCCATGTCGTATTCAATGTACTGTGTCATAACCTCCTGGATTTTCTCCATAACCTCGTTGTCGGTTCTCATACAGAAATCCACAATGGTGTAAACCCAGTTTACTAAGAGAAGAGGGCTGATCATCGGGAAAGTAATTTTCCATAAGCTTTCCCAGCCGGTACAGCCCTCAATGGAGGCTGCCTCATACATACTTTTGGAAATCGTCTGCAGTCCGGATAAGAAAATGATAATCTGGATACCGGATGCAAGTACTACATCATAAATTCCGTCGATAATGTCAAAAACAACAGAAAACAGGCTGTTTCCGACACCGGACGTATTTAAAATTTCTTTGATGGTGTCCGTAATGCTGGTGCCGTCACCGTTCATTTCAATCACGTCACGCATGGCTGCCATCAGGTCATTGTTGTATTCTACACCAATGATAACACCGGAAGATAAAATAACCGGTAAAAAGAAGATGCCACGCACCAGTGCACGTCCTTTAAACTGCTGGTTCAGCAATAAAGATACGAAAAAGCTGAATACCATAATGGCTACCACGTTGATAATCATACGCGACAATTCTTCCGTCAGCAGACGGGAAAATTCCACATCAACCGTAAATGCCTGAATGTAATTGGTAAATCCGATAAACTCCATGCTGAAGCCTTTACCGTCAACGTTGACATTACAGATACTCATGTACAATGACTGGAAAAACGGTTTTACCATAAACGCAAGGAATCCTAAAATGAAAGGCGAGATAAACAAGTATCCGGCAATTGCCTTTCTTTTCTGAAGACCTTCATATTTCGACCTTCTCTTCATACTCATACTCCTCTCTGTCCTTTCCCGGTCAACGTGTTACGGTATAGTCCTGTGCAGGAACTACCGTATTGTCGGCTGCTGTAAAATCGTTGTAGGTATAGTTGACATACACCTTTGTGCCGTCCTCGTAAGTGGTGCAGGTAACACCATCTGCCAGGTATTCATGGTCGGTCATTTCCTGATGGAATACGTGACCAAGCTCCTTATTGTAGCGGCTGTAGGTTGCATACATATTTTCTGCTGCCGCTGCATATTCCGCACCGAAATATTCGGTATAAAGCGTATTCTGTAAGGTAAAGCTAGACTCCTGCATCAGTGTAAAGGAAAGTCCGGCACCATATTCTGCGGATTTTAATAATTCATCCTTGAAATTTCCGGTTAAGTTTAACGATTCACCGGTGTACTCCACATAACCGTGCAGTGCCATCTGATAAAACGGAACGGTTCGGTCAATAATGGAATATTCTGAGCCGCGAAGCTCCATGTTCGTTACCATGTCTGCATAGGCAATGACGTAGTCGTTTCCGGCATTGACTAAAACCGGTGTGCCCTTGGAATACTCTGCCACACTGGCTGCCTGGTTTTCCATGGCTTTCTGGCGGCTTACCGGAGCCTTTCTTGTAAAGTCGGAAGATAACGTTTTTCCAATGTCTGCAAAGGAAACTCCTGCTCCGTAGCTCTTTGCCGCATTCACCAGATTGTCAGCCATTTCATCAATCAAGTCTGCCTTTAACAGATAGAAAGCATCCAAATCATCGCGCTGCGCATATGTGGTTGTGCTGTATTCAAACAGCTCCGCTTTTTCTTTGCTGACTAAGCGTGCTGCATCGGTATAAACAAAGAATCCGTCAAAAATATTACTGTCCATGGCATAATTGGTAATACCGTCAAGATAAACCGTCACGCCAAGGTCTGCTGCAGTCTTTATCATCTGCTGCAGTTCTTTTTTACTGCCCAGTGCTTTTACGGTTTTTACTTTGGACAGCATGGACTGCTGTACACCACCGTTTGCCCATCCGGTAAGCTTTACCGAAAGTTCATTCATGCCGGAGTTTTTAAGCTCGGTAATCAGGCTTTCTGCTTCACTGTAGGTTGTCAGCTCCAAAGGCTTGGAAACCGGAACACCAAGTACCTGCTTAATTTTATCTACGGCACCGATAATTTCTACCAGCACCGGAGCCTCTGCGGTATCCTGTCTTGTAAATGCACCTTCATAGGTTTCAAACAGATACTCCTGATATGCCTTTGCCATGTCGGTGTAATCACCGGAATTTACAAAGCGGTAACGCTGTGCATAAGACTCGCCCTCCGGCAACGTCGGCTCATATACAAACATATTGCCGTTGTATTTGTCGGAAACATCATACTGTTCCCGCTTGGTTATGGTATAAACTGCATTGACGAAATTGTAGCTGTTGTTTCTACCGCTGACATCTGCCTGTACGGCCGCATACGGTGCTCCCTGCTCGATAATACAGAGGTAGGAATCGTTGCCGTCTGCCTCGCCAAAGACGTTGAAGTTTGTTGTTGTTTCGTGTACGACTGCCGTTCTTACCTGACACATATCCCAGCCGTAAATGTTGGCATAATAGCTGTTCTGTGCGGTTTTGCCGTTGTTAAAATCAATTAACGCACCGCCGCCAGACGGAACAAGCAGAAACCCTTCCGCATCCGTGCCTGCCGCTCCAAAGTAAGGAAGCAGGGACAGGTAGTAGATTGGCTTATCTTCCAGATAATCCAGACTGTCTACCGGAACTTCCACGGTTAAGTCTCCGTCCTCCAGACGATAAATCACACTCATGTTATAGACCGGCTTGTCACTTGTTTTGATTGCGGTGTCTTTTTCCTTATCCACCAGATAGTCTTCGTAAGTGTAGCCGTTTTCTTCAAACATCATCTCCAGCTTTTTCTTGACACCGGCTTTTGCCGTATCGCGAAGTACATAAATCACTTCGTCTGCCATAGAAGGATAACGCTCTAATAAAGCATCTTTTTCTTTTTCATCTGATTTGCTTAAATTGTTGATGTCGTATTTTTTGTAGTACTGGGACATCAGATTTTTGTTTCCGCCGCTTAAGCCTGCCATCAAATCGTTGTAATCACTCTCGGACATAACAAGCGGAAGGATGTATTCGCGTTCTACATCACCAATGGAATAGTCAATGCGGATATAATCTTCTCCCTGCTCCACCTCGTATAGCTTGTTTGTCATGCTGTGATCATAGTTGTTATACAGGGTATCCACACCGTTGATGGTTGTGTAGGTCAGCAGTACGGTAGACTTTAATTTGGACTTTTCTGTGGTAAATGCAATGCTGTCCTCATCTGCGCCCTGCGGATTGGAATACCATACTTTTCCGGTCTCTTTTACGGTAATGGAAAACTGGGTCGTTTCCGGATCCATTACAAGTTTTAACTTGTCATTTTCCAGTACATATTCCTCTGCTTCGCCGTCATAGCCGCGCATTTCAATGATTTTTACTTCTTCCTCCGTTTCCGGCAGAAGCAAAATCACCAACGCCGCAGCTCCAATCAGCAGCAGTGCAATCAGAGGAGCAATCAGACTTTTTAATTTGTTGATAGCAGCACTTTTAAGCTCTGCTTTTCTTACTGCTTTGTCTTTTTTCATGATTTTTTCCTCCGATGCTACATTCTGAAAAGAATTTCCCTGCCAATGGAAATAAAGTATGCAATACCCTGACTAATCATGCTGAAAAACAGCAGCAGGATAAAAACGATAACGAGCATGGCAAAAATGGAAGCCACGGTAAAAAGCAGGGTTTTCTTTAACGTGTATTCGTGAATCTGCATCATTGCTGCAATGATAAGCAGGGCACAAAATACAAGGGCAATGGTACCAATGACGCTGTAAAATTCCGCTTCATCCACCGTTACTAGATTACTTAAAATAATCAGCGGAAACTGGAACAGCGGATATGGCAGCATACAATAACAGGTTGCCATGTAAATCTGTTTCAGCTTTGCCTTGCCGTCAAACAGTGTGGTTAATGCCCAGTTGCCGACGCTCCAGAGTGCCAGTGGAAACAGAATACTTGCCAGATACATAAAAATATTGACTTCCGGCCAGTACACCTTGTTAAAAATAAAGCTGGTAAACTGCAGGCTGCAGATTCTGGCAATTAACGTTAAAATCAGTATGGTGTTTGCCACCGCCATGGAACCACGTTTTTCATGGGTTAAGTCCCAGAAACCATCCAGCGGATGTGTCAAACAGTAAAACGCGAATTTGAAATCTTTAAAATACCGCATATAGGTTTCTTTCTTTTTTAATGAAGCTAACATACCTGCCTCCGATTCTGTAAAAGTGTATTGCCTACGAAGTTTTTTCCGAATTTTTTTTCTGGAAAATATCTGCCGTGTCAATTTCATGTTTCAGCTTTTTGATTTTTCCGACACCAAGCGGTACAACCACAATCACAACGAGCACTACCATAATCGGTACGATGTGTTCTTCCACCCATTGCTTGCGGTACTGCTTGAATGCCTTGGAATAGTTCTCATCATCCAGCTTTAATTCAAAATAATCCATTGCCTCTTTATACCGTTCCTGGCGGAGCAGGGCACGACCGATGCCAATGTAAGCCAGGTCGTAGTTTCCGTTTAAATCAATGACTTTCTGCCAGGTTTCGCCGGAAACTTCGTATTCTCCATTCTGGAACTGATCGATTGCCGAGTAAATCAGGCTGCCGTATTCCGTTGGAGTAAAAACAGTCAGGCTGTTGTCCTGTTGGTCGAGTACGAGTAAATCGTAGCCCATATGCTCTAAGGCAACCGGCATTTTAAAGTAGCCGTCCATGTTGCCGCTGCCGCCAAAGGCAAATAAAAGCCTTCCCTGGTCGTCATAAGCAAAGAGTCTGCCGCGGTTTTTATCTAACACCACATAGGAATCATTTTCAAACGAGGTAATGTCTACCAGTTTGGACGGGCCGGAATAACCGCCGCCGTCTCCCCAGTGGATATCACCGATAATGTACCAGTTGCCGTTTCGAATCAGGATATCTTTTCCCATCATGTTTAAGCGGCGAACCGGGTCAATGGCTCCGGAATCCAAATCTTTTTCGGAAGCATTGGACGTACAGGCATAAATAAAGCCTTCGTAGTCCATGTATAAATTGTCATACTCGGTTGGAACAAAGTTTGTCATCTGGGCACGCTGTTCCTTGGTTGCAAACTTTTTCCAGATGTAGTCGGTCCAGTTATAGGTAACCGGTGTTGCTCCGACAAATCCTGCAAACTCACCGTTTGCCTCAAACTTAATCAGACCCTTGTTGACATTGACACCCACGCAGTACACACGGTCTGCCGTGTCAATGGCTATCTTGCTTGGCAGGAAAGACAAATCCTGGTCGAAAGTTTCATCAGTCGGCTTTGTAAATTCCATGACAAATTCCAAGTCTTTGGTGAGCTTTAATACTCTGCCGTTACTTTTATCTGCAATAAAGAAATGTTCTTCGGATACCGCAATATCGGTTGGGGAAGAAAAGGTATTTGGTTCTGCCCCGGTGAATTCTGTAATTTCCCGCACCAGGGAAACTTCGGAAGTATCGGTTCTTACTAATTCTAGGATTCGGTTGTTTCCGGTATCACAGATATAAATATAATTATCATAAACAAATAACCCCTGTGGACTGGATAATTTTTTATCCAGTCCAAGTTCTACTGAGGTATATATCCCCGCTGCCTCGTAAGAGTCCGGTGAATACTGTACGTCACCCCAATAGTCAAATGTGTAGGTGTAGCCTACCTCTGCTGCCTGTGCCGTCACCGGTGCACTCAGGAAAACCATCAGACAAGCCGCCGCCAGGGCACCTATTCTTTTTGCTAATCGTTTCATATTCATTCTCCTTGATGCACTTTTTAGTCCTTTAAACCGGAACTTGCCATGGTTTCCAGAATCTGGCTCTGTGACAAGATAAAGATGGTAATTGGGACAACCATAATGACTACAGTAACTGCTGCCGACTGACCGGCTCTGGCAATGCCGCCGCCCTGAATCTGCTGCAGCGCATGCACTAATGTTTTTCTTTCTTCAGAGTAAATAAATGTACCTGCTTTGTTGTTCCATAAACTCTGAACAGAGAAAATAATCAGGGTCAGCCATGCCGGTTTTACGTTTGGCATAACAATGCGGTAAAAAATCTTCCATTCGCTGGCTCCGTCAATCTTGGCTGCTTCAATGAGTGCCATTGGAATGCCTTCCATAAACTGCTTCATTAAGAAGAGTCCGATTGGAGCGGCAAATGCAGGAATGATGACTGCCCAGTAAGTATCAATCAGGTTTAATTTATTGATGATAACATAGTTTGGAATGGCTGTAACGTAACCGGAGAACATCATAGCCACGGTTACCAGTTTAAAGAACGTTTTTCCTCCCGGAAAATCGTACTTTGCAAGCACAAACGCTGCCATGGAAGCAATGATTAAGTGTCCAAACGTTCCCACAAAGGTAATAAATACGGTGTTGAACACATAACGTGGGAAAGTTACCCAGCTTTTTCCCATGGTGACAAACAGGTCGGAAAAATTATCCGTGGTCGGATTCTGCGGAAACAGCTTTGGTGGGAACATAAACAGCTCATCCAAAGGCTTTAATGCACTACTGACCGAGTAGACCAGCGGAATCAGCATAATGACGGCAACCAGTAATAAAAACAGATAAAGGAAAATATCTCCCGCAATGGAGCGGTTTGGTTTTCTCCGATGTATTACCGGTTTTTTGTATGGTTTTGGTGTTTTTTGCTTCTTTTTGCTCATATCAGGTACCTACTCTTCTCAATACACTTTGAATTGCTTTGTTACATAAAATCATTGCCAGGAATAACAAGGTTGCAATTGCCGAAGCATAACCCATTTCAAACCGGGAATAACCGTAGTCAAACAGATGGGTTACAACCGTTCTTGCGGCATAGTCGGTACTTGGATAACCGCAAAGTGTCATGGTAACATCACAAACACCAAATGCCTGAGTAATGGACATAACCGCACCGAACATCAGCATCGGTTTCATGCCCGGCAGCGTAATGTACCAAAGCTCCTGCCACCGGTTTTTTACGCCGTCCATGTAACCGGCTTCGTACTGGGACTGGTCAACACCCTGGAGACCTGCCACGAACGAGAGAAATCCGGTTCCTAAACTGGTCCAGAGGATAACAAGCATACAGACCGGAAGCATATACTGCGGATCGGTCAGCCATAAAATCGGGGTGTCAATGATACCGACTTCCTGTAAAAAAGCATTGACGATACCGTAGGTATCACCACGGAAAATCTGGGAAAACACAACGTATACCGTACCCGCAATGGACGGGGAATAAAACACGATAACGGCGATGGTTCTGACCCAGCGCGGCAGCTCATTGATGAGCCACGCAAACAAAAACGATGCTATGTAGCCGATAGGTCCCGTGATGACAGCAATCATAAACGTGTTTTTTACGGATTTTAAGAAAATGTCATCCTCCAAAATCAGACTAATGTAGTTATCCAGGCCGATAAACCTTGCCGGCTCCAAGATGTTGTAGTAGGTAAAGCTGTAATAAATTGAGGTAATTACCGGCAAAACCACGAAGGTCGTAAAAACAAGGGCATATGGTAATAAAAACAGATAACACATTTTGCTTTGTTTTGCTTTTTTTACCGCCACCTGAAAATTATGCTTCCGCAGCGTCAGGTATTTGCGAAAATACTCTCCCACCATGTGTCACTCCCTTCTTATTCTGTAGGCAATCCGAATTCTTTCCGTTTCTTTGTAATTTCATCATTGATGGTAATTACATAGTCGATAATGGTTTCTCTCGGATCCTCTTTTTCATTGATAACTTTACGGATGGCATTGGTGATATGCCGTCCGGTGTAATAGCCGCCAGGAATTTCTTCAATTCCAACGGTCCACTCCCACTGTTCGCTGAGTGTCTTGATGTCATCCGCACTCCAAGCCAGCTGGACAAAGGCTTCTTTATTTGCGGTTGCGTATCTTGCGGAGGAACCAAGCAATGCTTCGATTTCCCGTCCGAACCGCACCTGAGTATCCGACTGTGCCCACCATTTCATGAATTCCCAGGACTTCTGCTTTAAGCTTTCCTCTTCCGTAGCTACCATCATAGTGGCACTTCCGGTAATAAAGTCAGAACGGTCAATGTAGGTGTTTCCGTTTTCATCCACACGCTCCGTACCAGGAATCAGGGTAAAATCCCAGAGTCCGCGAATTTCCGGTGCCGATACCATTAAAGTGTTATAGGTAGAATATGGAGAAATACCAATCGGCATTTCACCGGAACGGAACCGGCTGATAAAGTCGTAAATGGTTGGAATACCATAGTCGGTAAAGTATCTGGTGTATTCATCAAACGCTTCCACGCCAGCTTCGTCATTGATTCTTGTTTTTGTGCTTGCTTCGTTATATAAGTCGCCACCCTTCTGGAACAACAGACTGAAATATAAGGTTAAATCCGGTGTATTGGAAGCAACCGAAGTACTTGCCGCCGCTGTGGAGCTGGAACCGGAGGCACTTGGAATACCAACCGACATGCTCTTTCCCTGAATGGTTGGTAGCATTTCAATGAGTTCCTGCCAGGTATCAGGCACCGTGAGTCCAAGTTCTTCCAGTACGTCGGTACGGTAGAACATCACACTAAACGTCTGTGTTTCCGGTATGCCGTAAATGTGTCCGTCCAGACTGTACTGGCGGTAGGAGCTTGCGCTGTAAGGAGCCAGAACTTCTTCGTAATCGGCAAACTGGGTAATGTCTTCTGCCGCACCACGAAGTGCAAAGTTTACCGGTTGGTCAGCACCTACAGAAAGAATAACGTTTGGTCCCCTGCCTGCCATAACAGCACTTAAAATAGCTCCGGCATCTACGATTTCCACGTTTACCTTGATTCCGGTATCCGGAGTAAAGGTATCATCAATCATGGTCTTTAAGATGGTACCCTGGTCACGACCGGATGTTATCCATACGGTAACAACTTCTTCCCCATCTTCGTACACATCACCGACAGAGTTATAGTCTACGGTAAAGGAAGCAACAAAGGCGCGGATTTCATGTGCCATGTCCTTAAAGAAGTTTGTGGTGTCCTTCTCCGGCTCAGCTTTAGTGCCGCAAACCACAAGGTAATCCACATCCAGCTTGATTTCTGTCATATTTAAAATGGCTGTACCAAGTGCTGTAATGTTATCTTTAAAGGTTTTAAATTCTACCGTGATTTTTTCCGGACGCTCTACAAAACGTTCTATCTGGGTTGCAATGGTCTGTGCCGTTGCAATTTTATCTGCTTTCTGTCCAGTGTAGGCTACGGTGTCATCTACAATTTTGTAAAGACGCTTTGCTTCCAGATCCATAGCCTCGATGATTTCCGGATAAACCGTTTCAATGTGGTAGTCGCGGTAGGTATCCGGTTCTGCACCGGTGTAAACTAAGATTTTACGGTAAATCTGGTTTAAGCGGTAGGTAGAGTCCTGCAGCTCTTCTAAAATAGGACCCATGCCGCCAAGGGTTGCTTCCAGGCGGATGGTGTGGGTTCCTGCCGTTAAGTAAAATTCAAACGGTGTACCCTCGTCATCGGCTAACATCTGGCATTCCCATTCCGTGTTATACTCAAAACCGATTTCTTTCATGTTTTCAAAAGGAATGACTCCGTCGATGTAGACGCTCCGGCAGGAAACACTGCCTCGGGAGTAGTTCTGACGTGCCTTTACCATAATGTTATAGTAACCGTCTTCCGGAACGGTGAAATCCCATTCTATCCACTGGCCGGAGGTGCGCCATGCGTCACCGCCGGTGTAGTTTAAGGTTGTTTTGGTAACACAGTACGGGTCGGTATTTGCGGATGCTTTGTCATACTTTGCATACAGGGAGGATTCGGAACGCCGCACGGCATCTTCTCCCTGAAGCTTTGCAAGGTAGGTAAGGCCTTCGCCCTGCGCTGCCGCTCCGCTTTCTGCGTGGTACTGTTCGTAGGTTTTATTTTCTTCAATGGCTGCTACCGTCAGGCTGCGGATAACCATTGGTTCGTTGACACCTTTTAAGGTAATGGTATTTTTGCCTGCTTCGAGATAAAATTCGTATGGATCCTGTACATAACCCATGTCATCTTTAAAGTATGCCGTCTGCCAGTCGTAAATTTCTATCTGGGAAGGACGAATCTGGTTTCCCTGGTTATCCACCTTTGGCGCAGAGGCATCGGTCCAGATACGGGTGAAAGTGATGTTTTCTGCATCAGAGAACGGAAGCTTGCCGTTGATGTAAACGCTTCGTTCAATGGCAACACCACGGGATTCTACGGTCATATATTCTAGGAAAAAGCGATACAGTCCACTTTCCGGAACGTTGATTTCCCAGGTAACGGAGGAGTCGGTGCCGGTGTATAAGTCCTGTGCTCCGTAGTCGAAGGTGACATTCACTCCTTCGCTTTCTATGTACGACAATACGTCCACCAAAATATCCTGTTTTGGCTTTGCCGCATCTTTATGGGCATTCTGATATTTGGTATAAGTACCGGAAACGCTTGCTCCTTCGACATCCACAGTCAGGTCTGTTCCGGCGTATTTATCACTGAAATTTTCTACCGGTCGCTGACTCATCAGCCAGAGTACAAGCCAGCAGGCTGCGATGACCCCCACAACAATAAGTAGTTTTTTTAGCGTACCTTTCATATATGCCTCCCTGTTTTCTATAAGAATTTTTAGTAACCATCCGTCTGAACTGTTACGTTGTTAACAATAAGTTTATTTCTGTGTGACAGAATCTGTCACACAGAAAGCAGGTATACCTGCTTTCTCTTCACCACGTTATAGTATCAGTATAACCTATCTTTCTTGTTTCGGCTTATTATTTTTTGCTATAATTCCTGCACACATTGCTCAAAATTTTGCAAATTTCTGCTTTAATTTATGTGCAATATTTACTTTTTAAGTAATTAGTGATATACTTAAGTTAGCGTTTTTGCTCAAAATGTTCAAAAAAAAATGCTTTTTGTGTTTGTTTTTAAAAGCAATTTTTGACTAACTCATATACCCAAGGGTACGTCCAAATTTTCTAAAAGAAGCATTTTAAGCGTACATACACCGAGGTTATTGGCTATTTGTTCCGAGAACGTCACAAATGGCCTTGCTGCAGCAGAAATCGTCTGTGCGAATTTCTGATATGCTTTTTCGAACCAAAAAAACGTTCTCGGAACGGAGGAATACATGGCAAAGCACGAAAAACCAAACCAGTTTGAACGATTAAACTGGGTCAACAGCGACTGGTCCGGCGCAAAATATATCAATACAACCCACGAACTGGTTGCCTACCATAACGACACAACCATCCGCATCTGGCGCAATACAGAAACACGGAATTTTAAGCCACACTGGCACTCTTCCATCGAAATCATCATGCCGGAAGAAAATTTTTACACCGTAAAGGTCAACAATCAGGAGCATATTGTACAGCCGGGCGAAATTTTTATCATTCCGCCGCGTGAGCTGCATGAGCTGATTGCTCCTCCGGAGGGAGTCCGTTTTATTTTCCTCTTTAATATGACCGCACTTGCGCAGTTAAAGGGCTATGCCTCCATCCAGTCCATGCTGGCACTGCCAATGCATATCACAAAGGACACCCACCCATTAGTTTACGGTGAGCTGCGTCAGACACTTCTAGAAATGTGTCGGGAATATATGTCGGAAAATCCCTATAGCGAACTGACCATTTTTTCGCTATTAATAAATATGTTGATTTCCTTGTACGAAAATCACATCCAGACTGCGGATATGTTCCAGAATGTCAACGTAAGCAAGCATCAGGAATATGTTGCAAAATTTGGTAATCTGTTAGAATACATCGATACACACTATACCGAGGAATTAACCCTCGAAGAAATGGCTGACATCATCGGCTTTTCCAAGTATCATTTTTCCAGATTATTTAAACAGTACACCAATTTTACGTTCTGTGATTATTTAAAGCACCGCCGCATTCAGGCAGCCGAAATGCTGTTAGAGCAGCCGGAGTATTCCATCACAGAAGTAGCCCTGCAGGCTGGATTTCCAAGCATTTCTACCTTTAACCGTATTTTTAAGGAATACAAAAACTGTACGCCGACCGAGTTTCGTAACATGAAATCCATGCGGCGGCACCATTAACACGGCTCCTTTACAAGGTCCGGCAAAAACAAAATTAAGTCAAGGAGGAACTTTCTTCATGAACGAAAACAAAGTATATGCCCTTCACATGGGCAGGGCAAAGTGTGCTGTCGATTTGGGCGATGGCTCCGAGCGCGGCGAATATGTCAACCAGGACTACATCTTACAGACTCTTGGTAGACCGCACAGAAGCATTTCTTTAATGTACTGCTACTATCCGCTGGATGAGGGATGGCCAGGCAGAGCCAGCGTGGTTCATGCCAATCCAGATGTTTCGTTTGCCTGGGACTACCCATACGACGATTATTTTACCTACAAGGGCGGCTTAAACGGAAGTACCGCAGGTGAGCCGTTTACCTATATGCGTGAAATCCGCCAGCACGGTCAGGATGTTACCCTCACCCTTACCATTGACCCACACGTTTCTGATGAGCATTTAATTGCCATTGCCAAGGATTTAAAGCCGTTTGGCCGCCTGATGCTTCGTATCAACCACGAATGCACCGGTGACTGGTTCAGCTTCACCAAGCGAAGTACCTATAAAGAAATCGGCGAATTTTTCTGCCGTGCCCACCGGATAATAAAAGAATATGCGCCAAATGTACAAACCATTCTCTGTACCGGCGGTGTGGAAGACGGAAAAACTACCATTGAAAAAGAAGAAGATTTTGCGGATGCTGTCCGCTGTACGGATATGTGGTCCATCGACAAATATTTTGCGCTGCACTGGGGCTGGCCGTATGACGTGGCAGAGCGTGGCGGCAATTCCCACAGCAGAGGCAATATCGCAGATATTTACGACTATACCAAACGTGCCTACGACCGTTTCTCCGAGCTTTGCGGTGGTGCAAAAAAACCAATGATGATGAGTGAGTTAAATGCTGACGGAGATGTAACCGGTCCTTACGAGCAGGCAGACATGGTAAAGGAATTCTGTGACCGTTTAAAGAAAGATAATGCCACCTGGTTTACCAGCTTTTCCATGTACCAGTTCCGTGACAGAGGCCGTCTTGGTCTGGAAATTGAAGACCCAAACAATCCGGAGGTAGGCATTGCACAGCCGCTTTTGGAAACCTACAAGGAAATCATTCATGATGACTACTTTATGCCGGAAATGACCATCGGTGAGGAGGTAACACTTCCGCTTACCCTTCGTTGGGGCGGTGCAGAGGATGCCGAGGGCATCGCTATTCCTCTACATTTTGAAAAAAATCCGCATTTCTGCGAGGTCGTATTTGAGGATGATTCCAACCTGATGTTAGAAATTAACGGCACCTGGTTTTACAAATCTCCAAAAGCAAAAACCATCGACCTGATGAGTGCTTTCTTCAAAAAGCCACTTTCGGGTGCCTGTGATTTAACATTAAAGCTTTTTGCGCCTCCTGCCAGTGGAGAAAATGACATTTCCACTGAAGATGGCTTGTATAACAGCTACACCACCATCGAAAAGCTGCCAAAAATCCGCCTGCGGTTTGAGCCGGTGGAGCTTGCAAAATAATCCAAATCAGCTTACAAAAAACGCTTAAACCTTGCGGTTTAAGCGTTTTTTCTTTGTGGTTGTGGTTTTTGCTGTCTATACGGCAGTTACCATTTCCCTTATGTTTAAATAATTATTCCAGACCAAGGAAGTAGAACGGAAGCTTTGTGCCGTCACCATAGATGTAATAGCTCTTGCCTGCTTCTACCGCATAGCTTAACTTTAAGTACTGGGATTCGCCACCATCGTTGGTAGCAGTGTCAAGCTCGGTGCCATCGGAACATACCACATGGTAGGTTTTTCCGGAATTGAGCTTGAATACAACAGTAACGGTAGCATTTGCCGTTGGAGTAACAACAACTGCTGCTCCCTCGGTAGGGATTTCACCCTTCTTTGGACTAGGGTTGTTTGTACCAGCCACGGAACCGGTATAAGCTACACCTTCCACTTCCACGCTGCCCTCTTTCCAGGTCATGTCCTCCAATACGGAAAAGCCGTTGTAATCCGTGCCTGCGGTTAAGCCTGCGCTTAAATCAACCGAAACGGCTGCTGCCGGGATATCAATTACAACTGCACCACCGGCTGTGCCTGCGGAAGCCTTTTCTACTGAATCCAAAGTACACTTTGCGTTGAACTGGATTTTTCCATTGTAGTTTGTGATGGTACCGGTTACTGTTACCGTATCACCAACTGCCAGTTCTGCAATGCCGTCACCAATCAGGCGGAAGCACTGAATCTTCTTATCTTCCTTGCCATCTACTACGATAGTTACTGTAATGTTGCCATACTGCTCGCTGTATTCGCTGTCAACGCTTGCAATTACACCTGTTAAAGTACATGCTGCACCAAAGGAATCATCAACTTCTAATGCATATGCTGCATCCAGAATTTCTGCTGTGGACATTCCGGTTGGGTCTACCTTTGGAGCTTCTTCTACCGGTGTGCTGGACTTTACTACATTGTCAAGCGTACAACCCTTGTCAAATTCAATGGTGCCATTGTAATTCTTAATGGTACCGGTTACGGTAATGTAGTCACCAACGGCAAGCTCTTTTGCACCGTCACCTGTTAAGCGATAGCACTGAACCGGCTTATCTGCCACGTCATTTACCGTAATGCTTACGGTAATGTTCTTGTAATCTTCACTCCATGGTGTATCAATTTTATGAATAACACCGGATAAGGTACATGGCTCGTTCATGGAAAGACCAGCCTCTAAGGAATATGCAGCATCCAGAATTGCAGTGTAATCCTTGTGCTCACCATAGCCAAGGAACGCACAGCCGGAATCAAATTCAATCGTTCCATTGTAATTCTTTAAGGAACCTTCTACTGTGATGGCATCGCCAACCTTTAAGTTTTCTGCACCGTCACCCTTTAAGCGATAGCACTGAACCGGCTTGTCTTCCTTACCTGCTACAGCAATCGTAACTGTAATGTTCTTATAGTCAGCACTCCATGGCGTATCAACCTTGGTAATTGTGCCGTACAGGCGGAACGTACCGTCTAAAGCAAGACCAGCTTCCAGAGTGTATGCTACATCAACGATTTCTGCATAGCTCATGCCCTCATCAAGAATGATAGCAGCCGGAACGCGGTGTGTGAAGCTACAGGATTCTGTATTTCCTTCGGCATCCTTTAAGGTTGCAGTTAATACATAGGTTACTTCTTCCGGATTTTTGTCATCCACGTCAATCGTTACCATTTTGTCATCGCCAGGAACGATTTTTACGGACTCGTTATCCACGGTCCAGTCAATGTTGAATATGGTGTCGCCGATTTTAACCACGCCAACAACCGTATAGTCAGTTGGGGTTGCTTCAGTCTGATCCTTATACATCGTGAATAAGTAATTTTTTGCATTTACCAGTTCACTTACCGTATCTACGGATGGTGTTGCTGTAGGTGCTGTTGTTACAGTCGGTGTTGCGGATGGAAACGTATCTACTTCCTGCTCGTTACCACAAGCCGCAAAGCCTGTCATGCACATTGTAAAAATTAAAGCATAAGCAACTAATTTTTTCATGTTGAACTCCTTTTCTTTGTAAAAAAGTTATTTAACTAAAATATCTTTTGCAGAGAATACCTTAATCTGGTACTGTCCGTCATAGGAATCAATAATTCCTTTTACATCAATGGTTTTTCCCATATAAGCTTCTTCCGTAACCAAAGCTCCGGCTTCATCCGTAAGAACTACCGTTCGCACTTCCACCGGAATGCCGTCTGCCTCACAGGACAAGGTCATGGCACCGTAGGAAGAGCTGTCTTCATTTGTGGTAGTATGCACACTGATTACGTTCAGATTTTTCATGGAAACAGAGGTACTCATGGCTGCTTCTACATACGGAATTTTTTTTATTTCTTCCGCAGTTTCTATTTCCACCGTACCATTTGCAAAAGTATCTGCGGAAATTTCTACAAAAGCAGGTTCATGCCCTTCGCTTAACTTTTGTACGTTGTTTGGATCGTCGGGCTTCATCTGACGGTAGGAAAGTCCTGCCACCTGATAGGTGCCTCCGGCTTCGTAATACTGCACCGTACCAACAATACGGGCTTCGTTGCCTACCGAAATTGCTGCAAGTCCCGGACCGGCAAGATTGAAACCGTAATAAACGGAAATTCCGTAATAAATGCCGGTTTCTTCATCATAATCTTCTACATAAACGCTGTTGCTGTGGTCTTTGGTAACAATGGCGTTAAACGCAACCTTGACGCCGTTATACTGTTCGATATTGGTACGTAGTTCTTTTAAGGTAAGCTCCACAGCTTCCCCGTAATAAAAATCAGGGTCCTTTTCCCCGGAATAAATGTTTAATTTCTGTTCCTTTGCCTGTGCGATTGCTGCCGTACAATAAGAGCCATAACGGTTGTTCGCAGAGGAATTGGCAATTGCCAGACCGTTCTGCAAAATCTCAATATTCAGATTCCGGTATTCTTCGGACTCGCCGGTTTTATACCATACCCAGACAAGATTTCTGCTTCCTGTTGAGTCAATGTCCCATTTTTCGGTATCGGACTCGATAATAATGGAAGTTGCCTGAGACAACTTTTCTTTTGTAAAATTGGACGCTTTTTTTCCGTATTCTTCAATTTTTCCGGTGGATTCCGGAGTGTTGATGGCAAGATATCTTGCCTTTAACACTCCACCCTCCACAAGTTCAGAAGAAACATAAAAATGCGTTGTATCACCATCGACAAAGGTTTTTACTGTTGCCTCTGCCTTGGCAGAATTGGAAGACATATTCAGCTTCACCTGGGATGCATAATCCACAGCCTCTTTTGGTTCTTCCGTTGGTGCCGCCGTTGGCTCACCGGCCGGTGTAACAAAATCCTGCTGCAATTCTTCCTGCTTCTGATTTTCTTTTTCGTCCTGTGTCTTTTTTCCACAACCGAATACCGATGCGGACATCAGACCTGCTACAAGAAAGAAACTGCATATTTTTTTAAATTTTTTCATCATATTCTGTATTAGTTGCTGTATTCGCACTCGTCGATTGCATCTTCGAATGCTTTCTTAATCATCTTGTCAACATCACCTGCTGCATCTGCGGTCAGACACTTGGATAATAGGGAACCTACCTGGTCACGAGCCGTGGAAGAACCGTTGAAAGCAGGGGATGTGTAATAGTAGCTTTCCTGATCTAAGCAGACCTTTGCAGAAAGAGCTGCTACGGAATCGCCGCCGTCTGCACTTGCAATGAAGTCTGCATATACCGGATTGCTTGCTACAGATTTAAGCACCGGAACATAACCGGAAGCCATGGAAAACTCTGCCTGGAATTCAACCGTAGTAGTCAGGTACTTTAAGAATAACCAGGATGCAACCACTTCCTGAGGATTGCTCTTCTGGAAAATACATAAGCTTGGTCCCTGGGAAATAACCTTACCGTTGTTTGCATCAACCTGAGGAATTGGAGCAATGCCTACTTCGAATGGGTATGCACCGTCAACCTTGGATGGACGCTGGTAAGTAGCACCTGCAGAAGAACCGATGGACATATAACTCTTTGTACCAGTCTGGTTTGTGAAAAGACCGGAAGTGTATGCACCATACAGTGTCTGTGTTGTTAAATATCCCTTTTCATACCATTCTCTGAACTGCTTTACAAACGCTCTGTTTGTATCGTTGTCAAAGAGGTAGTGGCTTCCGGTTGCGCTTGTGTAAGGAGATTTGTACTGCTCACACATATTAATGAACCAGTTGGACTCACTGTCGTAGCCTAGAGGAATGGAGTTTGGATCAATTTCCTTAATCTTTGCACAGACTGTTGCCAGTTCATCCCATGTGGTAGGAACCTGAATGCCATTTGCATCAAAGAAGGTCTTGTTGTAGTAAAGAACTTCCGTGGACTTGCAAAGTGGCATAGTGTACATGGCACCGTCACCAAACTGCTTACCTTCGTTATAGTAGCCGGCAATGAAGTCATCCTTCTGAGCCTGAGTCAGACCAAGAACTTCTGTAGAACCGTCTGCTCTTGTTACAGTGATTTCACTGTCGATTAAGCTGTCCAGTGTAGTAACCGCCTTGGCAAGGTTATAAAGAGCAACGTGGTCAGGGTAACAGTAGGCAATATTTGGCTGGTTGCCAACCGTGATTTCTGTACTAATCTGGTCACGCACATCATCATAGCCGCCTACTGCGGTAGATTCGACATGAATGTTTGGATACAGCTTGTTGAACTCTTCAATGTAAAGATTCAGAACTGTCTGTAAGTTGGAACCCATGGTGTGATAGAACGTAATTGTTACTTCGGTTCCGTCATAACCGCCCTCCGGAACAGTAAAATTGGAATAAACAGAGGCTGTGCCGCTGTTTCCGTTTTCTGCACCGTTGTTTTCGGAACCGGAATTTACTGTTCCGCCTTCATTGTTGCCATTTGCTCCGTTATCCTTGTTGCCACAGCCAACCATGCCAAAAATCATGGTAACTGCCAATAAAACGGATAAAATTCTCTTTTTCATTGAGTGTTTCCTCCCTTTTTCTAATGAAAAAATATATTAAACCATATTTCCTGCAGCTGTTTTGACTCCTAAGCATCCAAGCAGCTGCTTTCCGGAAATACAGGTTTAAGCAAATAAATTTTCTCCGGTTTTAGCCCTTGATACCGCTGCGGCTGACACCAGCCATGATATATTTTCTTAAGAAAATAAACACTAAGAACAGCGGAGCGGATACGATGGCTACTGCTGCCATCTGTACCGGATAGTTTACGTCACCAGACGTTGCGGTAAACGCATTTCTGAGACCGTTGGTAATCATACGGTGTGCTTCGTCGTTTGCAACCAGTCTTGGCCAGATGTAGGAGTTCCATGCACCCATCATCTTTAAAATGGTAATGGAAATCAGTGTTGGCAGGGCAAGCGGAATCATTACCTTCCAGAGATACTTAATATCACTGGTTCCGTCAACCTTTGCTGCCAGGTAAAGCTCGTTCGGAATCTGCATAAAATTCTGTCTTAACAGATAAATATAAAATACGCTGACTAAAAACGGAACGATTAAAACAGTGTAAGTGTTCATCCAGCCAAGTTTTGTAACCGTTTCATAGTTGGTAATGGTAAACAGCTCACCAGGAATCATCATGGTGGCAAGCAGTAAACCAAACATGGTATTTTTTCCTTTAAATTCCATCCTTGCAAAAGCAAATGCGGAAAGTACGGTAATCACCAAGGACAGTATTGTGGAAACAACACCAACATACAGGGTATTTAAGAACAGTCGTCCAAGACTTGCCTCGGTGAATGCCTCCAGGTAGTTGGAAAGCATGATTTTCTGCGGCCAGAAGCTCGGCACACTCATGCGATATTCCTCCAGCGTTTTTAAGGAAGAAATAATCATCCAGTAAAACGGGAATAAGACGATGATTGCCATAATACCCAGAAATGCATACACTCCGACAAGCACCAGAAATTTTACGATTTTCTGTCTGGCAGAGGTCTGTTGGATATCCTTCTCTCTCATGGTATTTATTGTATTTGTCATAGGGCACCTCTCAATTCTAAAAATGAACTCTCTTCTTGCTGACCCAGCCGTTAATCATGGTAACAACAAGAATGATTCCAAACAAAATCAGAGCTGCTGCACTGGCACGTCCCTGATTATTTTTACTGAGAGCGTCATAAATAAATCCAACCATGGTGTTTAAACGGCCGGCATCATCCGCAGGTCCCATGTTTTCACCAAAAATACCAACAATGCTTGTGTATTCCTTAAAGCCGCCAATGAAACCGGTAATGATAACATAGGCAAGCATCGGGGAAAGAAGCGGCACCGTAATACGGGTGAAAATTCTTCTGCGGGAAGTTCCGTCTACCTTTGCTGCGTCATAATACTGCTTATTGATGCTCTGCAGACCGCCAAGCAGAATTAAAATTTTAAACGGAAGGGCATTCCATACGATATAGATGACCATAACCGTCATGTTTGCCGCATAGGTGGAGCCGTAGTTAATCCAGTTGACCGGCTTTCCGCCAAAAAACTGGATTACGTTATTGATAATACCTGCTGTTTCAATAATTTCGTGCTCGGTGCCATAGAAGGAACCAACGATATTGAACATTGCCGCAAATACCATACCGATAGCGATGGAATTTGTTACATATGGCAGGAAGAAGATTGTCTGTAAAACTTTCTGCAGCGGCTTGATTGAATTTAGTGCCACCGCAATGAGTAATGCCAGAATGGTGGAAATCGGCACCGTCAGAACACAAAGCAATACTGTGTTCTTTAAACAGGTCAGGAATCTTTTATACTGGATTACCTTAACAAAATTACCTACGCCAAAGGAAAAAGATGCACCTGCGGCAGCTTCCAGGCTTTTGTAATCTTCCAGAAATGCCATTCTGACAGTGTTAATAATCGGCCAGACAGTAAACACAAGCAATAAAATAATTGCCGGTGATAAATACAGCCAGGCTTTCCACTGCTGTTTGTTGTCTACCATATTATTTCACCTCAAAATAGATTCTCTCTTCGGTTTCTTTATTAAAAAGGAAACACTTGTGCGGCTTGATGTTGTATCGTACAAGTGCTTTTGTTGTATCCACCTTGTTGTCAGCATTAATGATGGAGCGGATGTCCGGATTTACCGAAGCCTCATGTGTGGAAACAACGCTCACGTCACGTCCCATAACCTCGACGTTGCTTAAGTTGCACTTTAACGGGCCGTTGTCATCCAGTATAAAGCCTTCCGGACGGATACCAATCATTACTTCCTGGTCTTCTACCCCGGCAACATCAAGCACCGCATCCTGACCGATGAATACCTTGCCGTTCTTTACAGAACCGTTAAATACGTTGATTGGCGGTGTGCCAAGGAACTTTGCCACAAACAGGTTGCCCGGATTGTCATAAACCTCCTGCGGTGCACCTATCTGCTGTACGACACCAAGCTTCATAACAACAATAATATCAGAAATGCTCATGGCTTCTTCCTGGTCATGTGTTACAAACACTGTGGTAATGCCGGTTTCCTTCTGGATTCTGCGGATTTCTTCTCTGGTCTGTAAACGAAGTCTTGCATCCAAATTGGACAAAGGCTCGTCGAGTAAAAGCACGCGCGGCATTTTAACAAGTGCTCTTGCAATGGCAACACGCTGCTGCTGGCCACCGGAAAGCTCGCTCGGCTTACGATCCATCAGTTCATCAATCTGAACCAGCTTTGCAGCATTATAAGCTCTTTCTAACATTTCTTCCTTGGATGGTCTGTCTGCACCTTTTAAATTCTGCAGTGGGAAGAGAATGTTCTGCTTTACTGTCATGTGTGGATAGAGGGCATAGTTCTGGAATACCAGACCAATTCCCCTGTTTTCTGTGGACAACTCGGTTACGTCGTCATCTCCAAAGAAAATTCTTCCGCTGGTTGGCTTCTGTAAGCCACTGATCATGTAGAGTGTAGTACTCTTTCCGCAGCCAGATGGACCAAGCAGGCCAATCAGCTTGCCGTCCGGAATTTCAAATGTGAAGTCGCTTACTGCAACAACTTCCTCATTTGACTTTTTGTTTCGGCTTGGGAAAACCTTTGTCAAATTCTGCAATACAACTTTCATACATTTCCCTTTCGTTACTTTAATAGTTTTTTGTTTCCTAACCCTTCTATTTCAAATTTTTTCCGGCAGGTCACTGCTTCCGGGAAAAACTTAATAGGTCTGACGGGCGACCTTTTCTGCGTGCACCTTATTCTTGTATGCTATCATCGCTTCCTCTGTTTCAAAAATCATCTGGCTAGCAAAATCCACCGCCACCGTTTTTGCGAGAGCGTCATGAATACAGAAATTCGTTTGCGTTTTTATCAGTAAAATAATCTGCACAAGCAGAATCAGTCCTAAAATAAGTATGCCCATAATTCCAATGGTATTAAAGAAAATCATGACACAAACAAGCACCGGTATCATGGTTTCTATTGTAAATTTACCGAGGATGGTGCGGATGAACAAAAGCGGTGCCGTTATTTTTACACCATCGGTACGCATAACAGCCACACCGAAAATCTTTTTACCAAGTGTCTGACCGTTGCCAAGCTTTAATGGAACTGCAAATTCCAGAACCAGATAAGCAGCTAAAATTGCAAGTGTGCTGATAAGCAGCGTTAAATTTAATACCATGTTGTAGCTGTACATTGCCTCTTCATCTTTAATCAGGGCATTATATGCACTGCCCCAATTGTCTCTTTCTGAATCGGACATCTGCATATATTCTTCTTCTGTAATGTCAAACACGACACCATATGCTTTTTCGTACCTTGCCTGTGCCTCGTTCCACGCAGTATCATACTTGTCATAGCCAAACAGTGCCGAGAGTAAAAAAGCAACACCGACCGTCAGAATTACAAGCAAAATCATATCAAACAGAACTGCGGAAAACCGTTTCCACATACTGGCTTTTTGTAAATCAAACATTATTTTTCGTCCTTTTTTCTTTTTGGGCAGTTGTTTGTCTTTTTCTGCCGGACATTTCTTTGCAGGCTCTACCCGGTTTTGCCGTACAAACAGAACCCTGCACACCCCTGCAGCCCTGTTTGGACATTTTTAAGCAGGAATTTTCTTGTAATGATAAGTATAGCATAAACAATTGAAAACTTCTATAAGAAATCTCGATTTTTTTCGTCATTTCTCATATTCGCCGTGGTAGTTCATTAAAGCAGCAAACTGTCCGGTGCGGGAAGCGTTTCCTCCTATTCCTGTAATGTACTCGCAGAATACTTCATTCAGAACATTCCGAAATTACTTAAATTTTCCCACAAAATGCCCCGGCAATATCCAGCGTTACTATGTTTTCTTACCATATGCTCCGGCAATATCCCGTGCCACATGAACACCGCTGGCAGATGCATGGGACAGAGAATGCGTGATGCCGCTGCCGTCTCCGATGATGTAAAGTCCCTGATGGCAGCACTGCAGCTTGTCGTCTACTTCGACCTCCATGTTATAGAACTTCACTTCTACACCGTATAACAGGGTATCATCATTTGCCGTACCCGGAGCAATTTTATCCAGGGCATAGATCATTTCGATAATGCCGTCTAATAAACGCTTTGGAAGCACAAGGCTTAAATCACCCGGTGTTGCGCTTAAGGTTGGTGTCGTAAAGGATTCCTCGATACGCTTTGGCGTACTACGCTGTCCACGGATCAAATCACCAAACCGCTGCACCATGACGCCACCGCCCAGCATATTGCTGAGTTTTGCAATGGATTCTGCATAGCCCGTGGAATCCTTGAACGGCTCGGAAAAATGCTTTGCCACAAGCAGGGCGAAGTTTGTATTTTTTGTCTGCTTTGCCGGGTCTTCGTAGCTGTGACCGTTTACCGTAATGATGCCATTGGTATTTTCACTTACCACAGCTCCCTTTGGATTCATACAGAAGGTGCGCACCTTGTCCCCATACTTCTGGGTGCGGTAAACGATCTTGCTTTCATATAATTCATCCGTTAAATGGGAGAAAATTTCTGCCGGAAGCTCCACGCGCACACCGATATCCACACGGCTGGATTCCGTAGGGATGTTTAATTCCTTACAGATTTTTTCCATCCATTTGCTTCCGCTGCGTCCTACCGAAACAATACACTTTTCACAGGTATATTCCGCCTTTTCACACCGGATGCGGTAGCCGTTTTCTTCCACCTCGATGTGTTCCACCGGAGTATCAAAGAAAAATTCCACCTTGTCCTTTAACTCATTGTACAGATTTTCCAGAACCACATAGTTGATATCCGTTCCCAGATGGCGCACGGAGGCATCTAACAGATGCAGATCATTCTGCATACAGAGTTTTTTAAATTTAGTTCCCGCCGTGGAATACAGCTTTGTGCCTTCCCCGCCGTACTTCATGTTGATTTCATCTACATATTCCATCAATTCTAATGCCTGATGCTTTCCAATATACTGGTACAGCGTGCCGCCAAAATCATTCGTCAGATTATATTTTCCGTCCGAAAATGCTCCTGCTCCACCAAAACCGCTCATAATAGAGCAGCTTTTACAGTTAATACAGGACTTGATCTTGTCTCCGTCAATCGGACAGCGACGCTTTTCCAGCGCATGTCCAGCTTCAAACACTGCAATTTTAAGTTCCGGGTTAAGCTTTGTCAGTTCATATGCTGAAAAAATACCGCCCGGACCCGCACCAATAATAATTACATCATACTTCATATACTTTCTCCATTTCAAAAAAATAAAACAGTTGCCTACGGGTGAACACAAAAAAACACCGGTAGACAACCATTTGAGGTGGTTCGTAGAGACGCTAAACCATATTATGAGCTTATACCCGCAATTTACAGATTTTCTATAGTATAGCGAATTTTTGAAAAAAATACAAACACTTTACAACACAAATTTTCCTTAAAATACGGATTACTTCAATTGATTTCCGCATTTCGGACAAAAGCTTAATCCATCAGAAATTTTCGCACCGCACTGACTACAGAATTTCTTAGTCGGTGCGGTCCTTTCCCGCCAGTGCCGAAGCCGTTTCTTTTCCTGTTTCCCTAAGATTATTGAATACCTGCGCACTATTTGCCTTGAAATTCTCAAAAGTCTGATTTGGTTGTGCTGGCTTTGGTGTTAATCTTCAATATAAGTAATTTCTACCTCGCTAGGGAATGCACGCCCACTTATCTTCGTTGCTTTCGTCATACTCACACTCGTCAGACTGCTACAGCCAGAAAATGCAGATTTTGCAATGCTCGTAATGCTGCCCGGAAGCTCAACGCTTGTTATATTTTTCTGACCTACAAAAGCAGATTCACTAATTTCGGTTACCGGATACCCTTCTATCTTTGCCGGAATCACAAGTTCATTCGGTGCTCCTGCCTTAAGGCCGGTAATAATCACGCCATCATTGATGATTGAGTAAGTAAAAATGGATGGATCATTCGAAGTCAACGTCGGTTTTGGTTCTCCTGTCACAGATGGAAATAACGATTCGTTCTTTTGGTCTTCATTCGACGTTGTGATTGTTGGTGTCGGTTCATCATTTGGGTCTTCATTCAACGTTGCATACCGCACCTCGTATCCATTCTCTTTCGCCCAGCTTTCTGCATAAGAGCCGGAGGAAACGACAAAATATTTCAATTTCTTACATTTTTCAAATGCATCCTCCGCAATGCTCGTAATGCTATCCGGAAGCTCAATGCTTGTTATATGCTTCTGACCTGCAAAAGCAGCTTTGCCAATTCCGGTTACCGGATAATCTTCCAGTTCCGATGGCACAACAACTTCGGAGGATTCCTCTGTTTCATCCCCGTTGTACCCCGTAATAATGCTTTCTTTTCCTTCTTTTATCCATGTAAACTCGTCGGATTCCGGTTTTGCACTCTTTTGACATCCTGTCAGGCAAAAAATCAGCATAAGCCAAAATACCGCAACTATGTTCTTCCTCCTATTTTTTCCTCCACAATTCAAGCTACTCTGTTGTATTTTTGAACAACACCTTTGTTTTATGACAGCTTATTTCCGTGCTTTGCGCATTTGCGTAAATTCTGTACCGCAAGCTTACGTTTTTCCAGCTTCACAACTCCCTCCTTTTTTCGCCAATACGGCCAATTGGCTGTCACATTCTGCTACCGCCGGTAAAACAGCGGTGCCGCAATTGTTACTTTTTGATTCAAATAACCCCATGTTTTTTCCTGTTTTCTTCATAAGGCGGACATAATTTTCGCTAAATAGTAACAGCGTGCAGTCCAGCTGCACGCTGTTACTATTATTATAATACCTTTTCCACTTCTGTCAATGGTTATTTTATTTCGCCAGCTCTGAAAGGTAAATTTACAACCTGCCATTTCAGATAAACTCCGCTATCTGTTCCATCAGATAATGGTTCTTTTGTACCGCTCATGAAAGCTGCAGGCATGTACTATATTTCCTTGCCAATGTTTCTTTTTCCGGCAATGCACGGTATTCATCCGCAAAAGATGGAATACTTTCTTCTTTATACCACTCTGGTTCACATATTCTTTGGAATTCTCTATTGATTCAGAAGCAATACTGCATACAAGGTTATTTCCAAAATATATTTTTGAAGCCAATGCGATTGGTGTGGAAAATGAAGTCCTCAATGTGGGTGATGTGATTGAAACAGCAAACCATTTCCGTTGTATCGACATGATTATTGAAAATGTCAAAAAAGCGTTGACTGAGAAATTCCTCAAAGAGCTTCATATGATTTTGAAAAAAGGCACCAGCGATTCCAGAAAGGACTGGTTTGTCGTTGGTGATTATACGAAACTGCCCAACGAAGTCGGCGGCAGAGCTACTGCCCTGCCGGATATCGTGGATTGAAAGAATGGGACAAGGAGCCGGGGGATCTCACAGATACCTGTCTGACGGCACAGAATCAATATAAAACGTATCTGGATTATTTCAGAATTGCATATTAAACAAGAAATAAGCGCAGCTCTATCTGAAAAAAAGACAAGAAAACCGCAGTCTTGTAGCACTGCAGTTTTTCTTGTCTTTTCAAGTATTTTTCAATCTGATCTTCTACTTCGAAGCCAGATAAGCGGCTCTTCCTTCTTCGTAAAGGTTGTTGCCCTCGCTGTCGATGATAACCACTAACGGCATATCCTCTACATAAAGCTTACGAAGTGCTTCTGCTCCTAAATCTTCATAAGCAATCAGCTCTGCACTCTTGATGCACTTGGCAAGCAGGGCACCGGCACCGCCGATAGCACCAAAGTACACACCGGAGTACTTCTTCATGGCATCTACTACTTCCGGCAGACGCGCACCCTTACCAATCATACCTCTTGCACCCACGCTCATCATGGTTGGGGCATAGGCATCCATACGACCGCTGGTGGTCGGACCGGCAGAACCAATCACCTGACCTGGCTTTGCCGGGGTTGGTCCTACATAGTAGATGGTAGCATCCGTTGGGTCAAACGGAAGTTCTTCCCCTCTTGCCAGTGCTTCGCACATACGCTTGTGACCTGCATCACGGGAAGTATAGATCGTACCGGTTACGTAAACGGAATCGCCAGCCTTTAAGGTCTTTGCGAGTTCCTCAGTTAAAGGTAATGTAATATGCTTTTCCATCCTAAATCACCTCCGATTTATGGCGGGTTACATGGCAGTTAATGTTGATTGCACATGGCATACCTGCAATATGGGTTGGCAGAGTTTCGATATTTAAGCCAATGGCTGTTGTTTTTCCACCAAAGCCCTGTGGTCCGATACCAAGCTCATTGATTTTTTCTAACATTTCCTTTTCCAAATCTGCATAAAATGGATCCGGATTGGAAGAATCAATTGGTCTCATCAGTGCCTTCTTGGCAAGAAGCGCTGCCTTATCAAAGGTTCCGCCGATACCAACACCCACTACCATTGGAGGGCATGGGTTAGGACCTGCAGTTTCTACAGTTTCAAGGATGAAATCCTTGATGCCCTGAAGTCCTGCGGATGGCTTGAACATACGGATAGCACTCATATTTTCACTTCCGAAGCCCTTAGGCCCCACGGTAATCTTTACCTGCTCACCCGGAACGATTTCTGTATAAAGCATTGCCGGTGTGTTGTCACCGGTATTGCCGCGGCGAACCGGATCCTTTACCACAGACTTACGAAGATAGCCGTTGCCATAACCGCGGCGAACGCCTTCATCTACTGCCTCTGCCAGGTTGCCGCCAACCAGATGAACATCCTGACCAATTTCTAAAAATACACACGCCATACCGGTATCCTGACAAATCGGCACGCACTGGGAATCCGCAATCTCATAGTTTTCAATAATCTTATCTAACACGCCCTGGGCAATGTCCCAGTCCTCACAGGCTCTGCAGCTCTTGATGGCGCACTTTACATCCTCCGGCAGATGCTGGTTTGCTTCAATACAAAGCTTTTCCACCACATCTGTGATCTGGCTTACATTTATTTCACGCATGGTAATCCTCTCCTTTTAACGAGTTAAAATTCAAAACATAAATCGTAATTTAATTTAATCTTGTTACACCCTCCGGTCTGTAATCCGGCAATAACTTTGGAGAAGCAACGGTTGGTGTAATGCCAGCATCTGCAAGCATCTTGGAATATTCATTTACATGGGAAAGTGTTAAATCAGCCAGCTGAACTTCTTTGCACTTTGCACCTGCCTGTTTACCTGCATTACGGCCAAATACAATAATATCTAATAAGGAATTACCCATCAGACGGTTTCTTCCGTGGATTCCGCCGACTGCCTCACCGGCAACATAAAGATTTTCGATATCGGACATACCGTTTGCGGAAATCTTAATACCACCGTTCTGGTAATGCAGGGTCGGGTAAATAACGATTGGCACCTTTCTCATATCAATGCCGCAGCGTAAGTACATACGGAGCATACCCGGAAGTCTCTTTTCCAGAGTACCTTCGCCGTGAATCATATCAATCATCGGAGTGTCAAGCCAGATGCCCTCTGCCTGAGGAGTCTGCACACCCTTGTGTCTTTCCTTACACTCACGGATAATTCCGGATGCAGCCACATCTCTGGTTTCCAGCGGATGCATGAAAACTTCACCCTCACGGTTTACGAACATTGCACCCATGGAACGAACCTTTTCAGTAACCAGTGCGCCATAAATCTGTGCCGGGAAAGCAACTCCGGTTGGATGATACTGTAATGTATCCTGATAAAGCAATGCTGCACCTGCACGGTAAGCAAGTACTAAGCCGTCTGCCGTAGCACCGTAGTGGTTGGAGGTTGGGAAGCCCTGGTAATGCATACGTCCTGCACCACCGGTAGCAATAATAACCGTCTTTGCTCTTGCAATCAAGATCTCACCGGTTTCCATATTCATCAGAACTGCACCTGCTGCCTTACCCTCGGTATCTTTGATAATTTCAATTGCTGCGGTATAGTCAACTACCGGAATTCCTCTGTTGAACACTTCATCACGAAGTACACGCATGATCTCTGCACCGGAATAGTCTGCACAGGCGTGCATTCTCTTACGGGAGGTACCGCCGCCGTGTGTTGTAACCATGTTGCCGTTTTCATCCTTATCGAACAAAACGCCAAGCTTATCTAACCAGTTAATTGCAGCAGGACCATCGCAAACCAGCTTTTCTACCAGTTCCGGAACGTTAGCATAGTGACCGCCGCCCATTACATCAAGATAATGCTGTGCCGGAGAGTCATTCTCCTTATCGGCTGCCTGAATGCCGCCCTCTGCCATCATTGTGTTGGCATCACCAATACGAAGCTTAGTTACGATCATAACATTGGCACCTGCCTCGTTGGCTTCGATTGCTGCGGAAGAACCGGCACCGCCGCCACCAATGACAAGAACATCTACATCATAATCCACCTTTGTCAGGTCAAGATTTAAATCCTTGATTCTGCTTTCGCCCTGAAGAATTTCTACTAATTCCTTCGGAGCCTTCTGACCCTTATTTGGGCCTACTTTAATTTCAGCGAAGCTGTCGAGATTGTAGTCCGGATGAAAAGCTTCCAGAAGCGCAGTTTTTTCTTCTGCGGTCATACGCTTTGGCTCAAAACCAATACGTGCTGCTCTGCCTGCCTCTACCTTTTTTACGGATTCCATCATCTCAGCGGTATATGGTAAACTCATCTTGGTATCCTCCTACTTCTCAATTTCTCTATTGTTATACAGTTCCTTTAATTCCTCTAAAGGCTTCTGCATGATAGCTTCGATCAATTCGCGGCACTCACCGTTTTCAATCTCTTCTACTCTCTTTGTCAGATGCTCTGCTTCCGGACGGATATACTTACCGGTCAGTCTTCTTGCAAGCAGGGCTACCTGCGGATGGGAAATACCTGCCGGACAACGGGAGGAGCAGACACCACACATAACGCAGTCAAAGGAAGCTTCTGCACACTTTTCGAACTCGCCTCTCTGTGCATATGCAATGTACTGCATTACGTTTAAATCCTGTGTACATGCCTTTGTACAGGCGTTACAGCCAACACACGCATAAATTTCAGGATACAACTGCATCATAATCTGTGCGGTAGGCTTAATCTCTGTAATGTCATAAACCTTCTTCTCTAATGGGAAGAATGGTAAGGTTGCTACGCACATATCGTTTTCCACCTTGGTGGAGCAGGCAAGACAGCCAACTAACTCGGTCTGACCCTTAATTCTGTAAATGGTAGCACAGGCACCACAGAAACCGTTTCTGCAGCCACAGCCACGCACTAACTGATAGCCGGCATATTCAAACGCTTCCATGATAGTTAAGCTTGCCGGTACTTCATACTTTTTACCGTATAAGTAAATGTTAATCATCTCTGCCATGATAATTCTCCTTGTTTTTCTTGCTTATTGCAGGGAAACTTTTTTTCACTTTTCACAGTGAATCCTTTTTTCACTTTTTTACAGCAAATCCTTTTTTCGCTTTTTTTACAGCGAATCCTCTTTTCGCTTTTCACAGTGAATCCTTTTTTCGCTTTTTTACAGCAAATCCTCTTTTCGCTTTTCACAGCCATGGTGCTTTTTGCATTACCATATCCAAGTGTCCGACATCTCAAACGACTGGCGTTCGCCCTGAATGGACAAACACGCTTTTCGTTTGCTCCATACTGGGCGAATGACTGTCGGAGGAGTCAGGCGGACACGGATATGGTAATCAAAAAGCCCTAGTTATGCAACCAAAAAGTCCTTATCGTGTAAACGAAAAAAGATTAATATTCATTTGGAAGTTCGTCGATTTCGTCAAAACGGAATACCGGACCATCCTTACAAACGTACTTGGAACCGATGTTACAACGACCGCACTTACCAACGCCACACTTCATACGAAGTTCTAAGGTAGTGTAAACCTGCTCATCCTTAAAGCCCATTTCCTTCAAGGCTGCCAGAACGAACTTGATCATAATTGGCGGTCCGCACACTAAAGCAACCTTATTTGCTTCTGCAGCAAAGTTTAATTCCTTCAGATAGGACGGAACAAAGCCTACATTTCCTGTCCAGCCCTCCTGCGGACGGTCGATGGTCAGATATACGTTAATGCCGGGAGTATTCATCCATACTTCCTGAATTTCCTTTAACTGAACCAGATCATCTGCGGAACGGGAACCGTAAAGAATATCTACTTTGCCGTAGTTTTCACGGTTGTCAATCACATAGTTAATAACGGAACGAAGCGGAGCCAGACCGATACCACCGGCAATAAACAGTAAATCCTTGCCCTTTAACTCGGTTTCTACCGGGAAGTGGTTGCCGTAAGGTCCGCGCACGGTAATTTCCGAACCAACCTCCAGGCTGTGAAGATAATCGGTTAACATACCGCACTTTTTAATACTGAATTCCTGGTACTCCTTGTTTGTCGGAGAAGAAGTAATGGAAAACATACCTTCGCTGACACCAGGTGCACAAAGCATGGCACACTGACCAGGCATATGTTCAAATAATTTTCCACCCTCCGGAGCATTGACACGGAAGGTCTTTACATCAGGAGTTTCCTGACGGATATCTGTAATCACACCAACCTTTGGAATCAAGGTGTCCAGTGTGTAATTTTCATGACAGGTACAATCGCACATTACTTGTCACCTCCCTGTTTTTCAAATGCTTTGATTACCTTAACAATATTTAAGGATGCCGGACACTTCTCCACGCAGCGGCCACAGCCGACACAGGAGTACATACCGTCATTGTTCGCAGGGAAGTATACTAACTTGTGCATGAAACGCTGACGGAATCTCTGCAGCTGGCTGGTACGGTTGTTGCCGTGTGCCATCATAGTGAAATCGGAATACATACAGGAATCCCAGCAGCGGTAACGCTGTACCCCATGTCCTGTATCGTAATCCTTGATGTCATAGCACTGGCAGGTCGGACACACAAACGTGCAGGTACCGCATGCCAGACATGGTTTATATAATTCCTCCCAGACCGGAGAGTCAAACTTATCCTTGGTTGCATCACCGTTCCAGCCCTCTAAGGAAAGGTTGGAATACGGAAGCTTTTCTACAATGGCACGAATCGCAGCTTTTTCTGCCTCGACCTTTGCCTCGTCTGTTTCTGTGAGCAGGGACGCTACGGATGCTGTCAGTGCCTCACCCTTATCGGTCAGTGCCTTCCAGTATAATTCTCCTTCTACCATCCAGGCAGCAACGTCTGCCACCGGTTCTGCACAGTCAATGCCGAATACCTTACAGAAACAGGTTTCCTCCGGCTCATGACAGGCAAGGGCAACAATCGTGCCATGGGCGCGTCTTGCCGCATAGAAGGAATCTACCGGCTCTGCCAGAAATACTTTATCTAATACTTCAACGCCTCTTACATCACATGCCTTCATGCCAAAAACAACGAAGTCCTGATTTTTAAGCTCTTCCGGCTCAATTTTAATCTTTTTGCCGTCTTTATAGCAGTTATACAGGTTTTCACTCTGTGGAAAGAAAGCATCCTTTGGCGATTTTACGCTCTTTAAGGTGTCCAGGTCAACGCAGGCATCCTCTGTCCAGGCAGCAAAGTTTACCTGTCCTCCGTTATTCACCGGCGCATAAATTTCTTTTTCTTCTGCCATTAACCGGAATAATGCCGGAAGATTTTCTTTTGCTATCTTATACATACATTATCCTCATTTCTGAGCGACTTTGTCGCGAAACGGCGACAAGAAATTCGCATAGGCGATTTCTTGTCTGCCATCAGGGGCTATTTGCTTTCGCTCAGAAACAAATAGCCGTGTAGTAAATAAGCTATCAGGCTTATTTACTACATTATCTCCATTTCTAACGTTCTGCAACAATGCCAGGTTCTGCATCGTCGAAGGTAAAGTTTGTTAATGGTGCTTTGGAATCGGTATCGGCACCTGCCTGATACTCGCCGTATAATTCGTTGATGTCCTTGATGAACTTACGGTTGAATAAATGAAGCGGAATGCCCTGCGGACATACTCTGCTACACTCACCGCAGTCGGTACATCTGCCCGCTACATGGAATGCACGGATTACATGGAACATCTTTTCTTCAAAGGAATCCACATTTGCCTTCTGCGCACTGTCAAACTTGGTGCTGTCGAATACGCACTTGCGGCAGCTGCATGCCGGACAAACATTCCGGCATGCATTGCAGCGGATACATTTGCTTAATTCCTTCTGGAAAAATGCAAACTTTTCTGCCGGACTCATGGCTTCGATCTTTTCTACCTCTGCAAAACGCTCGGCATCCTTGGTATCCTTGGACTCTCCGATCAGCTCATCATATACCATATGCTCCTTGCCCTTGCAGACATGACAGCGTTCTAACAGGACAGCCTTATACTCACAGGTCTTTTCACCATAGAGTGTCTGGAAGGTAAGTGTTTCGGCATCTTCGGTCATTTCTGCACCGGATACGCTCTGAATACCCTTAATTCCAAGGCTCTTTGCTTTTTCCACATCTAATTTACCCTTACAGCCAACGCCAACGATGTATGCCTTTTCACGGTCTACACGATGCTCCTTGATGAGCTGGTTGAAGCTGTAGGTATCACATGGCTTTAAGCAGACCATGGTTTTTCCTTCTAATTTGGAAGCCTCAATCATGTATTTGCTTAAATTTGCGCCACAAAAACCGTTATATACAAAATTATCAAGTTCTTCTGCGGTAGTAAAGAACGCCGGTTCCGGATTGTATGGAAGGTCGCCTGCTCTCCAGCCAAGAACACGGGCTACCGTACCGTCTGCCAGAAGTTCTTTTGCACGACTGATTAATTCCTGCATCTTACATCCCCCAATCTGACATTCTCACCAAGAGAATGAATCTTTTCTACAAACTCGTTCATTGTCTGGGAAAACTTTACACCCTCGGCTGCGGATACCCATTCTACGCGGGTACGGCCGTTTTCCACACCCATGTAATCCAGCATGGAGAACAACAGGGTCATACGTCTTCTTGCATAATAGTTACCTGTGCTGTAGTGACAGTCGCCCGGATGACATCCACAGAGGATGACACCGTCTGCGCCCTTTTCAAATGCTCTTAAAATGAACATCGGGTTGACACGGCAGGAACAAGGAACACGGATAATCTTTACGTCGGCAGGATAAGCCAGACGGCTGCTGCCGGCTAAGTCTGCGCCTGCATAGCTGCACCAGTTACAGCAGAACGCAACAATTTTCGGTCTGAATTCTTCATTATTTATCGACATATTGCATCTACCTCCGCGATAATCTGTCTGTTGGAGAAGCCCTGTAAATCCATCGCACCTGATGGGCAGGCTACGGTACAAGCACCACAACCCTGGCACAGTGCATTATTCACCATTGCCACGCGGCGTGTTTCACGGATACCGTGGTCATTTACTTCCTTCGTCTCGTAGGAAATCGCACCGTAAGGACATACGTTAGCACAGATGGAACAGCCGTTACACATCAGCTCATCTGCCTTTGCGGTACATGGGTTTGTCATTAACTTATCCTTTGCCAGCAAGCCGATTGCCTTTACGGCAGCCGCACCTGCCTGTGCAACGGTCTCCGGAATATCCTTTGGTCCCTGGCAGACACCGGATAAAAATACACCTGCGGTCGGAGACTCTACCGGACGAAGCTTTGGATGTGCTTCTGTTAAGAAATTGTTTGTATCGATACTTGCCGTCAGCATTGTTGCAATCTGTCTTACGGATGGATCCGGCTCAATGGCAGTTGCTAAAACGACCATATCTGCCTTCTTTAAAATCTGCTTGTTTTCCAGTAAGTCGGAAGCCTGTACTAAAAGGGAACCGTCCGGCTGAGGAAGTACCTTGCCGACCTGACCCTTGATGTAATTTACACCGTATTCTTCTACTGCTCTTCTGTAGAATTCGTCAAAGTTCTTACCAGGAGTACGAACATCAATATAGAATACCGTTACGTTGACATCCGGATATTTATCACGAATCAACATGGCATGCTTTGCGGTATACATACAGCAGATCTTGGAGCAGTAGCTCTTGCCGCGGTTGTCTGCACAACGGCTGCCGACACACTGTACGAATACCATTTCCTTTGGATGCTTTCCATCGGATAAACGCTCCAAGTGACCCTTGGTAGGACCGGCAGCGTTCATGATACGCTCTAACTCTAAGGAAGTGATAACATCCTTGCTCTGGCTGTACGCATATTCATCGTAATTGTCTAACTTGATGGTGTCAAAGCCGGTAGCTACAACAATAGCACCGTACTTTTCTGTGATGATTTCATCCTGCTGGGTGTAATCAATGGCACCTGCCTGACAAACCTTTTCGCAGACACCACACTTGCCTGTCTTAAACTTCATGCACGCTTCACGGTCAATTACCGGCACGTTTGGAATTGCCTGTGCAAACGGGGTGTAGATGGCACTTCTTGTATTCAAACCACGGTTGAACTCACTTGGAGCCTTCTTGGAAGGACACTTCTCCTGGCAGACACCACAACCGGTACACTTATTTGCATCCACACTTCTTGCCTTCTTGCGGATATCCACAGTAAAGTCACCGACGAAGCCGGATACCTTTTCTACTTCACTGTATGTATAAATTGTGATCTTTTCATGTGCTGCTGCCTCTACCATCTTAGGAGTGAGGATACATGCAGAACAGTCGAGTGTTGGGAAGGTCTTGTCTAACTGGGACATTCTTCCGCCGATACTCGGAGTCTTTTCTACGATGTCTACTTCATAACCGGCATCTGCAATATCCAGAGCAGTCTGGATACCTGCGATACCACCGCCGATGACAAGCGCACGCTTTGTTACACGGCTTTCGCCCGGCTGAAGCGGAGTATTTAAATTAACCTTTGCAATGGCTGCTCTGGCAAGGATGACTGCCTTCTTGGTAGCCTCTTCCATATCCTTGTGAATCCAGGAGCAGTGCTCACGGATATTTGCGATTTCTACCATGTATGGATTTAAACCGGCACGCTGTGCAGCAGTGCGGAAGGTGGTTTCATGCATACGTGGGGAACAGGAACATACAACGATACCTGTTAAATTCTTTTCCTTGATTGCCGCCTGAATCTTTGCCTGGCCTGCTTCAGAACACATATACTGGTAATCCTCTGCATGAACCACGCCCGGTTCCATCTGAACCATTTCTACTACTTTTTTAACGTCTACCGTAGCCGCAATATTACTACCACAGTGGCAGACAAAAACACCTATTCTCTGCATTACGGCTTACCTCCTGTATCTTCTGAATGCACTGACAAGTAACTGCTGTGGAAGGTCTTCATCCAACAGCTCCGGAATTTCTTCCGGGGCAAGACCGGTCTGACCTTTCTGGCGTACTACCAGCTGTCTTGCTGCGTCAATAAGACGTCCCGGCTGTACATCTCTTGGGCAGCGTTCCACACAGGCAAAGCAGGAAAGACACTTCCAGAGAGACTTGGAATTTGCCAGAGCCTCAATGTCACCGTTCTGTACATAAGATACAAACTGGTGAGGCTTGATGTCCATTTCGTTGAAGGCAGGACAGGTGGCAGAGCATTTGCCGCACTTCATGCACTTTAACGGATTTACGCCGCTGATTTCTTTTATCAGTTCAGCCTGATTTTTTGCACTGCTCATATGAAAGCCTCCTCCTTTACTCCAAGTGCCTCGGCAAGTAATTCTGTAAAATAGTATACCGGAAGCTCTGCGTCTGTAATCTTGTTTAAGTTGTACATACACAGTGGGCAGGCGGTGATTAACAGTTCTGCTCCAAAGCCCTTGGCACTTTCCTTAATTTTATCGCACATATTCTTTGCCATTTCTTTTTCTCTTAAAGAAACATAACCGCCGCAGCATTCGTTGCGGTACGGATAAACCACCGGAGTGGCACCGATGGCACGGATAAAGTCTTCTATGATGGTAGGATTTTCCGGATTGTCAAAGGAAAGCACCTTGCCCGGACGAAGCAGCAGGCAGCCATAGTAAGCACCAATCTTCTTTCCGGTTAACGGATTTACTACCTTTTCCTTTAAAGTATCAAAGCCAACCTTATCACGCAACACTTCCAGAAAATGCAGTACGTTGGTTTCACCTGCATACGGAGTGTTAAGCTGCATATAATTGTTTGCTCTGGTGCGGATATCCTCGTTATTTTTCATGTCGTTATTCACACGTTTGATGACATGATGGCAGGCGGAGCAAAGAGTAACCAAATCCTGACCTTTTTCCTTTGCCTCGTTCAGTACGCGGACGGAAGACAATTTGGAAGCAATTTCGTCCGTGCCAAGCGGATAAACACCGCCGCAGCACTGCCAGTTCTCCACTTCTTCCAATTCAAAGCCAAGTGCCTTTGCCGAAGCTCTGGCATAAGCATCCAGGTTCTTTGCCTTTGTCCGTAAGGTACATCCCGGATAATAAGTATACTTCATAACTAATTTCTCCTTCTAATTTCATACAGTTGCAAATTTTTTGTACCTTTTCTTCTATGAATTACAGTTCAATCTGGGCAATAATGCTCTTTAAGGTATCTGCACTCTTTTTCAGAAGAGCTTCTTCCTCATCCGTTAAGTTCACTTCCACCTTGCCCTGACAGCCGTTTGGCCCAACCAAAGCAAGTGTACTTAAGCAGACATCATCAATCCCGTATTCTCCATGCATCATTGTCGAAACAGTAGCCATGGAATCCGTGGAAGCAAGCAGTGTACTGCAAAGCTTACAAACGGCAGCAGATACAGCATAGAACGTAGCACCCTTGTTTGCAATAATCTTACCGCCGGACTTCTGAACATATTCAATCATGGCATCTTTATCTACCGGATTAACCGCAACACCGCTGTTTTTCATGGTCTTTACATACTCTTCCATCGGAACAGCAGAAATGCACGCCTTGCTCCACGGAATAAAGGAGGTATCACCATGCTCACCAAACACATAAGCGTGCACATTTTTCTGGGCAATATTAAAATGCTCTGCAATACCACAACGGAGTCTTGCCGTATCAAGCATGGTGCCGGAGCCAATAATCTGGTTTTCCGGAATGCCGGAAAGCTTTATGAATACATAGGTCATGATATCTACAGGATTGCTTACAATGATGTACTTTGCATTTGGTGCCGCAGCGGCAATCTTCGGTGTAATATCCTTTAAGATATTTACATTGGTCTGTGTCAGCTCCAGTCTGGACTGACCAGGCTTACGGGCCACCCCGGACGTAATAATAACGATGTCAGAACCTTTCGCATCCTCATAATCTCCTGCCTTAATGGAAATCGGGTCGCGGAAGCAGGTTCCCTGAATAATATCCATAACTTCGCCTTCTGCTTTATCTTTCTTTACGTCAATCATAACAATTTCAGAAGCAATATCATCCTGGGATAACGTATATGCAATCGTTGCACCTACACTTCCTGCACCAATAATCGTGATTTTTCTGCTCATAGTCACTGTTTCCTTTCTTAACTTTGTTTATTTTTTAACAATTTTGAGCTTAAAAAAAATGAGGAAAATTCTCATTACCTAAAGTAATATAGCATACTCTCCTCATTTTATCAAGTAGCAATTTCTACAAAATTCGTAACTATTCGCCCCTTAGGAACTTCACCCCTTAAGTTTAACAAAGGCGGAAGCTGTTTTCACCGGAAGTAATGTCCCTGCCGGCGGTATTTTCAGGGGTGACAGAATGAAATGATTCCTTTTATTTTGCTTTCCACCGGGCAGCTTCTTCCTGTGTTACCATGCGGTATCCGACTCCATTTTCCGTAAAAAGATATTTTGGTTTTAATGCATCATCCTCAATCTTTTTCCGAATATTTGTCATATTCACGCGAAGAATCTGATTATCCGCTCCGGAGTTCGGTCCCCAGAGCTCTTTCATAATCTGTTCGTAAGTCAACACCTTACCTGCATATCTGGCAAGAAGTCCTAGCATCCGGAATTCATTCTGGGTAAGACCAACATCTACCTCATCCACATAAACACGGTATTTATTGTAATCAATCAGCAGACGCCCCACTTCAATCTTTCCTTCGTTGGCAAACCTTAAATCTGTGCCTCCGGTACGCGTGTGACGGATTGCTGCCCGCATTCTTGCAAGCAATTCATCTATTCTCACAGGCTTTACCATATAATCATCGGCATATTGATCCAGCATCTGTACAATGGCCTGTTCTTCCGTACACTCAGACATTATAATAACCGGATTCAGCATCCATTTTCGGACAGATTTGAGCACCTGTATTCCATCCATGTCCGGCAGGCTCCGTTCAAGCAGAATAAGCTCAGGGCAATGAGAAAAAGCCATACTGATGCCTTCTTCTCCTGTAGCAGCAGGCAGAACCTCATAACCATGTTCTGACAACACGCCAGAAAGAATGCTGCAGAATTCCTTGTCACTATCTACAAGCAGGACTTTCTTTCTAATTGCCATACCGGAACCTCCTTAACGAAATCTTAAACACGATATATCATAGCATAGAGTGCCGTTAAGTTTCCGTTAAGAAAGTCTTTTCCTTATTCTATTGTTAGTATACTGCGTTTTTTACACACTTCCAGCTGAAATAACCTTTCCCCAGAAATAGAATCAAAATAAATGCGAGCACGCTCTTTGTCTACTGCTGTTACAACACCTTTTCCGTAGGAAGCATGAATTACATGGGTTCCGGGCTTTAATTCCTGGGCAGTTAATGACATTTCACCAACGAATCTGGAAAGCTCCATTTCCTTTCCATGAAGCCGTAACACAGAAAAAATATGCAGATACTGCTTTGCCCTTGTCATTGCCACATAATACATACGTCGTTCTTCCTCAAGCTCCTCCTTGGATACCGCCCGCTTATACGGAGTAATTCCTTCATTCACATCCGGCAGTATGACAACCTCATATTCCAGTCCCTTGGAAGAATGCATTGTTGCAAGCATTACTCCGTCCACATTTCTTTTTGCCCTTAGTTCTTTTTGATGCTCCAATTCTTTTTTGTACTCTTCCATATAAGCAAACCATTCCTCAAAGGTTGCAAAATTTCTTGCCGTTTCCTGAAGCTCCGTCACTATTTCTGTCAGTTCTTCCGGCTTCATGCGACGGTACTCGGCATATTGGATAAGATATTCATCATAGCCGATGCCGCGACGAATATAATTGACTGCCGCATACGGATTCGTTTTTGCAATCATCTGAAGGTCGTATTCCAGCTTGTCAATGCGTTCTGCCATCCAGTCCCGGTCAGAATACTGACGCTTCCATTTTTCAAAATCCACCGTCTGATCGGGTAATGATTCTCTCGACAAATAACGGTTCGGACGATTCATCACCTGCAGCATTAATCCTCTTTCCCTGCTTCCCATTGCAAGGCGGATATAAGCAATGATGTTTTTTGCTATCCAGTGGTCAAATAAATTTGGAACTAAATCCCTCATCTGAAACGGTATATTATAAGAAAGCAGCTTTCCCATAACACTTCTTGCCTGAGTATTCGTGCGGAACAGCACCGCCATTTCTTTATACGGAATTCCCTGTGCCCGGTACTTTCGTATCAGCTCCACAATTCGCTCTCCCTCTTCCTCCTGGGAAGGAAATTTTTCCGTAAATACCGGTTTTGTACCCGGTTTTGTTGCCAAAATTTCTTTTGGAAAACGTTTTTCGTTATGTCCAATCACGCGCAGGGCGGACTTTACAATTTTTTCCTGGGAACGATAATTATAATTCAACAATACCTGCTCTGCATTTTTATAATCCTTTGGGAAATTCAGCATAATTTCCGGTTTTGCCCCACGGAACTGATAAATCGACTGGTCATCATCCCCTACAATAAACAGATTATCCTGCGGTTTTGCAAGCAGCCGGATAATATCATACTGAATACGGTTAATATCCTGAAATTCATCAATCAGAATGTACTGGTATTTTTCCTGCCACATTGCCAGCACATCTTTTCTTTTTATCAACAGTTCATAGGTATACAGTAGAATGTCATCAAAATCAATCAGTCGTTGCTGCTTCATTTTTTCCGTATATTCCAAAAAAATCTTCTGAAACTGTTCTTCCGGACAGTTCATGGAATAATACGTTCTGATATCAATTCTCTCCGACTTTATTTTGCTGATTTCTGAACGGATTCCGTCAATGAATTCTCTTTCATCCTCAAGCTCCATATCCAGTTTCTGGATAATGTCCGAGAGCATCTGGGTACTGGTCTCCTCCCGGATAATATTTGAGGCATCCCATTGATAGGCATATTTCAGAATTTTAAAGAATACGGCATGAAAGGTGCCAAAATTTACCCTGCCGGTCAGGGTAGAAACATTTTCTTTCTTCTGTAGCTGTTCATAACGCTCCTGCATTTCAACAGCTGCTGCTTTTGTAAAAGTAATCACAAGAATATTTCCCGGTGCCACGCCATTTTGAGTGAGTTCCAACACTCTCCTCGTAATTACGGCTGTTTTTCCAGAGCCCGGACCGGCAAGTACCAGCATCGGTCCTTCTCTGTGTGCAATTGCTTTTTGTTGTGCTTTATTAAACTCCAAGACCTTTTCCCTTTATTTACTAATCAGGAGGACAACAGAACAGCCCCAAAAGCCTGCATTCTGCTATCCTCCAAAACGTTTCCCTTTTTCTTTCTCTGTTTCCTATTCTGTATGGTAGCTTCTGCCCCGGATTCCGGTATTTTGGCAGCACAACCTCACATACAGCTTTCGCCCGGATTACTCAGACAACAGTTCAATTGCCTTACGAATACGGTATAAGGATTCTTTTTTTCCAAGAATTTCCATAATTTCATATGCTCCGCCCGGAGTAGACTGCTTTCCGGAAACAGCGGTACGAACCGGCCATAAGCCCTGACCGTTTTTGATACCGGTCTTTGCAATGTAACCCATTAAAACCTTTTCCACGCCGGCAATGGAGTAGTCCTCCAGTGCCTCTAATTCCGGCAGAAGCTCCTGCAATACGGTAAGCGAGCTTTCCTTGGTTGTTTTCATCTTTTTGTGTACATACATTTCGGTATCGTACTCCGGAAGCTCCTCAAAGAAATCAATTTTTTCACCAATGTCGCAAAGAGTTTCAATACGGCTCTTAACTAACATGGCAATTTTGTTTAAATCGTACTCTTTTTTTACAACCTCTTTTACATAAGGCACCGCAAGTTCTAAATACTTGTCATCATCCAGCATCTTAATGTATTCTCCGTTCATCCAACGAAGCTTCTGAATGTCAAATACCGATGGAGATTTGTTTATGTGATGATAATCAAACACTTCTTCCAGTTCCTTCAAAGAAAAAATTTCACGGTCGGTACCGGAGCTCCAGCCGAGCAGAACCATAAAATTTACAATGGCTTCCGGCAAAAATCCCTGCTCTAATAAATCTTCAAAGGAAGAATGTCCGCTTCTCTTGGAAAGCTTGTGGTGGTTTTCATCGGTAATCAGAGGACAGTGTACATACACCGGCTCTTCCCAGCCAAATGCCTGATAAAGGCGGGTATATTTTGGTGTGGAAGATAAGTACTCATTTCCCCGGACAACGTGGGTAATCTTCATTAAGTGGTCATCAATTACATTGGCAAAGTTATAGGTTGGGAAACCGTCGGACTTGATTAAAATCATATCGTCCAGTTCTTCATTTTCAACGGTAATCGTGCCATAGACTGCATCCGTAAAGGATGTGGTCCCTGTCGTCGGCACATTCTGACGGATAACAAATGGCTCACCTGCTGCCAGCTTTGCTTCAATTTCTTCCTTGCTCAGATGCAGACAGTGCTTGTCGTACTTTACAATTTCCTTGGATTCCTCACTCTCAGAAACCAAAGTACGAAGACTGTCCAGACGCTCCTTTGTGCAGAAGCAGTAATAAGCTTCGCCCATTTCTACAAGCTTTTTTGCATATTCCATATATACACCGGTTTTCATGCGTTCACTCTGAACATAAGGTCCATACCCTTTATCCTTGTCTGGGCCTTCATCATATTCCATACCACATTTTGCAATCGTGCGATAAATAATTTCTGTGGCACCCTCCACAAAACGCTCCTGGTCGGTATCTTCAATACGAAGGATGAAATCTCCACCCTCGTGCTTTGCAATTAAATATTCATATAATGCTGTTCTTAAATTTCCAACGTGCATACGGCCGGTCGGACTTGGTGCATATCTTGTTCTGATTTTATCCATTGCTGCTATTCCTCCTTCATCAATAAACGCTCCAAACTTCGTTAATTATATTCCTCCGGCAATTTTATGTCAACCGTAAACTCTATTTTCATATTTTCAGTTACCTTTTGGACAGGAGTGAAAGCTCACCGTAATCTTGGTTCCCTCACCTGGTTTACTTTCCAGAAACAGTTCTGCATCATGTTGCATTACAATATGCTTTACAATGGCAAGTCCAAGTCCCGTGCCTCCCGTTTCCTTGGAACGACTTTTATCCACCCGGTAAAAACGTTCAAAAATTCGCTCCTGATGTTCCGGCGAGATGCCGATTCCGGTGTCACTGACAATCAGGTTGATGCATTCTGTTGTCTTTTGTATCTGCACGCGTACTATGCCGTTTTCTTTGTTATAGCGGATGGCATTGTCACACAGATTCCACAAAAGTTCTTCCAGAAGCTCCACATTTCCATAGACCGTTGCCTGTTCACCGACATAGCGCAGAGAAACATTTCGCTTTTCGGCCGAAACCCTTAGCCCTTCCAGATTATTTTCTACCAGTTCCGTCAGATTAACCGACTGCATCTGCACCTCATATTCTGTGCGATCCATTTCCGACAGGTGAATAATATCGTTAATCAGTGCCAGAAGGCGGTTTGCATTGTGACGTATTTCTCCGGCATAGTGCGTGACATCTTCGCCTTGCACCATACCGTTTTCCATCAGCTCCGCATAGCCGGAAATGGCAGTCAGCGGTGTTTTCAGCTCATGGGATACATTTGCGGTAAAATCCTGCCGCACTTTCGCCGCCCGCAGGATATTTTCATGCTGGGTACGAATGGTCTGCAAAAAAGGCATCAGTTCTTTGTAGCCGGAATCAGCCGTAAGCTCCGGATATTCAAGATTGGCAGCAAGTGTCTTTAAAGGATGAATAATACTTTTTGCAAATACGCGCGCCAGCAGAACACAAAGCACAATCATTGCAAACAGCAGCAGAAGCAGTCCCGGCATGGTACTGAAAATAATGTTCCATGTACTTTGTGCCGTTCTGGACACACGGAGAATCGTTCCATCTTCCATACGCATGGCGTAGTAATACGTATTTTCTGCCAGCGTTTCGGACATGCGGATGTCAATACCCTCACCATTTTGCAGGGCATCAAAAAACTCTGGACGTTCTGCGTGATTTTCCATCTTGTTCTGATTGACTTCGGTATCCCCCAGCACTCTGCCGTCTGCGGCAATCCAAGTAATCCGGACATTTTCTGCTTTGACCTCCGAAGCATAAATGTCCATATTTTTGTAAGATTCCGTTCTTCCAATCAATCCTGCATAGGATTTTAAATCTTCAATTATCTGCTGTCTTAACAGCTGATGAAACACCATGGTAATCAGTGCCATGGTTACAACCGTTGCAAGAACGGCTATAGCAATCAGCTGCCGATTAATTCTTCTTCTCATTCGATTACATATCCTACATTTCTGACCGTGCGTATCCGCGTACCCTCTTCAGACAGCTTCTGGCGCAAAGTTTTGATGTGCATATCAACGGTTCTCGTTTCACCCTCAAAAAAAGTGCCCCAAACACGCCCCATCATCTGCTCTCGAGTAAGTACAATTCCCTGATTGGAAATCAGATACTTTAGCAGTTCGTATTCTTTATAAGTCAGTTCTACAGGCACATCCTTAACGAACACTGCCCGGCGCTCCCCATCCATGAAAATATCTCCAAGTCTGAGAAACTTTTCCTCTGTATCCTCCTTTGTACGGCGAAGCAGTGCCTTCACGCGTGACACCAGCTCCATGACTCCAAACGGCTTGGACAAATAATCATCCGCACCCATATCAAGCCCACGAACCTTATCAATCTCTGTCGATTTTGCCGTTACCATCAGAATCGGCAGTTTTTTCGTATCGCCACGCCCACGGAGTTTTTTTAAGATGCTCAACCCATCCTCATCCGGAAGCATAACATCCAGTAATACCAAATCCGGTGTCCGTTCGTCCAGCCGCCGAAAAAAAGACTTTGCCAATTCAAAGGCCTCTACCGTATAACCGCTGTTATTTAATGCAATTGTTTCAATTTCCCGGATATTCCGGTCATCCTCTACAATATATATGATTGCCATACTAATCTCCATTTCTTTTGACAGCATCCAGAAGCCGGCTTTTCAGCACATATTTCCAGATATTACGGCTTTTAATGCTATTGTAATATGCAAAATAAAAATTTGCAATCCGATATTTTTTTGAGTTTCTGCTTTACACCTCCGGCAGACAATACTCTTTTTGAACCGTACAGATTGCTTTTTTAAAGGCATCCTCATCCTTTAAATGGTCGATATACTGATGTGCCTCTACTTCGTAATCTGTACTCTGAATAACCGCCACTGCCACATTAGAGCAATGATCCGAGATTCTTTCATAATTAGTTAACACATCATTGAGCACAAAACCTAGCTCAATGGTACATTCTCCGGCACGCAGCCGATTAATATGCCGATTTTTTATCTGCAGATTCAACTCATCAATCACTTCTTCCAGTGGCTCAATTTTTTTTGCCACAGCCGCATCCTCATATTCAAAAGCTTCCACCGTCATGTTCAATACATCCTTCACTGCTCTTGTATACACTGCCAGTTCTGCGGCTGCCGCCCTGGAAAACGAAATTTTCTTTTCGTGGATTTCTCTTGCTGCGTCACAGATATTTAAGGCATGATCAGAAATTCTTTCCCAGTTGCCGATAGAATGTAGCAGCATGGTTACCGTATGGCTATCCTTTACCGACAAATCACACGAACTGACCTTAACAAGATATGCTCCCAGTTCATCTTCATAGCGGTCTACCAGTGCTTCCTGCTCTGCCACCTGTCGTTCCTGTTTTTCGTCATAACATTCCAACAGTTCAATTGCGCAAAACAGAGAATCCTTGGTCAGCTTCGCCATGTCATCCGTCAGACGCTTACACTGTTCCAGTGCAAGTCCCGGCTTATCAAGGAAACGGACATCCAGTGCCTGAAAAATGTTGTTTTTCTCTAAATCCTCTTTGGATTCTTTAATTACAAAGGTTGCCAGCTTCTCCATCAGATTGGAAAACGGAAGTAGCAGACAGGTAGCACCCACATTAAACAGGCTGTGTACCGTTGCAATATCCTTGGCAGCACATGCATCGGTCAGAAAATCGAATTTTATAAATATATTCATGGTATAAAATACAACCATAAACACCGTGGTGCCGATTATATTGAAGAAAAGGTGTACCGCCGCAGCACGTTTTGCATTTTTACTTGTGCCGATACTGGAAAGAATTGCTGTCACGCAGGTACCGATGTTCTGACCCATAATAATCGGAATGGCTGTACCAAACGGCACAGCACCTGTTGTACAAAGCGCCTGCAAAATACCAACAGATGCGGATGAACTCTGGATAATCGCCGTCAGTACCAAACCTGCCAAAAGCCCCAGAACCGGATTGGAAAACTTCAGAAGAAGATTGGTAAACTCCGGCACATCCTGCAATGGCTGTACGGCTGCACTCATGGCATCCATTCCGGTCATCAGCACCGCAAAACCAATCATAATTTCGCCAATATGACGCTTTTTTTCTTTCTTACAAAACATCAGAAGCCCAACACCAATAATCGCAAGAATCGGAGAAAACGAGCTTGGCTTGAGCATTTTGATAAACAAAGAATCTCCCTCTATGCTGGACAGACTCAGAATCCATGAGGTCATCGTTGTACCAATATTGGCACCCATAATAATTCCAATTGCCTGAGAAAGCTTCATAATGCCGGAGTTTACAAAACCGACAACCATAACCGTAGTGGCAGAAGACGACTGAATAATCGCCGTAACAAGGGCACCGAGTGCAACCGCCTTGAAACGATTAGAGGTCAGTTTTTCCAGCATTCGCTCCATCCGGCCGCCGGAAAGCTTTTCTAAGCCCTTTCCCAAAGTATCCATACCAAATAAAAACAGGGCAAGACCGCCCACCAGTGACAGCACACCAAAAATATCCATAAAAAAATCTCCTTTTGTTCCATTTTCCTGCAAAAGCCTTGCCCGGCAGCGTACTTTTTTCTGCGACAAAGCTCTGCTACCCTTGCATGGTAACGGAACCAAAGGAGTTTTTCAACGGATTTTACAAAGGTTTGATATTTCTTTACCTTGATTTTACATTGCATTTACCTGTCATCTACATAAGGTAGTGTCAAATTTACTACCTGTTTTTTATTAAAATTCCTTTATTTTCGGGA